>NZ_RCOM01000018.1 GCF_003667225.1 Kocuria rhizophila
GGGCGGCGGTCTCCGTGCCGCTGCTCTGCTGGGCAGCGCGGCGGCGTCGTTCGGCGATGGTGAGACCGTCCGAGTCCTCCGGCGTGCGGATCCTGCCGGCGCCGCGGTACAGCGGCACGGCGTCGAGGGCCTCGGGGTCCAGCCCCGAGTTCTTGGCGCCCGATCCGAAGTACCGGGTGCGTGCCAGCAGCACCATCACGGGGTGGGTGAACAGGAACACAACCATGAGGTCCGCGATGGCCGTCAGGCCCAGGGTGAACGCGAAGCCGCGCACGTTGCCCACGGCCACGAAGTACAGCACCACCGCGGCCAGCAGGTTCACGGCCTTGGAGGCGAGGACCGTCTGACGGGCCCGCTGCCAGCCGTGGTCCACGGCCGCGGGAATGGTGCGCCCGGCCCGGATCTCGTCGCGGATGCGCTCGAAGTACACGATGAACGAGTCCGCCGTCTGACCGATCGCGACCACGAGGCCCGCCACGCCGGCCAGGGACAGCCGGTAGTTGGCGCCCCAGCCCAGCAGAGTGATGGCGAGGTAGGTGATGACACCGGCCACCACGAGCGAGGCGATGGTCACGAGGCCCAGCCAGCGGTACTGGAACAGCGAGTAGATGCAGACCAGCGCCAGGCCGATCAGACCGGCAATGATGCCCATCTGCAGCTGGTTGCTGCCCAGGGTCGCGGAGACCTGCTGCTCCGACTCGATCGTGAAGGAGACGGGCAGCGCGCCGTACTTCAGCTGCTCGGACAGGAACTTGGCCTCGTCCTCGGTGAAGTCACCCGTGATCTGGGCCTTGCCGTCGGAGATCACGGAGTTCATGGTGGGCGCGGAGACCACCGAGCCGTCCAGGACGATCGCGAACTGCGAGCGGGGGTCCTGCTGGCCGCCCTGGCCGTAGCCGTAGAGCCGCTCCGAGAGCTGCTTGAACGTCTCGGTGCCCTGCTCGTTGAACTGCAGGTTCACCGCGTAGCCGCCCGTGGCGTTGCCCTGCGAGTTCGTGGCCGGGGCGTAGGAGGCGTCCTCGATGTCCGTGCCGGGGATCTCCACCGGGCCCAGGATGTACTTGGCGTTGCCCTGGGGATCGCACGCCACGGTGGCCTTGTCCTGCGGCTGGGTCTCCCGGTCCTTCTGCGACTGGGGTGCGCTGCAGTCGAGGGCTTCGTACTGGGCGAACAGCTCGGGGGTGATCCAGCGGGGGTCCGAGGAGTTCTCGGGGGCCGACTTGGCCTTGGGCACGTCCTTGGGGTCCGTGCGCTGCTCCTTGGGGGTGGCCTCCCCCGGGCCCGTGACGATGACCGGCCGGAACGCCATCTGCGCCGAGGTCTGGATGAGCTCACGGGTCTCCGCGGACGGCGTGCCCGGCAGGGACACCACGATGTTGTTGCCGGACTGGGTGGTGATCTCCGCCTCGGAGACACCCGCGCCGTCCACGCGCTGGCGGATGATCTCCACCGCCTGGTCCAGCTGCTCCTGGGTGATCTCCTGCCCCGCCTGCTCCCCCTGCAGGGACGGCGTGAGCACCATCTGCGTGCCGCCCTCGAGGTCGAGGGCGAGTTTGGGGGCCCAGCCGGTGCGGTCGGTCGTGACGCCGTACACCAGCAGCCCGGCCAGCAGGGCGATGACCGCCACCAGCGCCACGAGGGACCCGCGGGCCCTGGCCGCCGCCGCAGCGGCCCCGGTGCGGGGCTTCCTGGTCCGGGGTGACGACGTGGACTTTCGGGCGGAGCCGGAGTCCTCGGCGGAGCCCTTGCGCCGCCGCCGGGATGACGTCGAGGCCTTCGGAGACTCCGAGGTCTCCGAGCTCTTCTTCTGTGCTGCCATTGCCGTCCTTCGAGGAGACCGTGACCGGACGCGCACGCCGGTCACCACATGAGAAACGGGCCGAGGTCCTCGGCCCGTCTCTCATCGGGGGATGTCAGATGGTGGGGTTGCCGTGCTCGCCGCGGCCGCGGGCGTCGGTCCCGTTCCCGGGCTCGGTGCGGTCCACGCCGTCAACCGTGGGAGCGGAGCCGCGGGTCGGGTCGTCGTGCATCGGGGCGTCGTGATCGGCCGCGGTGCCGTGAGTGGAAACGGCGTCCTGCTCGGCGTGTGCGGCGGTGGAGCCGTCGGCGGGGAGCTGGGCGGCGTGGTGCTCTGCGGCGCCCGTCTCCGGGGTCTCGTCCACCACGGTGGTGACGGTCTGCGAGTGGACGGTGACGAGCTGGCCCGGGGCAATCTCCAGGACGGCCTTGTGGTTCTCGCGGTCCATCTCGTGCAGGGTGCCGAACAGCCCGAAGCTCGTCATCACCTGCGTGCCGGGGCCCATGCTGGCCTGCTTGGTCTTCATCTCGGCCTGGGCCTTCTTCTGTCGCCGCATGGGCAGCCACAGCAGCAGCACCATGGCCAGAAGCATGACGGGAAGAAACCAGGCACTCCCGCCGCCGGTGGCTGCCTGCTGGGTCTCTGCGAGGATGGTCACGGAGAATCCGATCTGTCGAGGGATGAGGGACTCGGGTGCACGGGCCCCGGGACACACCGGTGCCGATACGGGCCCACACACGAATTCCTCCCAGCTTAGGGGATGGATCTGGTCACCCGCTGGATGCATCTCCCGGTGACGGGTCTGCGGCGAGCGCGGACCTCAGGGAGGGATCCTCGAACGCGGCGTGCTCGGGAACCTCCAGGTCCAGGTGCTCCCACGCCGCGGCCATGGCGATCCTGCCCCGGGGCGTGCGGCCGAGCAGGCCCTCACGGACCAGGAAGGGTTCGGCGACCGTCTCCACGGTCTCGGTCTCCTCCCCCACGGCAATGGCCAGGGTGGACAGGCCCACCGGCCCGCCGTTGAACTTGCCCACCAGCGCTGAGAGCACGTTGCGGTCCAGCCGGTCCAGTCCGCGGGCGTCCACCTCGTACATGTCCAGGGCGGCGCCGGCCGCGCGGGCGTCGATGCGCTCCACACCGTGCACGAGTGCCCAGTCCCGCACGCGGCGCAGCAGCCGGTTGGCGATGCGGGGGGTGCCGCGCGAGCGCGAAGCCACTTCCGTGAAGGCCTCGGAGGTCATGGTGAGGTCCAGCAGACCCGCGGAGCGGCGCAGCACGAGCTCGAGCTCCGGGACCGAGTAGAACTCCAGGTGCCCGGTGAAACCGAAGCGGTCCCGCAGGGGCCCGGGCAGCAGACCGGCACGGGTGGTGGCGCCCACGAGGGTGAACGGTGGCAGGTCCAGGGGAATGGAGGTGGCACCGGCGCCCTTGCCCACCACGATGTCCACGCGGAAGTCCTCCATGGCCATGTAGAGCATCTCCTCCGCCGGGCGGGACATCCGGTGGATCTCGTCCAGGAAGAGCACCTCCCCGTGGGTCAGGGAGGAGAGGATGGCCGCGAGGTCCCCCGCGTGCTGGATGGCGGGACCCGAGGAGATCCGCAGCGGGACCTCCAGCTCCTCCGCGATGATCATGGCCAGGGTGGTCTTGCCCAGACCCGGCGGACCGGAGAGCAGCACATGGTCCGCGGTGCGCCCTCGCAGCTTGGACGCCTCGAGCACCAGCGAGAGCTGCGCGCGCACACGCTTCTGCCCCACGAAGTCGTCCAGCGTGCCCGGCCGCAGCGACGCCTCCAGCTGCTGGTCGTCGTAGTCCCCCTCGGCGCCCACGAGGCGCTGCCGCCCCGCGGCCCCGCGTTCCTCCACAGCCATGCTCAGCGCCTCCCGGTGGGCGCGTGCGTGGTGCCCTTGGAGGTACCGAGCCAGGACAGGACGGCGCGCAGGATCTCGGCCACGTTGCCGGAGTCACCGAGCGCGGGCTGGGTCTGCAGGGCGTCCTCGATGCCGCGGACGGCGTCCTTCTCGTTCCACCCCAGGCCCGTGAGGGCATCGACCACCTGGTCCCGCCACACCGGCATCTGCGGCTGGGCGGCCTGCTGCACGGGAGGTTCGGGGAGCACGAGCTTGTCCGCGAGCTCCAGCACGATCCGCCGCGCGGACTTCGGCCCGATGCCCGGCACGGCCGTGAACGCCTTGTCGTCGCCGGCCGCGATGGCCCGGCGGGCGTCGTCGGGCCCGAGCACGGAGACGGCGGCGAGCGCGGTGCGCGGCCCCACGCCGGAGACTCCCAGCATGACCGAGAAGATCTCCTTCTCGTCCGCCTGGGCGAAGCCGAACAGCAGCGGGGCCTCGTCCTTGCGGGCGATGTAGGCGGTGTGCAGCCGCGTGGTGGCTCCCACCCGCAGACCGGACAGGGTGTGCGGGCTCGCGTGGACCTCGATGCCGAAGCCCGAGACCTCCACCACGGCCAGGGTGGCGCCCACGAAGGCCACCTCACCGGTCACCGAGGCAATCACGGCTGCTCCCCTCTCCCGGCCGGGGCCGGTCTCGTGCGCCCACCGGTTCCGGGGGCTGGGTGGTGCGGGGGCGGCTGCCCCGGCGCTCGGGCGCGGCCAGTGCCGCGTCGGATTCGAACACGTGTGCGAACGGTTCTGGGCCACTGTACCAACGGGGGCGCCGTAGCGGGGGGACGGTGCAACGGGGCGTGGACCACCGCCACCCGTGGGGCACCGTTGCGGGCGAGAACGGTGCAGCCGGCGGCGGTCCCGCTCGACCGCGGATAGACCGATGGAGTCTGCCGCGCGCCCCTCTCAGCCGCGTCTGCCCCGTGCGGGGCTGCTGCCGCGGGCCCCCGGAGCACGCGAGGCCGACTCCGCCCGGCGCCACGCCTGCTGGGCCGGTGTCAGCGCGGTGGTACCGGTGGTGCCGGTAGACCGTGACGGACGGGACCCGGAGTGGGTGGAGGTGGCCGCCACCGCGTTCATCCCTGCCACCCCGCCGCGCCAGCCGTGGCACACGGCCAGCGCGAGCGCGTCCGCGGCGTCGGCCGGACGGGGCGGGGCGTCCAGTTTCAGGATGCGCACGACCATCCGGTTCACGGACTCCTTGTCCGCGGAGCCGTCCCCGGTGACCGCTGCCTTGACCTCGGAGGGGGTGTGCCACGCGACCGGGATGCCGCGCCGGGCCGCCGCCGCGATGACCACGCCGGTGGCCTGGGCGGTGCCCACGACCGTGGGCGCGTTGTTCTGCGCGAACACGCGCTCCACCGCCACCACGTCCGGGCGGAAGCGCTCCATGAGCTCGTCCGCGGCCTCCATGATGGTCAGCACGCGGTGCTCGAGCGCCTCGTGGGCGCGCGAGCCGCTCACCTGAACGTGCACGAACGTGCCCGTGCGCTGGGCGGACATGTCCACCACGGCGAATCCGCACCGGGTGAGTCCGGGGTCCACCGCGAGCACGCGCTGGGAGCCTGCCGCCTGCGGACGGGCCACGGGCCTACTCGTCGTCCTCGAGCTGGGCCATCACGTCCGCGGGGATGTTCGCGTTGGAGTAGACGTTCTGCACGTCGTCCAGCTCCTCGACCGCGTCCGCGAGCTTGAGGAACTTCCGGGCGCCCTCCGCGTCCAGGTCCACGCTCATGGTGGCCCGGAACTGGGGGTCGTCGTTGTTGTACTCCAGACCGGCCTCGTCCAGCGCCGCGCGGATCGCAGGCAGGTCCGTGGCCTCACTGACCACCTCGAACACGTCCGACTCGTCCAGGACCTCGTCCGCGCCGGCGTCGAGCACGGCCATCAGGACGTCGTCCTCGGTGAGGCCGTCCGTCTTGGCCACCTCCACTACGCCCTTGCGCTCGAAGAGGTACGCCACCGAGCCGGAGTCCGCCATGGTGCCGCCGTGACGGGTCACGGCCACGCGCACCTCGGAGGCCGCGCGGTTCTTGTTGTCCGTCAGGCACTCGATGTACAGCGCGGTGCCCTGCGGGCCGCGGGCCTCGTAGAGGATCTCGGTGTAGTCGATCGTCTCGCCGGTCAGGCCCGCTCCGCGCTTGATCGCGCGGTCGATGTTGTCGTTCGGCACGGAGTTCTTCTTGGCCTTGGACACCGCGAGCTCCAGCGCCGGGTTGCCGGAGGTGTCCGCGCCGCCCATGCGCGCCGCGACCTCGATGCCCTTGATGTACTTGGCGAACGCCTTGGCGCGCTTGGCGTCGATCGCCGCCTTCTTGTGCTTGGTCGTGGCCCACTTGGAGTGACCTGACATGGATGACCTCCTCGAAAGAGTGCGTCCGGCCGTGCTCGGGCCGGACGCGGTGGTGGATTGACTGCCATGATACCGAGCGCGCCCCGTGCCCTGTCACACCGGGGTGCGCACCCGCACCGTCCAGGGGGACTTCGCGGCGCCACCGGTGGTCGCCGAGCCGCCGGTGCGGGGACACGGTTCGCCGCGGCGACAGGCACGGTCGACGACGCCGCGCGCTCGCCCCATGAGGGCCGCGCGCGGCCGACGCCGCGCCTCCGGTGGCCGCGGTTCGGCAGGCCGCCGCGGCACGCACGGATGACCACGCCGCACGCCCGCCCCCTGCCGAACGGCCGGGGCACGCCGGGCGAGCCACGGCAGGCGCGGCCGCGAGCGGCGTCGTCGTCCCCCGGTCCGTCAGCGGGGCCGGGAGGCCGCTACCTCGCGGGCGCGCTCCGCCAGCGTGTCGTCCGGGCCGACCTCCGGCAGGGACTCCCCGCGCAGGGCGAGGGCCTGGCCGAGCAGGAAGTCCGCCACGCGCGGGTTCTTGGGCAGCAGGGAGCCGTGCAGGTAGCTGCCGAGCACGTTGTGGGTGCGGGCTCCCTCCGTGCCGTCCTCGCCGTTGTTGCCGGCGCCCGAGACGACCGTGGCCAGGGGCTCCTGGCCCGCGCCCAGACGGGTGAGCCCGGAGTGGTTCTCGTAGCCCACGATCCGGCCCAGCTCCGGGGACTCGGTGACGATGTTGCCGATCAATCGCTCGGTGCCCGCCACCGTCTCGAGGTCGAAGATCCCGATCCCGGACAGGGTCTCCCCCGCCCCGGTGCGGAAGCTGCGGCCGAAGAGCTGGTAGAGCCCGCAGATCGCGAGCATGGGCACGCCGCGTTCCACGGCCTCGTGCAGCCGGGGCGCCACGGCCGCGAGGTCCTCGGCCACGCGGAACTGCCCCGAGTCCTGGCCACCGCCGCCCACGAAGAGGTCGGCGTGCTCGGGCCACGGATCACCCGGATCGTAGTCCACGATCTCGGTGTCCAGACCGTAGCGCTCGGCGCGGCGCCTGAGGGTCAGGGTGTTGCCCCAGTCGCCGTAGATGTTCATGTCCCGGGGGTAGAGCTGCACGATGCGCAGCGGCCCGGAGGTGTTCTCAGCCACGGTGTTCTCCTAGATGGCGGCCACGTGCGTCATGCCGCCCAGGATCTTGCGCAGGGACAGCATGGCCGTGTAGGTGCAGAAGATGCGCATGGGACGGTCCCCGGACTGCGCGATGAACTGCTTCAGCGCGTCCTCCAGGTCCGGTTCCACCCCGCCCACGCGCACGAGGTCGTAGTCCAGCCGCAGGGCCATGTCCCACGCGCGCACTCCGGAGACGAGGTCCACCCCGCCCTCCCGGAGGCTGTCGAAGTCCACGTCCCACAGCCAAGAGACGTCCCGGCCGTCCGCGTACTGGTCGTTGATCGCGATCATGGTCGCGTAGTCCTGCGCGGACGCGGATGCCAGCGACAGCCGGAAGCCCGCGGGGTTCTTCACCAGGAGCAGCTGCAGGGGCTTGCCGTCCACCGTGATGGTCTCGCCGCGCCCGAAGGCGGGCGTCACGTTGCCGAGCTCGGCCACCAGAGCGGGGACATCGGCGTCGTCCCCCAGCACCTGCAGGCTCACGGCCAGGGCGGCCGCCGCGTTGTACTGGTTGTAGACGCCGTAGAGGTCCACCGTGGCCTCGTGGCTCGTGCCGCCCACGTCCAGCTCCACGCTGCGGGCGTTGACGGCTTCCAGCACGACGTCCGCGTCCGGGCGCCGCGCCGAGGGAACGTCGGAGTCCTGTTCGCCGGGATCCACCTGTCGCAGGCCCTCGCGCATGTCGTCGTCGGACGGGAACATGGGGCGCAGCGCGTCCGAGAGCCCGAACCAGGACACGGCGGTGCCCGCGGAGAGGTCCTCGGCGAGCCCCGCGATCCGCGGGTCCTCGCGGTTGAGCACCACGGTCTCCGTGGTGGCGCGGGCCACCTGGCGCAGCATCCGGCGCGTGGTGTCGATCTCCCCGAAACGGTCCAGCTGGTCGCGCATCACGTTGAGCAGCAGGCTGATCCGCGGCTGCACCTGCTTCACGAAGTGCACCGCGTGGGCCTCGTCCAGCTCGAGCACCGCGACGTCCGCGTGCAGACGGCCGAACGCGTCCATCTCCGCGAGCAGGGAGGCCGCGACACCGCGCACGAAGTTGGAGCCCGTGCGGTTGGTGAACACGCGCAGGCCCTGGGAGCGCAGCAGCTGCACGGTCATCTTGGTGGTGGTGGTCTTGCCGTTGGTCCCGCTGATCACCACCACGCCGCGGGGCAGCTTGGCGAGCTCCTCGGCCACGAAGCCGGGGTGCAGCTTCTCCATGAACAGGCCGGGGAACGCGGAGCCGCCGCCGCGCAGGCTGGACGCCCAGCGCACCCCCTGGCCGAGGACGCGTACGAGAGGTCGGGACATGGTCTCCATCCTAGTGAGCGGGTGCGGGCACCCGGGTGGTGAACGTGTGCGGGCACCCGCGGTCGCGGACCGGTGGGCCCGCGGGCCGTCAGTCCCCGGGCCAGGCCGCGGCGATGTCCTCGCGCGTGGCCCCCAGGGTCTGGATCAGCGGTTTGGTCTGCGCGAGCACGGGCATGAAGTTCGCGTCACCGGTCCACCGGGGCACCACGTGCTGGTGCAGGTGGGCGGCGAGCGACCCGCCCGCGGCGGAGCCCAGGTTGAGCCCCACATTGAACGCCGCGGGACTCGCGACCTCCCGGATCACGCGCACTGCCGTGCGGGTCAGGGTGTTGAGCTCCCACAGCTCGTCGTCCGTGAGCTCGTCCAGGTCCGCCACGTGCCGGTACGGGCACACCAGCACGTGGCCGGGGTTGTACGGGAACAGGTTGAGCACCACGAAGCAGTGCTCACCGCGGTGGACGATCAGGGAGTCCTCGTCGGAGCGCTGCGGCGCGGTGCAGAACGGGCACCCCGGCGGCTGCTCCACCGAGGTGTCCTCCCCGCGCACGTACGCGAGCCGGTGCGGGGTCCACAGCCGCTGGAAGCTGTCCGGAACCCCCGGGACCTCGAACTCGTCCCGGACCACACCGTCCCCGTCCGGCGCCGCGGCGCTCCGCCCGGTCACGGCTGCTCCGGCGCCCGGGTCTGCTCCGACGACGCCGCCGTGGTCGGCTCCTCGACCACGGCGGCGCCCACCTCGACCTCCTCGGCCGGGGCCGTCGGATCCTCGTTGGCGCGTGAGGCCACGTGGCGGGCAATGAGCTCCACGGCCTCCGCCCGGCTCACGCCGTTGTGCTGGGAGCCGTCGCGGAAGCGGAACGACACGGTGCCCGCCTCGGCGTCCTCGCCGCCGGCGATGACCACGAACGGGATCTTGTCCTTGGACGCCGTGCGGATCTTCTTGGGGAAGCGGTCGGAGGAGGTGTCCACCTCCACCCGGATCCCGCGCTCGCGCAGGGACTGGGCGAACTCGTCCAGGTAGTCGTTGAACGCCTCGGCCACGGGGATGGCGCGCACCTGCACGGGAGCCAGCCACGCCGGGAACGCGCCCGCGTAGTGCTCCGTGAGCACGCCCATGAACCGCTCCACGGAGCCGAACAGTGCTCGGTGGATCATCACCGGGCGCTGCCGGGTGCCGTCCGAGGCCTGGTACTCCAGGTCGAAGCGCTCCGGCAGGTTGAAGTCCAGCTGGATGGTGGACATCTGCCACGTGCGCCCGATCGCGTCCCGGGCCTGCACGGAGATCTTGGGACCGTAGAACGCGGCGCCCGCAGGGTCAGGAACCAGCTCCAGCCCGGAGTCCTGCGCCACCTCCCGCAGCGTGCGGGTGGCCTCGTCCCAGATCTCGTCCGAGCCCACGAACTTGTTCGGGTCCTTGGTGGAGAGCTCCAGGTAGAAGTCCTCCATGCCGTAATCCTTGAGCAGGGACAGCACGAAGTTCAGGGTGTTCGTCAGCTCGCCCTTCATCTGCTCGCGGGTGCAGTAGATGTGGGCGTCGTCCTGGGTCATGCCGCGCACGCGCGTGAGTCCGTGGATCACCCCGGACTTCTCGTAGCGGTACACCGCGCCGAACTCGAACAGCCGCAGCGGCAGCTCCCGGTAGGACCGCCCGCGGGAGCGGAAGATCAGGTTGTGCATAGGGCAGTTCATGGGCTTGAGGTAGTAGTCCTGACCCGGCTTGGTCAGCTCACCCGTCTCCGGGTCCCGCTCCTCGTCCACGTGCATGGGAGGGAACATCCCGTCGCGGTACCAGTCCAGGTGCCCGGAGACTTCGTACAGGTGGCCCTTGGTGATGTGCGGGGTGTAGACGAACTCGTACCCGGCACGCGCGTGGCGCTCGCGCGAGTAGTCCTCCATCTCCTTGCGGATGATCCCGCCCTTGGGATGGAACACGGGCAGACCGGAGCCCAGTTCGTCCGGGAAGGAGAAGAGGTCCAGCTCGACGCCCAGCTTGCGGTGGTCGCGGCGCTCGGCCTCGGCCAGACGCTCCTTGTAGGCCTTCAACTCGTCCTTGGAGGGCCAGGCCGTGCCGTAGATCCGCTGCAGCTGCTGGTTCTCCTGGTTGCCGCGCCAGTACGCGGCGGCGGAACGCATGAGCGCGTAGCCGTTGCCGATGTGCTTGGTGTCCGGCAGGTGCGGGCCGCGGCAGAGGTCGCGCCACACCACGTCCCCGCTCTTGCGGTCCACGTTGTCGTAGACCGTGAGCTCGCCACCGCCCACCTCCACGGACGCACCCTCGGCGGACTCCTCCACGGCACCGGAGCCCGGCCCTCCGGCCAGGTCGATGAGCTCGAGCTTGTAGGGCTCGTCGGCCATCTCCGCGCGCGCCTCGTCCTCCGTGACCGTGCGGCGGCGGAAGATCTGGTTCCTGTTGACGATCTTCAGCATCGACTTCTCGAGCTGCTTGAGGTCCTCGGGAGTGAACGGCTCCGCGACGTCGAAGTCGAAGTAGAAGCCGTCCGTGATGTACGGGCCGATGCCCAGCTTGGCGTCCGGACGCAGCTCTTGCACCGCCTGCGCCATCACGTGCGCTGTGGAGTGGCGCAGCACCTCGAGCCCTTCGGGATCACTCACGAGCACCCGTTCCACGACGTCCCCGTCCTGCAGGGGCGTGGACAGGTCCTTGAGGACACCGTTGACGTGCGCCACCACCACGTCCCGCTGCTCGGCGTAGAGCTCGGCGGCAGTGGTGCCCGGCTCCGTGGTGCGGGCCTCGCCGTCCACGGTGAGCTGCAGTGCTGGGGCATCCGTCATGGTGTGTCTCCTCGTCAGTTCTGTGTGTGCCCGCCCGTACCGGGGGCGCGCGTTCCGCGGACGTGCCGTGCACGCCCGTGACCTCCCCGATGCTACCGTCCACCTGCCGCGGACGGCACGGGACGGCGCGCCCTGCGGACGGATCGTGAGTCCGCTCACGCGCTGGCACCCTGGGCACGACGAAGGGTGTGCCTCGAGCCGGAGCCCGGGGCACACCCTTCAGTGTTCACGCGAGGTCACTCGCGTGGACGGCTTCAGCGGCGGGGAGCCTCGCCGTTGCGGCCGAGGTCGTCACGGCCCAGGCCGTCACGATCGACATCGGACTCCACGTCGACCTGTTCCTTCTGGACGTCGGCCTCCACGCGCTGGGTCTCGCGGACGGTCTGCTTGTTCAGCCCGACCTCCTCGACGGCCACGGCTTCCTTCTCGACGACGGGGCGCTCCTCGTGCAGAGTCACGTCCACCTCTTCCTCGCCGATCCGGCCGGTGCCCGCGTGGGCCTCGGTGCCGTTGAGCGGGGTGCGCTCCACGGTGACCTCTTCGCGCTCGACCGGGACGTCGACCGTCTCGTGGTCGGTCACGACGTACTTGCGCAGGCGGGCGTGGCCGGCCTCGCGCTCCTGGGTGCCCACGTTGAGGCGCTCCTCGTGACGGGTCACGGAGGCGTTCTCACCGGCGGCCACGTGGCGGTCCTGGTCCACACCGGCGCGGTCGCGGTCGGTGAGGTCGCGGTCACGGTCCGCGGCGAGACGGTCACGGTCGGCGACGTCGCGGTCGGCGTTCGCGTGACGGTCACCGGCGGCGGCGCCGGCCACACCAGCGGTGCCAGCGGCGGCGTTGCGGTCACGATCGGCGCCCGCGGTGCGGCCGTCGTCGTAGTTCATCTCGTAGTAGCGGTACAGCTCCTCCTCCTCGGCGGGGGACAGGTGCTGGTCCGCGTCGACCTTCGGAGCGTCCTTGATGACGTCCTTGGTGTAGGGAAGAACCACGCGGTCGCCGTCCTGACGGGCGCCCTTCACGGGAACGAAGTTCTCCTTGGCACCGAACAGACCGGTGTTCACGGTCAGGAAGGTGGGCTCGCCGGAGTTGTCGTCCAGGAACACCTGCTCGACCTTGCCGATCTTGTCGCCGTCGGAGCCGTAGGCCGTGCTGGACAGAATTGCATTCACGTCGAACGTGGACATCGCATTAACTCCTCAGTAAGTCTCTGCTGCCGGCGCACGGGTTGTGCACCGGAGGCCGCCGCACCCGCAGTGGGTGTGCGGTCTGGCTTCGTGACACATATTACGGCCATCAGCACACTGCGCTACCAATTTCTCTCACGGAAAAACCGGCGCGCCGGTGACCGCGCGCGCGGCGCACCTGTGGTGGTCGCACCGGAAGGGCGTCGCCTGCGGGGTCGCCGGGGTGGCGTGGGGCACAATGGGCAGGACCAACCGCTGTGAGTTCCCCGGAACCGTTCGGGCGATTCACACGGAAACGGCAGCACAACAGAGGACGGAGCTCCGACGTGTGGGATGCACTGGTCACCAATCCTTGGATCTTCTGGCTGATCATCATGCTGGCCCTGGCGGCCATCGAGATGCTCACCCTGGACTTCCTGTTCCTCATGATGTCCCTCGCGGCGCTCGTCACCGCCGGCGTGAGTCTCGTGGTGGACAGCTTCACTGTGCAGGTGGTGCTCTTCGCGGTCGTCTCGGTGCTGCTCATCTTCGTGATCCGCCCGATCGCCCTGCGCCGCCTCAACCGGTCCACGCCCACCACGCGCTCCAACACGGACCGGCTCGTCGGGCTGCCGGCCACCGTGCTCGAGCCCGTGACCCAGCACAGCGGGCTGGTCCGGCTGGAGGGGGACGTCTGGACGGCCCGATCGTCCGCGGGAGCGGCCCTGCCGGAGGGCCGCGAAGTGTTCGTCCACCGCATCGACGGCGCCACCGCCGTGGTCTCCGACGTAGCCCCGGCCCACGCACCGGGCACCGACGGCGGGCGCGGCACCCACCGCTAGGCCCCGACCACGGCAGACCGTGAGCGCGCAGCACTCACGGACGCGCCCCCCGCCGAGACACTCGAGCCCCCACCGAAAGGACGTCATGTCAATCGTCATCCTCATCCTGCTGATCGTGGTGGTGCTCGCCGCGGTCATCGCCCTCATCAAGGCGGTGCGGATCGTTCCGCAGTCCCGCGCCGGCATCGTGGAGCGGCTGGGTAAGTACCAGTCCACCCTCAACCCGGGACTGCACTTCCTGATCCCGTTCATCGACCGGCTTCTGCCCCTGATCGACCTGCGCGAGCAGGTGGTGCCGTTCCCGGCGCAGTCCGTGATCACCGAGGACAACCTGGTGGTGGGGATCGACACGGTCGTGTACTTCCAGGTCACCGATCCGCGGGCCGCCACCTACGAGATCACCAACTACATCCAGGCCGTGGACGAGCTCACCAGCGCCACCCTGCGCAACGTGGTGGGCGGGCTGAACCTCGAGGAGACCCTGACCTCCCGCGACAAGATCAACGCCGAGCTGCGCGGGGTCCTGGACTCCACCACGGGGCGCTGGGGCATCAGGATCTCCCGCGTGGACATCAAGGAGATCACTCCCCCACCGTCCATCCAGGACTCCATGGAGAAGCAGATGCGCGCCGAACGCGACCGCCGCGCCGCGATCCTCACGGCCGAGGGCGAGAAGCAGTCCCAGATCCTCACCGCCGAGGGTGAGCGCCAGGCCGCCGTCCTCTCCGCCGAGGGTGACGCAAAGGCCGCCATCCTGCGCGCGGACGGCGAGGCCCAGGCCATCGCCAAGGTGTTCGACTCGATCCACCGTGCCAAGCCCACGCAGAAGCTTCTGGCCTACCAGTACATCCAGACGCTGCCCAAGGTGGCCGAGGGCACGGCCAACAAGGTCTGGATGATCCCCGCCGAGCTCAGCACCGCACTGCGGGGCGTGGGCTCCTACCTCAACCCGGGCGCCTCGGACTCCCCCGAGGACGACGCGTGGGAGGAAGAGGACGCGGCCGCCCGCCGCATGCAGCAGGACGAGCCGATCGTCGCGCACGAGACGGTGAAGGTGACGGAGGAGGACCTCGAGCCCGATCTCACCCTCACCGACCCCAGTGAGTTCGAGATGCCCGACTCCCGCTACTCCTCCCCCATTGCCGAGCAGGCACGGGACCCGCACGTGGGTGAGACCCCGGCCTCCGACTCCCCGTCGAACCAGCAGCCGGGTTCCACGGCCCGCCACCCGCAGCCCGAATCCCCCGAGGGTCCGCGCGCCGGGGAATGAATCGCGGGTTCGAGCGGTTGTGGCTCGTGAAGAAGTCGGTCCGGCCCCGGAACTCCGTGCTCGCGGAGGTCTCAGCCGGTCGAGTGTCCGTTCGTCAGGAAGGATCGTTGCGTGAGTGATCGCAGCCTACGAGGCATGCGCCTGGGTTCCCAGTCCATGGAGACCGAGGCCGGTGTGGAGCCCGCCCCGCGCCAGCGCGTGGAGTACCGCACGGCGGACGGCGAGTCCGTCTCCGTGATGTTCGCCGCGGAGGCCGAGATCCCGCCGGTGTGGACCACCAAGACCGGCCAGGAGGCCATCCTGGTCAACGGTGAGAAGCCGGAGAACCCCAACGAGAAGCACCAGCGCTCGCACTGGGACATGCTGCTCGAGCGCCGCAGCGTGGAGGAGCTGGAGGAGACGCTCCAGCAGCGCCTGGAGTTCTACAAGGAGCAGCACGCGCTCTGATCCGACCCCCGTGCACGACTGTGGCCCCCGTCCTCCGACGGGGGCCACAGTCATCCGTGCCACCCCACGGTGCAGACCGGATTGGCAGCAGACCGGCTCGGCACGGGAGCCGAAGTGCGGGGCGGACCCGCACGGCCGCGCCCACGTCCGTTCCGGGACGCCGAGAGGCCGGGCAGGGACGAGGTCCGCGCTCCGGTCAGAGGATTGACGCGCGGACCGGGAGTCGTCAGCCGCGGCGGCCGAGCTTGCGGGCGAGCGTCTGCGCGCGGGCGGTGAGCCCCCACTTGGCCACGCTCGTGGCCGCCTCGATGGTGACGTCGTTGCTCATCTTGGACACGCCCTCCTCACGCTCCACGAACGTGATGGGGACCTCCACGATCGTGAATCCCAGCCGCTCGGCACGCCAGCCGAGGTCGATCTGGAAGCAGTAGCCGCGCGAGCGGACGGAATCCAGGTCCAGGGCACGCAGGGTGGTGTCCCGGTAGGCGCGGAAACCGCCCGTGATGTCGTGGATGCCGGTTCCCAGCAGGATCCGCGAGTACAGGTTTCCGCCGCGGGAGATCAGCTGGCGCTGCAGCGGCCAGTTCTCGGTGCGTCCTCCGGGGACGTAGCGGGAGCCGATGGCCATGTCCGCGCCACGCTCGACCGCGTCCAGCAGCAGCGGGAGCTGCTCGGGCTGGTGCGAGCAGTCCGCGTCCATCTCCACGAGGACGTCGTAGCCGTGCTCCAGTCCCCAGGCGAAGCCGGCGAGGTACGCCGGGCCCAGGCCCTCCTTGCGGGCACGGTGCAGCACGTGGATGTTCGCATCCCGTGCTGCGAGGGAGTCTGCGAGGTCCCCGGTGCCGTCGGGGCTGTTGTCGTCCGCGATCAGGACGTGGGCGTCCGGCACCGCCGCTCGCAGCCGCGTGATGACCGTGGGCAACGACTCACGTTCGTTGTACGTGGGAATGATGGTGAGAACTCGCACCGGGCGTCCTTTCATGCCGCAGGTAGCCGGGCACCGGGCCCGGACAGACCACTGGGCAGGCCCATCCGCCTTCGGACCAGAGAGGACACGAGGTCGATCTCTGTTTTCTAAGGACGGATGGACCCACCCGGCAGTAAGAACTCAGTCTAACCTCAGGGGAGGTCAGGGCCAACACGGCGCCCCCGTGCTCAGGGGCGCGGCTCGTCCCCGCTCACCAGGGTCCCGGCGACCACCGTGGCCTCGCAGCGGGGCAGCCGGGCATCGTCGAGCGCGGGCAGCACGGGTGTGCGAGCCCGCGGGTCCGTGCTCCACGAGGATCCCGTCCCCTCGGCCTGCTGCACCATAACGGACTCCGCATCCCAGACCGCGAGGGTCGCTTCCGATCCCGGCGCGAGCTGCCCCGCCAGCGGGGCCGCTCCGGGCTGGACGCGCCAGGCGCCGCGGGTCAGGGCCAGGAAGGCGGCCCGCGCCGAGGTCCGCAGCCGCTCGTGGGGTGCCTCCAGGGCGGTCTTCACGGCGGACCAGGGGTTCGCCGCGTCCGTCATCAGCGTCACGGGCACCCCCGCTCGAGAAAGTTCGCGCAGGGGCGCCACCCCGGCGTAACAGGACGCCGCGAGGCCAAGGGTCGCGAGCCGTTCGCACTGGGCGTCGTCGAGGCCTCCCACCCCCACGAGGCGGTGCCCGCGTGCCCGGAAGGCCCGCTGTCCCGTGCTGTCCTGCGCCTCGGCGGCCGCGTCCAGCAATGCGTGCACGCGTGCCCCGGCCGACGACACCGCCCCGCCCGCCGCCGTCTGCGCGGGGGACTCCACCGGCTCGGAGGCGTGCGGGAGGAGGAGGACCGCCTGCAGCCCGGCACGCGTGCAGGCCAGGAGGTGCTCGCGAGCTGCCGTGCGCAGCGAGTCCGTGTCGTCGAAGGCCGCGGCGTCGAATCCGAGCGTGGACGAGGGCAGCGTGGAGGGATCGAGGGCCTCCTCGGACGAGGCGGCCCTGATGAGGATGGGCAGAGACCGGACCCCGTCGGCCGCGACGCGTGCCGCCGCCTGGTCCAGTGCGCGGGGATCGCAGCTCACGAGCTCCACGGCTCCGTAGCCCTGGCAGGCACGGGGCAGCGCGTGCGGGGCCGGAATGCCCTCGGCAGCTGGACAGGCCGGGACCCCCTCGGAAGCAGGGCGGGACGGTTCACCAGCGTTGGCAGCACCGTCGGCTCCGCCTCCATCGGCACTGCCCTGGGCGGCGGCACCCGCGGTGTCCTCGCACCGGTTGTCCATGCCGGATGTGCCGCGCTCCATCGGCGGTACGCGGTGGTGCCCCACGAACGCCGGGGTGACCACGGCCGCCCGCAGGTCCCCCGGGGTCACGTCCGGGCCCGCCATGGCCCGGGCGGCGTCGTCGGAACCGACCCACGCCACGGTGGGACCGGAGATGAGGATGGCCGTGGCGAACGGGTCCGCCGGAGAGTACACCGAGCCGTTGGTCCAGACACGGGTGCGGGATGGGGGTGCGGTCACGTGATTCCCTTCGGTCCGGCGCGGAGGGTGGCCCGGCGCCGGATGCTGGTTACTGTTCGAAGACGCTGTACTCGACCACGCCGCGGCGCACGGACTCGATGGCCTCGTGGGCCGTGTCCCGCAGCGCGGGGTCCAGCCCGTGCACGCCGCGCAGCTGGTCCAGGACGTCGATGGTCTGCTTGGCCCAGCGGACGAAGTCACCGGCCGCGAGGTCGGTGCCCGTGAGGGTCCGCGTGAGGGTCGCCCCGCGCGCCCAGCGGTGCATGGCCTCCGCGAGTCCCAGCTCGGGGGCCGCGGTGACGGGCAGCCGGTGCTCGGCCTCCTGGGCGCAGAGCACGGACCAGTTGTGCAGCAGGGTCTGGACGGCGGCGTCCATGTGGGCGGTGGGCAGCTGGGGGCGCGCCCCCTGGTCCTCCCGCCGGGGCTGGTACACCAGGGCCGTCATGACCCCGGCGAGTCCGGGGGCGTCCAGACCGTCCAGGAAGCCGTCTCGCAGGGAGAGCGCAAGCAGCAGGTCACGCTCGCCGTACAGACGCCGCAGCTGCTCTCCCGCGGCGGTGGGCTGCAGCTGCCCGGACTCGTCCTCCCGGAGGTAGGCGAAGTGCGAGAGCACCGCGCACACGCGGTCGAACGTTGCCGCGATGCTGCCCGTGCGCCCGGCGATCTGCCGGCGCAGGCCCTCGGTCTCCTTCTCCAGCTTCCACGCGCGTTCGGCCCAGCGGGCGTGGTTCTCCCGGTCCGAGCAGCCGTGGCACGGGTGCGCCCGCAGCCGGCGCCGCAGGTCCTCGATGCGGTGGTCCCGTGCGGAGGTGCCGCGGTCGAAGCGGATGGAGTGGCCCCCGGACCCGGCCCGGGCGGGGCGGTGCTCCCGCAGCGCGGCCCGCACCGTGGAGGCCAGGTCCTTGCGCTCCTGGGGCGACTTGCCCGAGAAGTTCTTGGGGATCCGGATCCGGGACTCCGGCTGCAGGGAGCCGTCGAGGTCGTTGACGCCCACGCGACGCAGCTTGCCGTCGACCGTGAGGATGTGCGGCCGGGGGTCGAACGGGTGGGCGTCCGCCCGCAGCACCACGGCCCAGCCCGCGTTGCGGCCCTGGGGGATGTCGATCACGTCGCCCGGCAGCAGGTCCTGCAGGGCCACGGCGGCGTCGTTGCGCTCCCGTGCGGTGCGGGACCTGCTCGCGGACTTCTCCTCGGCGGCGAGCTCGCGGCGCAGCGCGGCGTACTCCCCGAAGTCCCCCAGGTGGCAGTCCATGGCCTCGCGGTAGGCCGCCAGGGTCTTCTCCTGGGAGCGCACACGCCGGGCGATGCCCACCACGGAGCGGTCGGCCTGGAACTGGGCGAACGAGGTCTCCAGGATCGAGCGCGAGCGCTTGGCCCCGTAGCGCGCGATCAGGTTGGTGGACATGTTGTACGTGGGACGGAAGCTCGAGTTCAGGGGGTAGGTCCGGGTGGACGCGAGCCCCGCGACGGACTGGGGATTCATGCCGTCGCGCCACAGCACCACGGCGTGGCCCTCGACGTCGATGCCCCGCCGGCCAGCGCGACCCGTGAGCTGGGTGTACTCCCCCGGGGTGATGTCCACACGGGCCTCGCCGTTGAACTTGTCCAGCCGTTCGAGCACCACGGAGCGGGCGGGCATGTTGATCCCCAGCGCCAGGGTCTCGGTGGCGAAGACGGCCTTGATCAGCCCCTCCGAGAACAGCTGCTCCACCACTTCCTTGAACACCGGCAGCATGCCGGCGTGGTGGGCGGAGACACCGCGGATCAGCCCGTGGTACCAGTCCTCGTAGTTCAGCGCCGCGAGGTCCGCGGTGGACATGTGCGCGGTGGCCTCCGCCGCGTAGGCCTTGATGGTGCGCTGCTCCTGGGGCGTGGTGAGCCACAGGTCCGCGGCCACGCACTGGCCCACGGCGGCGTCGCACCCGGCACGGGAGAAGATGAAGGTGATGGCGGGCAGCAGCGCCTCCGCGTCCAGCCTGCGCAGCAGGTGCGGGCGGGAGATCCGGTCTTGACGGCCGGTGCGCGGCTCCTGCCGGTGCCCGCCGCCGCGGCGGCGGTTGCGGTGTCCCGGGCCCCGGCCCCCGGAACGCCCGCCACGGGGATGCTGGGTGCGGAAGAGCCGCAGCAGCTCGGGGTTCACCGCGGGCTCGTCCCGGTGCTTGTCCGAGTGGCGCTGGGCTGCCTCCTCCACCGTGGTGTCGTCGACGAACAGGTCCATCAGCTGCGGCCCCACCTGAACGTGCTGCCACAGCGGGACAGGGCGGTGCTCGGAGACCACCACGTCCGTGCTGCCGCGGACGTCGTCCAACCACGCGCCGAACTCCTCCGCGTTGGAGACGGTGGCGGACAGGGACACCAGCTGCACGTGCTCCGGGAGGTGGATGATGACCTCTTCCCACACCGCGCCCCGGAAGCGGTCCGCGAGGTAGTGGACCTCGTCCATGACCACGAATCCCAGGTTGCTGAGCGTGGCCGAGCCGCCGTAGAGCATGTTGCGCAGCACCTCGGTGGTCATGACCACCACGTCCGCCTCGGAGTTCACGGACGTGTCCCCCGTGAGCAGACCCACGCGCTCGGAGCCCCAGCGGCGGGAGAACTCATGGAACTTCTGGTTGCTCAGCGCCTTGATGGGCGTGGTGTAGAACGCCTTCTTCCCCTGCTGCAGGGCCAGGTGGATGGCGAACTCCCCCACCACGGTCTTGCCCGCACCCGTGGGAGCGGCCACGAGCACGCCCCGCCCCTCCTCCAGGGCCCTGCACCCCTGGAGCTGGAACGGGTCCAGCTCGAAGTCCAGGGTGTGCTCGAAGGCCGAGAGTTCGGTGCTGGCGTGGGCCGCGCGAGCCTTGGCGGCCGTGTACCGGTCGGCGGGGGAAGACATGGCTCCAGCCTACGCGGTGGCCCAGACACCCTCGACGCCGCGACGGGTCCCGTGGGAGCGCTCAGCCCTCCACGGCGGTGCTGCCCAGGGAGCGCAACTCCTCCGCCGAGGTTCCGCGGTCGGCACTCGCCCCCGTGGCCTCGGCCTGCCGCGCCTGGCGCCTGGCCTTGCGCCGGTCCAGGTAGAGGCACAGCCCGGCGGCCACGAAGAACAGTGCGAGCAGCGGCACGGCCAGGTACACCATGGTGATGGGGTCCGGACCCGGTGCCGCCATGGCCGCGATCACGAGCACGATCACCACCACAATCCGCCAGGACTTGATCACGGAGCGCCCGGAGAGCAGGCCCATCATGTTGAGCCCCACCAGCAGGACCGGGATCACGCACGAGATGCCGAACGTGAGGATGAGCTGGAGGAAGAACCGCAGGTAGGTTCCGGCCTCCACGAAGTTGGCGCCGCCCTCGGGGGTGAACGCCGTGAGGGCGTAGACCGCGGTGGGCAGGGTGATGATGGCGATCGCGCAGCCGCCCAGGAACAGGGGGATGGCCGCTGCCAGGAAGCCCAGGGCGTAGCGGCGCTCCTTCTTGTGCAGCGCCGGGGTGATGAACGCCCACAGCTGGTAGAGCCACACGGGTGAGGCGATGATGAGCCCCAGCACGATGGAGACCTCGACCATGGTGTTGAAGGAGCCGCCCACCGAGGAGTAGTTGATGGTGGCGGTGCGCCCGGACTCGGCGAGGCGCTGCAGCGGTTCCGTGATGTACCGCATGAACGGCTCGTACACCATGAATCCGAGCACGGCCCCCACCACGGTGGCCGCCGCGGACTTGAACAGCCGGTTGCGGAACTCCCTCAGGTGCTCCTTGAGGGCCATCTGGGCCTGGGGGTTGTGCCGACGGGACGTGACCTTGCGGCGGTCGCGGCGCGATGGACGCGCGGCGCGTGCCGGGGTCTCGGAGTCCGTGCTGGACATGGGTCCCTGCCTTCTCTGCCGGGCCGCCCACCCGGGCTGCCGGAGCGTTCTGGTCATGCACACGGGGACGAGCCGTGCGGCCCGGCCCGTGTCCTGTGAGGCCGCGCCTCAGGCGGTGGGCCGCTGGTTCTGGTCCACCACGGGTGCCTGCTGGGTGACCTGGGGCTGGACCGGTGCGGCCGGCTGGGCGGGGGCCTGCGGCTGCGCGGGAGCTGCCTGCTGGGCCGGGGCGCCGGCCACGGGCTGGCCGTCCGCGGCGGGCTGGCCGTTGACGGTCACGTTCGGGTCGTCGTCCTTCTTCATCTCCTTGACCTCGGACTTGAAGATGCGCATGGACTGGCCCAGGCTGCGCGCCATCCCGGGGAGCTTGGGCGCCCCGAAGAGCAGGAGGATGACCACGAGGATCAGCACGACGGTCACGGGACTGTCAAACAAGCGGCCCATTTCGGAGTCCTTTCTGTTCGGCTCGCAGGACGTCCCGGTAGCGCTGTGGCAGTCCCTGGGCGTCCTTGCGCTGCATCCGGCGGATGAGGCGAGCCGTCTGTCGTTGGTCCCGGCCGCTGCGGTACGCGGCGCGGGTGTCGTTCACCGGGGTGAACATGGCGGGTGGTGCGGGTGCGCGCAACGGCGCGGGCTGCCCCTGGGAGGCGGAGTTCCAGCGCTCCGAGAACTCGGTGGCGCTGCGCTCGAGCTCGTCCAGGGCAGGCACCACGTGCCGCGTGAGCAGCCGGTAGAGCAGTCCTGCGACGAATGCGGCGCTGGCCAGGACCACCACGGTCCACAGCACGATCCACATCCACCAGAGCATGCTCATCAGTATAGGCACCAGGGCGTCAGCTCGGCTGCGTGGTGCCGCCCGGACCACTGCTGTTCAGCCACTGTTCAACCGCGGCCACGGCCTCGGGCGGGGACACCACTCCCACGTGGCCGGCGTGGCGGGTGACCAGCGACGACAGGGCATCGAGCGTGGGGAAGTCCACCTCAGCCGCCACGAACTCCGGCAGCGGACGCGGTCCCCGGGGTGCCCTCGGCCGTGCCGCGCCCCCCGCCTGGGAGTTCGCCGAGGACACCGTGGCAGCACCTTCGGCGGCCTCCCCGGATGCTCCGGCGGCCGCGGGTCCGTGGGTCGGGGCGAGCTCCGGCACAGAGACCTCCACGTAGCGCTTGGCGTGGTAGTGCTCCACGATCCACCGGCCCCGGCGGTCGGTGACCACCACGGCCTGCACGGGCCGCCGTTTGGCGGGCTGGATGCTCGAGCGCACCTCGGACTCCATGCGGGGGTGCGCCTCGGCCTCCCCCGCGTCCTCGCAGCCCACGATCCGGTCCGCCCGGAAGGTGCGCGGCCCGTTGGCCTGCAGGCACCACCCGCGCAGGTACTGGTGGCCGTCCGAGAAGATCATCCGCACCGGGTCCACGAGCCGCTCCGTGACCTCGTCGCGCGAAGCCACGAGGTAGCGCAGCCGCACCCGCCGGCCCTCGGCGATCGCACGGCGCAGCTCGGCGACGAGGGCGCTGTCCCGCGGCTCCGCGGCGGCGTCGCCCTCCGGTGCGGCGAGGGCGTCCGCGAGCGGGAGGGCGTCCGCGGCCGTGGCGACCTTCTGCATGGCGGAGCGGACCACGCGGCTGTCGCCGCCGGGCACCGCCTGCAGGGTCTGCAGGCCCATGAGCAGGGCGCTCGCCTCGGGGACCGTGAGCCGCACCGGCTCGGAGAGCTCCTGTGCGTTGCCCAGGTAGATGTGGCCGTCGTCCCACGAGGCGTCGATGAGCTGGTCCGGGAGGTGCCCGGGGCGCCCGCACACGAACAGGGTCTGCAGGTCGTTGACCAGCTCGGCGTCCGTGATGCCGAAGTGCCGGGCCGTCTCCTCGAGCTCGGCGCCCTGGTGGGCGTAGACGTGGCGCACGATGTGCAGCAGCCGCGCGAGGTGGTGCTCGGTGCTGGCCTTGGCCGCGCCCTGGCGGCGCTGCTTGCCCCAGTGCACGGACACGCCGCCCATGCGGGCCTGGAACGCGCGGGCGTCCTCGAGCCTGCGGGCCACGGCCTCTGCGACCACGGCCTGGGTCTGCTCGTCCACGGTGCACGCGGCGTCCTCGGGCGCGGAGGAGGCGCGCGGGACCCACGCGTCCGGGCCGGCGGCGCACACGTGCTCGGCCGCAGACTCGGTGTCGTGGACGGCCAGCTCCACGGCGTCGAAGCCTTCGGGTGCCCGCCAGCACGACGCCGCCGCGGGCGTCGCGATCCGGCGCAGCAGCTGACCCGCGCCCTGCCTCACGAACACGACCACGCGCAGCTGCGGCGGCTGGCTGACCATCCGGGCCAGCTGCCCACCCATCGAGAAGTCGCGGGGCGGCTCGAACCCCTCGCGGGTCACCGCGACCTCGGAGATGATCCGTGAGAGACGGAACGTGCGCTGGGCACCCCGGTCCGTGTCCCAGCCCGCGAGGTACCACGCGCCGTAGCGCGAGCCCACGCCCCACGGTTGCACGGTGCGCCGCGAGTAGGCCCCCGTGCGGTCCACGTAGTCGAAGCGCACGGTCCGGTGCGCGAGCACCGCCGAGAGCAGGGGCTCGAACGCGGGGTCCGCGACCGCCACGGTGGGCTGGACGTCCCGCCCGGGCGTGACCTCCGCACTGAGCGCGGGTTCGAGCTTGTCCAGGGCGCGCCGCGCGAGCCGGTCCTGGGCGGCGTCGTTCCAGGCGTCCGCGGCGACGGCGAGCACCGCCGACTCCTCCGCGCTGAAGCGCACCTCGGGGAGGTTGTAGGAGCCGCGGGGCACGCGGTAGCGCGGGGTCAGCTGGGCGTCGGAGGCCCAGGGGTCGTCGTCGGGGATCTCCTCGACCGGGTACCCCAGGGACCGCAGGTGGGCCTTGTCGCGCTCGAACATGCGCTCGAACGCGTCCTGGTTGCCCGCACGGTCGTAGCCGGGCACGATGGCGCGCAGCTGCTCGCGCGTGTAGCCGGACTCACGGTCCAGCAGCGCGATCAGCAGGTTCAGCAGACGCTCGGCGGACGCCGTGGTCGAACGGCGTGCCGCCTCGCCGGTGTGGCGCGGCATTCAGCGGACGTCGAGCAGGTCCACCACGAAGATCAGGGCCTCGTCGGGGCCGATCTGCGCCCCCGCGCCGCGCTTGCCGTACGCCATCTCGGAGGGGATCTCCAGACGACGCCGCCCGCCCACCTTCATGCCCAGCAGACCCTGGTCCCAGCCCTGGATGACCTGGCCGATGCCCACCGTGAAGTCCAGGGGCTCGCCGCGGTTCCAGGAGGCGTCGAACTCCTCGCCGCCCGAGTAGGTGACACCCACGTAGTGGCAGGACACGGTGGCGCCGGGGGTGGCCTCCTTGCCCGCGCCCTGGATCTCGTCCACGATCCGCAGCTCGGTGGGCACGGGGTCCTGGGGAAAGTCGACCTCGGGCTTGGAACGATCAAGCTTGCGCTGTCCGAATGACACGGGCTCTACCTTTCGTCGAGGACCCCGGCGGTGCGGGGCGTTGCCGAGGGCCTAGTGTAGCGCCCCTCACCTGCCGGAGGAGGACGCCCCCGCGCTGGGTGCCGAGCTCGCGGACGGGGCCGTGCTCGGCGACTGCTTCGCGGGATCCGGGGTGTCCGTGCGTCCGAGGATGTCCACCACGAACACGAGGGAGCCGGCGGGGTACTGCGCGTCCTTCCCGAGCTCCTTCTCCGTGCCGTAGGCCTTGGACGTGGGGATCACGATCTCCACGCGGGAGCCCACCTTCTGACCGGCGAGACCCTCCTTCCAGCCCACGATCACGTTGTCCAGCGGGAAGGACACGGGGGTGCCCTTCTCGTAGGAGGAGTCGAAGGGCTTGCCGTCCTCCCAGCGCACCCCCACGTAGTTGGCCACCACGGTGTCGGAGGCGGAGACGGTCTCCCCGTCGCCCTCGATCAGCACGTCCGTCTTGAGCTTCGTGGGCTCGGGGCCGGAGGGCTTCTGGATGGTGGGGGTGCCCTTGTCGTCCTGCGTGACCTTGGGCATGCCCTTGGCGGGGGTCTTCATCTCCTCGTTGAGGGGCGGCAGCAGCTTCTTGGTCACCTCGTACACCTCGACCGAGGTGGAGTCGTCGCCGTCCTCCGCCTTGCCGCTCGTCTCCGGCGAGCTGTAGGCGATGACCTCGCCCTCCTGGGCGTTGGACAGCGCGTCGTACATCTGCGGCAGGGACTCCTTGAGCTGGTCGTTGACCGTGAGCACCTGACCGGCGCCCTTGCTGTAGGTGTCCCCCAGGGAGGAGCCGTCCGAGCCCTTGTAGAGCGCGGCCTGGAGCATGATGTTGTCCCCGGCGTCGATCTCGGACCCGCCGCCCTCCTTGAGGACCTTGGTCTGCGTCTCCTCGACCTTCATGGGGGTCTCGAAGGTCACGGCGGGGGCCTTGCCCGGAGCGGGGTCCTCGGTCATCTCCACGGAGTCCCAGCCGGAGGAGCCGCAACCGGTGAGCAGCAGTGACATGGCGACGGCGGTGGCGCCGACGGGGATGATCTTTCGCAAGACGGGGTGACCTTTCGTCAACGGGGTGTGGCTGCGGTCCAATGTAGAGGACTCGTGTGGTGCGTGGCTGGGAACGCGCACGGAACCAGGCCGCGCGCGTGGCGCGGGGTGCTCAGACGGCCCCGGTCGCGAGGTCCCGGATCATCTCCTCGACGTCCGGCTGCGTGGTGGCGAACGGGTCCTTGCACGTGCTGGTGCGCTGCGAGTTCGGGCCGTTGAGCTTGAGGTGCACCCAGTCCACCGTGTGGTTCACGTCGGCGGCGTGGGCCGCGGCCACGAAGCGCCCACGGAGCCGGGCCCGGGTCTCCGGTGCCTGTTCCACGGCGCGCGAGACGTCCTGGGGGGTCACGAAGGACTCCACCGCTCCCCGGCGCTCGAGCATGTGGAACAGCCCGTGCGTGGCGGAGGTGTCGTGGTAGGCCAGGTCCAGCTGCGCGATGCGCGGGTGGGACAGGTCCATGCCGTGGGAAGCCGCGTAGGAGTCCAGCAGCTTCTTCTTCACGGCCCAGTCCAGCTCCCGGTCCACGAGGCCGGGGTTCTGCTCGGACACGGCTCGCAGCCCGCGCTCCCAGAGCTCCAGCACCCAGCCCAGACGGTCGTGGTGCGCCCCGTGCCGCTCCGTGAAGCGGGAGACAGCCTCCAGGTACTCGTGCTGCAGCCCGAGCGCCGAACGGGTCGAGCCGTCCGCGAGCTCCAGCCGGGCGGTGCCCGTGAGGTCGTGCGAGACCTGGCGCAGCGCCGAGGCCGGATCCGCGAGCGTGCGGTCCGGGAGGATCTGCCCCGCCTCGATCATGCGCAGCAGCGCGTCCGTGGCCCCGATCTTCAGCGCCGTGGTGGTCTGGGACATGTTCGAGTCGCCCGTGATCACGTGCAGCCGGCGGTAGTGCTGGGCGTCCGCGTGGGGCTCGTCCCGGGTGTTGATCATGGGCCGCGAGCGCGTGGTGGCGGAGGACGACCCCTCCCAGATGTGGTCCGCGCGCTGCGAGAACGAGTAGCTCGCAGAACCGTCCCCCGGGGCGAACGCGCCGAAGGCCGGCGGGCCGGACGGGTGCACCTTTCCGGCCCCCACCAGGATCTGGCGGGTCACCAGGAACGGCAGCAGGTGCTGCACCAGCCGGGAGAACTCGGTGCTGCGCCCGATCATGTAGTTCTCGTGGGAGCCGAAGGCGTTGCCCGCGGAGTCCACGTTGTTCTTGAACAGGTGCACGGTACCGGCCACGCCCTCGGCGTCGAGCGACTGCTGGAGCTGGGCGCGCAGCTCGTCCACGATGCGCTCCCCCGCGGCGTCCTGGGCCACGACGTCGTGCAGCGTGGCGGCCTCGGCGGTCGCGTACTCGGGGTGGGAGCCCACGTCCAGGTAGAGCCGCCCGCCGTTGGGCAGGAACACGTTGGAGGCCCTCCCCCACGCGAGCACGGGCGCGAACAGGCGTCGGGCGGCCTCGTCGGCGCTCAGTGCTGGGCCCTCGGGGGCGCTGTGGGTCAGGCCGAACTCGGTCTCGATGCCGTAGATCCTGCGGTCCACGGCGTCACTGACCGCCCTTCTGCACGAAGCCCTTGACGAAGGCCTCCGCATTGGTCTCCAGCACACCGTCGATCTCGGCGAGCAGGTCGTCCGTGCCCTGGGTGTCCCGCTGCGCCTGCGCGGCACTGGAGACGGGCGGGTCCACCGGACCCGGGGTCTCGGGCTCCTCCTCGCGACGCGAGCCGGTGCCGAAGATGCGTTCCTGTGCCATGTGTCCTCCTGGGGTGCTGGTGGTCGTGGGTGGGGCGGGGTTCGTGCGGACGTCCCGGGCCCGGGGTTCCCGAGCTCCGTTCCGCCGCGCCCCGTGGGGAGCCGCGGTTCCTGCCGCGTGGCGGCCCCCGGCGCGGCGGGCCTGCCGTGTGACGGGCGGTCCGCGGGCTATCCGCCGGGCGGGCCGATGTCGCTGCCCGTGACGAGCGCGGGCCGGTGGCGTGCCACCGTGCGCACCCACTGCTCGGCGTCGGGAGCGTCGAACCACTGCTCGCTCACCGCGCGGGTGAGGTCCCGGGGCTCGGGCATCGCGATCCGCGCACCGCGCCGGATGCCGGGGAAGGTGACGTTGACGGTGTCCCAGCCCACGCCCGCCAGGGCCTCCGGGTACCGCGCGACCGCGGTGCCGCGGAAGTACGCGCGGGTGTCCGCGGGTGGGGTGTCCGCCGCCGCTTCGATCCGCTCGGCGGACACGAGGGTGCGCATCCTCCCGGAGGCGACCAGCCGGTGGTGGAGCCCCTTGTCCGGGCGCACGTCCGCGTACTGGAGGTCGATGGCCACGAGGCGCGGATCGTCCCACGCCAGCCCGTCCCGCGTGCGGTACGCGCTGAGCAGGGCGTACTTGGCGGCCCAGTCCAGCCGGTCGGCCAGGCGGGCCGGGTCCGCGGCGAGGTCGGTGAGCACCTCGTCCCACAGGGCGAGCACCTGCGCGGTGTCCTCGTCCAGACCCTCGGGGGCGAGCTCGCGCTCCAGCTCCGCGCAGGCGTCCAGGTACGCGCCCTGCAGCGCCACCCCCGTGAGCTGACGGCCGTCCCGCAGGGCCACCGTGGTGGCCAGGGTGGGGTCGTGGCTGATGGCCTGCAGCGCGGCCACGGGGTCCACGAGCTCGAGGTCCGGGACGCGGTCGTGCTCCACCAGATTCAGCACCAGGGACGTGGTCCCGAACTTCAGCAGCGTGGCCGTGTGGGAGAGGTTGGCGTCCCCGATGATCACGTGCAGCCGGCGGTAGCGGGAGTCGTCCGCGTGGGGCTCGTCCCGGGTGTTGACCATGGGGCGGTGGATCGTGGTCTCCAGGCCCACCGTGCGCTCGAAGAAGTCCGCGCGCTGGCTCAGCTGGAAGCCCGGGTGGGAGCCGTCCACGCCGAGGCCCACGCGCCCGGCGCCGCAGACCACCTGGCGGGACGCGAAGAACGGCAGCAGCGCCGCCGTGATGCGCTCGAAGGGCACGGCGCGGTCCACCGTGTAGTTCTCGTGCGCGCCGTAGGACACGGACTTGTTGTCGGTGTTGTTCTTGTAGAGGTTCACGGGTGCTGACCCCGAGCCCGCAGCCTGCTCCGCGAGCAGCTGCACGGCGCGGTGCGCCACCACGTCCCCAGCGGCGTCCCACGTGAGCGCGTCCCGCGGGCTGGTGACCTCCGGGGACGAGTACTCGGGGTGGGAGTGGTCCACGTAGACCCGCGCGCCGTTGGGGATCACGGTGTTCATGACCACCCGGCGCCAGTCCATGTCCTCGGTGTAGAGCGCGGACTCGCTGATGGCCTCCGCCGCGATCTGCTCCGCGGTCAGCTCGGGTGCCTCGTCCGTGAGCTGCGAGGGGTGGGCGTCCTCGCGGGCCACCGTGAAGCCCCGGGCGTCCGCGAGCGGGGTCTCGGAGCCGTAGTCCCATCCCGTTCCCACGACGCCGCCCGGCCCGGCCCCGCGCGTGGCCGCACCGGCGCGCGCGGTCTCCGAGCGGCGTCGTGCGACCCAGGAGGCGTAGCCGGTGACCACGCGCGTGGAGAGCACCGTGGCGTTCGCGTCCGGCTGGCCCTGCGCGAGCACCCCGAACTCGGTCTCGCTGCCCATGATCCGCCGAACCGTCATGCCTGCTCCCCCGCCGCCTCCGCACGGTGGGTGACCATCCGCACGCTCTCGATCGAGTCCGCGCGGCGCCCGGTGAGCCGGGCCCGGTCCTCGGGGTCCTCGGTGTTGGGCAGGTCCTGCTGCTCGTGGAACTCCTCGTCCACGGCCGCCACCAGGTGCTGTGCGGTGATCCCCCGCCGACCGGTGGTCAGCAGCGTCTTGACGGCCTGCTTCTTGGCGCGGTCCACCACGTTGCGGATCACCGCGCCGGAGGCGTAGTCGGCAAAGTAGAGGGTCTCGTGGGTGCCGTCCCGGTAGGCGATGCTCAGGAACTCCGTGCCCGGCTCCCGCGCGTACATGCGCTCCACCGCGGCACTCACCAGCTCCTGGGCGGCCCGGGCGCGCGAACCGGCCCGGGCCACGTCCTCGTCCCGCAGCGGCAGGTCCTCGGTGAGGTAGAGGGAGAAGATCTCCCGCGCGCCCTCCCTGTCGGGGCGGTCGATGCGGATCTTCACGTCCAGGCGGCCGGGGCGCAGCACGGCGGGGTCGATCATGTCCTCGCGGTTGGTGGCACCCACCACCATCACGTTGTCCAGCTGCTCCACGCCGTCGATCTCGGTGAGCAGCTGCGGCACGATCGTGGTCTCCACGTCCGAGGACAGCCCCGAGCCGCGCACGCGGAACAGCGAGTCCATCTCGTCGAAGAACACCACCACGGGCACCCCGCGAGCGGCCTGCTCACGGGCGTTCGCGAAGATCGAGCGGATCTGGCGCTCGGTCTCCCCCACGTACTTGTCCAGCAGCTCGGGACCCTTGATGTTGAGGAAGTACCCCTCGGCCCGCGAGCGCCCGGCCTTCGCCGCGGAGCGCTCCGCAAGGGAGCGGGCGACGGCCTTGGCGATCAGGGTCTTGCCGTTGCCCGGGAGGCCGTAGAGCAGGATGCCCTTGGGTGGGCGCAGGCCGTGCTCGCGGAAGATCTCGGGGTGCACGTAGGGCAGCTCCACGGCGTCGCGGATCGCCTCGATCTGGGGGCCGAGACCTCCGATGTCCGTGTAGCGGACCTCGGGAACCTCCTCGAGGACGAGCTGCTCGACATCCGTGCGGGCCACGGGTTCCAGGGCGAATCCGGTGCGGTGGTCCACGGTCACGGCGTCCCCGGGTTTCGGGCGCTCGCGCCGCAGCCGGCCGGACAGCAGCAGCACGCGCTCCTCGTCCGAGCGGCCCACGGTCAGCACGCGGTCGTGGTCCACGACCTCCTTGACGGTGGCCACCTCGCCGGTGCGCTCGTAGTCCAGCAGTGCCACCACCACGTAGTTCTCGTTGAGCAGCACCCCGAGACCGGGCTCGCACGCGCCGAACGAGACGAGCGGGCTCACGGCCACGCGCATCCGGCGCCCGGCGGCCAGCACGTCCACCGTGGGGCCCGTGACCACGGGTCCGTCCCCGGTGGCCTCTCCCACGGGCCGGCGGCCGTGGTTGACCTGCAGGACCACGGCGTACGTGGCGGGCGGCTCGGCCTCTGCGGCCAGGGTCTTCTTGAGGCTCACGATCTCCTGCCGGGAGGCGTTGAGCAGCCGCACGAGCTTCTGGTTCTGCGTGCTCAGTTCGGCGGCCTGCCGGTCCAGGTTCCGCTTCTGGTCCCGCAGCAGGTTGACCTGGCGCTGCACGGGGTCGGTGGCGGGTGGCCGCGGGGCGGCGGAACCGTTCTCGTGGCTGGGCTCAGTCATCACGGCCCCGTTCGCCGTCGGACACCCGTCCGTCCGTCCCATCGTGCGCGCCCTGCGTGCCACGATCGTGCTCGACGTCGTGCGTCCCCTCGGCCGGGGTGACGGCAGGCTCCCCGCGGTCCACGGTGGGTGCGGCGCTCGGGGCGGTCCGGGCGTCGTCGTCCGCGGCGTCGATCTGCTGGTGCGCGCGGGCGGCGTGCTGCGCCAACGACGCCGCATCCCGGCCCGCGCGGCGCAGCTTGCGGTCCGAGACGATCCGCTCACCCAGTGCCACCGGGGTCCAGGCCTGCAGGTCCTCCTCCGTGTACTCGCTCTTGGACGCGCGGCGCTTGGGGGCCAGGCGGGGCGAGCCGTCCGCGAGGCGGCGGGACTGGATGAGGAAGCCCGTGTGGGCCACCATGCGGTGGTCGGGGCGCACCGCGAGACCCTCGACGTGCCAGCCCCGCACCATGGTCTCGGACGCCTCCGGCTCGGTGAAGCGGCCATCGGCCCGCATGGCCTCGGCCACGCGGGAGAGCTGCGGCACGGTGGCCACGTAGCAGATCACCACACCGCCGGGGGCGAGTGCGGTGGCCACGGCGTCCAGGCACTCCCACGGTGCGAGCATGTCCAGGATCACGCGGTCCACGGAGCCGGGCTCCTCGGTGGCGCCGAGCTCCTCCGCGAGGTCACCGAGGCTCAGCTCCCACGCGGGGTGCGGGCCGCCGAACATGGTCTCGATGTTGCCGCGCGCGATCTCCGCGAACTCCTCACGGCGCTCGAACGAGTGCACGCGGCCCTCGTCCCCCACGGCGCGCAGCAGGGAGATGCTCAGCGCACCCGAACCCACCCCGGCCTCGACCACGCGGGCGCCCGGGAAGATGTCCGCCATGGTCACGATCTGACCCGAGTCCTTGGGGTAGATCACCGCCGCGCCGCGGGGCATGGAGAGCACGAAGTCCTTGAGCAGGGGGCGCAGCGCCTGGTACTGGATGCCGGCGGTGTTGCTCACCACGGTCCCCTCGGGCTGCCCGATCAGCTGGTCGTGCGTGAGCACCCCGCGGTGCGTGTGGTGCTCCCCGCCGTCCACCAGGGTGATGGTGGTCATCTTCCCGCTCTCGTCCGTGAGCTGGACGCGCTCCCCCGAGCGGAAGGGCCCGCGCCGGTTGGCCGCGCCGCGCACGGGCGCTGCGCGGCGCGGCCAACCGGCGCGGGCCCTTCCGCTCGGGGG
>NZ_RCOM01000190.1 GCF_003667225.1 Kocuria rhizophila
GCCCGCAGATGTCGTTCCACCGTTCCCGGTGCCATGAACCGGCAGGAGCATCGGGCGCATGCAGTCCCCCCACGTCACCGGGCATCGAGTACAGGGGATCGGACTGGCTTGCCGAGTGGTGGTCCTGCACGTAGGCACCCGTGAGCTTGGCGGCAACGTAAGAATTCGCTCCGAAGAGGCGCGTGGCGCGGTCGAAGGCGTCGGGCTCGTGACGGCGCACCCATTCGATTTTCGGCCCCACCGCCTGGGAGGACAGGGCTGTGCCGCACTCCTGGAGAATGGTCTCGGCCCCGTAGCGCAGGGTTTGAGATTCGATCTCCCGGTGAGCTCGCATGTCCACCCCGTACAGAATCGCCGGCCGCACGGGAGCCAGCTGATCGTCAGTGAGCACGAGGCAC
>NZ_RCOM01000191.1 GCF_003667225.1 Kocuria rhizophila
CACTACAGCTGTCACGAGAAAAGCTATCCCTGCTGATGTTTTGGCGACTTTTCGTGAGGGCTTCATCGTATTGTCCACCTCGTATCGCGGTTATGTACCTAAAACTTCTAGCTCCTCCACCGTATACAGCACCCGGGCTCACCCACTATGACCAAATGGCCAAAGTTGAGAGCGTCTGCCAGATCGGCATGTCCACATGTCCCTGCGCGTCTTGGGTGGTTGCAAAGGGTGGAACGACCCGGGGTATCAGGAGGCCCTACGGTGGGGTGTCAGAATGGGTGTCATGACCACTCACGGTGACGCCCCCAGCAACGAAGCCCCTAGCCAGGAAGGGTTATCAGGGGGTTCCAGTGCGGGGTTCACGATGAAGGAAGCCGCCGATGTGGCAGGTG
>NZ_RCOM01000192.1 GCF_003667225.1 Kocuria rhizophila
TAAGGAATGGTATGCCTTACGATAGCGTATACAGCGAAAAGCGCCCGCCGGGCACGCTGCGTACCGCCTGGCGCAAATTTTATAGTGACGCCTCTGCGATGGTCGGCCTGTACGGCTGCGCGGGGCTGGCTGTACTGTGTATTTTTGGCGGCTGGTTTGCGCCTTACGGCATCGACCAGCAATTTCTCGGTTATCAATTATGGCCGCCGTCATGGTCGCGCTATGGCGAAGTTTCTTTCTTCCTGGGGACTGACGACCTCGGACGCGATGTTTTAAGCCGTTTACTGAGCGGAGCTGCGCCAACCGTGGGTGGCGCATTTGTGGTGACGCTTGCCGCGACGATCTGTGGCCTGGTACTGGGCACCTTCGCCGGGGCGACACACGGC
>NZ_RCOM01000193.1 GCF_003667225.1 Kocuria rhizophila
CGCTGGCGCTGCTGATCGTGCAGCTGCACCTCTCCGGCTTCTACTGGGGGGACGTGTCCCTGTCCAACACCCTGTTCCGGCGGGATGCCGGGACCTTCGCCGCCTACCTGGTGGACGCGGAGACCGGTGAGCTGCACCCGGAGCTCACCCGCGGGCAGCGGGGATACGACATCGACCTCGCCCGGACCAACGTGGCCGGGGAGGTCATGGACCTGCTGGCCGGGGAGCACATGCAGCGACGGCTCGAGGAGGCGGGGGTGGACCCGGCCTCCGTGGACCCGTTCGTGATCTCGCAGCGGCTCGTGGAGAGCTACGAGGGGCTGTGGGAGGAGCTCACCGCCACCGAGACGTTCTCCGTGGGCGAGCGCTGGCGCGTGCAGGCC
>NZ_RCOM01000194.1 GCF_003667225.1 Kocuria rhizophila
GCGGAGGGGGAGAAGAAGAAAGGAGAGGGGTGCAGGCCACGAGCACCACGGTGTTCCAGGTGAGGAACGAGGCGCGGGAGCGGGGGGTGTCGCTGCGCTGGCCCACGATCGGGGCGGTGAGCGCGATCGCGAATCCCGCCACCGTCATGCCGATGCTCAGCACGGTGGAGGTGTACTCGGGGGTGCCGAAGGCCGAGCTCGTGAGGTACACCGTGAACACGAACGTGAGCATCACGGAGTTGTAGGCGGAGGTGCCCGTGTCCCAGAGGCACCACATCAGCACCCTCGCGCGGGAACCTCCCGCCGCGGCGTCGACGGGGTCGGTGGGGCCGTGCGGGGCCGTGCTCGTGCGCTCAGCGGTCATGCGGCTCACCCTACGGTGC
>NZ_RCOM01000195.1 GCF_003667225.1 Kocuria rhizophila
GTCGCGTCGCACATGCGCACCGAGATGATCCTCGACGCCATCGAGATGGCCCGCTGGTCCAGAGGTCACCGCCACGCGGACCTGCGGTGTCACAGCGACGCGGGGTCTCAAGGCGGATTCAACTGGTTGTCGCAACACCCTGATCGTGAGGGTGTGTGGTGGGACGAGATCCAGAGGAATCAGCGGTGCCGGCGGGTGCGCGTCGACAGTGGCAAGCGGATCGGGCGATCAGACCGAAGCTGCGGTCGCCGGGGCATCCGAAGTACCGCCGGGATGTCGAGTCAGCGTTCTGGGATCAGATAGCGCTGGGATTGCTGGC
>NZ_RCOM01000019.1 GCF_003667225.1 Kocuria rhizophila
GGGTTGGGGTGGGACATGCGGATCCCCTGGTCGTTCGTGACCACCACGAACAGGGCACCCGTGCTCTGCCGGACGGCCTCGCCGCGCCGCTGCACCGGCCCCTCCGCGAGCGCGGCGGGGTCCAGGGCGGTGGCCCCGGCCCGCGCCGCGGTCTCGGAGACGACCACCGGGTCCACGGCCAGGGTGCGCGCGATCCCCAGGGCCTCCTGCTCCGCCTGGTCGTACACCCGTTCCACGGTCAGCACCACCACGGCCGCGAGGCACAGCGCCACGATCCCGGCCACGATGCTGAAGAGCACCACCATCATGCGGGTGGTGAACGTTCCCGCGGGGGTGCGCTCGCTGCTCATGCGCTCATCCTAGGGGTGCGCCACGTCACCGAGCAGAAAGAGCACAAAGGGGTCAACGAGCACAACGTCCCGCAATGAGCACAACCGGTACGTGATGCGCCTCTCACCCCTACGGTGTGATGAGCCGCACGCCCGCCGTGCCCCGCCCCCGTCCCACCACCCAGGAGTCACTGATGCTGGTTCTGCTCGGGTTCCTGATGATCGCCACGTTCATGGGCCTCATCATGACCAAGCGCCTCACGCCGCTGCTCGCACTGATCATCGTTCCCACCGTCTTCGGCCTCTTCGCGGGTGCCGGACTGGGCATCGGGGACATGGTCATGGAGGCCGTCAAGGACATGTCCTCCACGGCCGCGCTGCTCATGTTCGCGATCATTTACTTCGGCCTGATGATCGACGTGGGCCTGTTCGACCGGCTCGTGAACCTCATCGTGCGCGCCACCGGTCACGACCCCGCCAAGGTGGTGGTGGGCACCATGATCCTCACCGCCCTGGTCTCCCTGGACGGGGACGGCTCCACCACGTACATCGTGGTCACCGCGGCCATGCTGCCCGTGTACCAGCGCCTGGGCCTGAGCCCCGTGGTGCTCACGTGCATCGCGGGCCTGACCAACGGCGCCCTGAACATCGTCCCGTGGGGCGGGCCCACCGCCCGTGCGGCCGCCGCGCTGCACGTGGAGGCCACGGACATCTTCCTGCCCATGCTCCCCTCCCTGGCCGCCGGGCTGGTGGTCATCTTCGTCTTCGCCGTGCTCCTGGGCCGCTCCGAACGACGCCGCCTGGCCGCCGCCGATCCCGCCCGCTGGGGCCGCGGTGCGGCCGTGGGCTCCGGCGCCCCGGGGGCCGGCACTCCTGGCGCCGGGACCGCCACGACCCCTTCCCCGCTGCTGACCGGCGAGGGCCTCACGAACACCGCCCTGGACCCGAACCGCGAGTCCCTGCGACCGCAGCTGTTCTGGTTCAACCTGTCCCTCACGGTGCTCGTCATGGTGCTGCTCGTGGCGGACGTGGTCCCGCTGCCGTACCTGTTCATGGTGGCCAGCGCGATCGCCATGGTGGTGAACTTCCCAAGGATGTCGGACCAGGGCAAGATGCTGGCCTCCCACTCCTCCTCGATCATCGCGGTGGTCTCCATGGTCATGGCGGCGGCGGTGCTCACGGGCATCCTGTCCGGCACGGGCATGGTGGATGCCATGTCCCAGTGGCTCGTGGACGTGATCCCCTCCAGCATGGGCCCGTACCTGGCCGTCCTGACGGGTCTGATCAGCATCCCCGCCACGTTCTTCATGAGCAACGACGCGTTCTACTTCGGTGTGCTCCCCGTGCTCACCGAGACCGGGGCCCACTACGGGATCCCCGCCGTCGACATGGCCCGCGCGTCCATCACGGGCCAGCCGGTGCACATGCAGTCCCCGCTGGTGCCCGCGATCCTGCTGCTGGTCTCCCTCGCGGGCGTGGAGCTCGGCGACCACCACAAGAAGGTGCTGTGGCGGGCCCTCGTGGTCTCCCTGGTGATGCTCGTGGTGGGCGTGCTGGTGGGCGCGGTCGGCATCGGCTGAGCGCGGCACGGCGCCCGGGCGCGCGGGCACCCACTAGAGTGGGGAGCGCAAGCTCGCGGAGCGTCGTCGTCGCCCGGGGAACGGTCCCGGACGCGCCAGACGTGAGACGGCACCGACTCCGCGCGCCCCACAGTTCCCACACCGCGTACAGGAGCGTTCCATGGCCCGAATCGTCGTCGACGTCATGCCCAAGCCGGAGATCCTCGACCCGCAGGGCAAGGCCATTGCGAACGAGCTGCCCCGCATCGGTCTCAGCGGCTTCACCGAGGTCCGCCAGGGCCGCCGCTTCGAGCTCACCGTGGAGGGCGAGGCCACCGAGCAGGTGCTCGCGCAGGCCCGCGAGGCCGCGGAGAAGCTGCTCTCCAACCCGGTGATCGAGGACGTGGTCAACGTCAGCGCACTGCCCGAGGAGCACTGAGCGTGGCCCAGAACCTGAGCCCCGAGCAGACGCCCCTGGTGGCGGACCTCTCCCAGCCCGCCCCGGACTCCCGCCTCGCGGCCGTGCGCGTGGGCGTGGTGACCTTCCCCGGCACCCTGGACGACCGCGACGCCGCCCGGGCCGTGGAGATCGCCGGCGGCACCGCCGTGCCGCTCTGGTACGCGGACGAGGACCTGCAGGGCGTGGACGCGGTGATCCTGCCCGGCGGCTTCTCCTACGGCGACTACCTCCGGGCCGGCGCGATCGCGCGCTTCGCCCCGCTCATGGACCGGATTGTGGACGCGGCGGGCGCGGACGGCGGGATGCCCGTGCTCGGCATCTGCAACGGTTTCCAGGTGCTCACCGAGGCGCACCTGCTGCCCGGGTCCATGATCAAGAACGAGCAGCTGAAGTTCATCTGCCGGGACCAGCACCTGCGCGTGGAGAACGCGGACACCGCGTGGACCGGTCGCTTCACGGCCGGCCAGGAGATCGTGGTGCCGCTGAAGAACCAGGACGGGCAGTACGTGGCGGACCAGCGCACCCTGGACGAGCTCGAGGCCGAGCACCGGGTGGTCTTCCGCTACACGGGCGGCAACCCCAACGGCTCCCGCAACGACATCGCCGGGATCACCAACGCGCAGGGCAACGTGGTGGGGCTCATGCCGCACCCCGAGCACGCGGTGGAGCCGGGCTTCGGCGCGGACCTCTCCGGCGCCGGCACCGTGGGGATGCGCGAGGGCACGGACGGGCTGGACGTGTTCGTCTCCGTCCTGGAGCGCCTGACCCGCTGACGGACCGCGACGCCGCGTGCCCGGGCGGCGTCGTCGTGCCGCACCGTGCCGCCAGTCAACCGCCCCTCCTCCGCGAGCGGGCCACCGCCGCCGCGCAACACCCACCAGCCACCACGAACCGGCGTGAGCGCACCTCACGCCCCACCTCGTTCACGTAAGGGACCCGCAGACGTCATGAGTGAAACGCACTTCAACCTGGACACCGTGGAGCACGCCACCTCCACCCCGGACACCGAGCTGCCCTGGGCCGAGCTGGGCCTGAACGAGGCGGAGTTCGAGCGCATCAAGGAGATCCTGGGCCGCCGTCCCACCGCCGCGGAACTGGCCATGTACTCCGTGATGTGGTCCGAGCACTGCTCCTACAAGTCCTCCAAGGTGCACCTGCGCCAGTTCGGCGAGAAGGTCACGGACGAGATGCGCCAGCACCTCATGGTGGGCATCGGGGAGAACGCCGGTGTCACGGACATCGGGGACGGCTGGGCCGTGACGTTCAAGATCGAGTCCCACAACCACCCCTCCTACGTGGAGCCCTACCAGGGCGCGGCCACGGGCGTGGGCGGGATCGTGCGGGACATCATCTCCATGGGCGCCCGCCCCGTGGCCGTGATGGACCCGCTGCGCTTCGGCGCGATCGACCACCCGGACACCCAGCGCGTGGTGCACGGGATCGTGGCCGGAGTGGGCGGCTACGGCAACTCGCTGGGGCTGCCGAACATCGGCGGCGAGGTGGAGTTCGACCCCTGCTACCAGGGCAACCCGCTGGTCAACGCGCTGGCCGTGGGCGTGATGCGCCACGAGGACATCCGCCTGGCCAACGCCTCCGGCACGGGCAACAGGGTGGTGCTCTTCGGAGCGCGCACCGGCGGTGACGGCATCGGCGGCGCGTCCGTGCTGGCGTCGGAGTCCTTCGACGACTCCAAGCCCTCCAAGCGCCCCGCCGTGCAGGTGGGTGACCCCTTCGCGGAGAAGGTGCTCATCGAGTGCTGCCTGGAGCTGTTCAAGTCCTCCCTGGTGGAGGGCATCCAGGACCTCGGGGCGGCGGGGATCTCCTGCGCCACCTCCGAGCTGGCCTCCAACGGGGACGGCGGGATGCGGGTGAACCTGGACGAGGTGCTGCTGCGCGATCCCTCGCTGACCCCGGGTGAGATCCTCATGTCCGAGTCCCAGGAGCGGATGATGGCCGTGGTCACCCCGGAGAAGGTCGAGGCCTTCGAGGCGGTCATGGCCAAGTGGGACGTCGAGTACTCGTGGATCGGCGAGGTCACGGACACCGGCCGGCTGGTCATCGACTACCAGGGCGAGGTGATCGTGGACGTGGATCCGCGCACCGTGGCCCACGACGGCCCCGTCTACGAGCGCCCCTATGACCGCCCCGCGTCCCAGGACGCCCTGCAGGAAGCGCACTTCACCGGCTCCCCCGAGGACGCCGCGCGACCCTCCGGCGCGGAGCTCGGCCCCGCGCTGCTCGAGCTGATGGCCTCCCCCAACCTGTGCTCCAAGGAGTGGGTCACCAGCCAGTACGACCGCTACGTGCAGGGCAACACGGCCTTGGCCATGCCCGACGACGCCGGCGTGGTCCGCGTGGACGAGCGCAGCAACCTGGGCGTGGCCCTGTCCACGGACTCCAACGGCCGCTACACCCGCCTGGACCCGTACCACGGCGCGCAGCTCGCCCTTGCGCAGGCGTACCGCAACGTGGCAACCGCGGGCGCCCGCCCCGTGGCGGTCTCCGACTGCCTGAACTTCGGCTCCCCCGAGGACCCGGACGTGATGTGGCAGTTCGCGGAGGCCGTGCGCGGTCTCGCGGACGGCTGCCAGGCCATCGGCGTGCCCGTCACGGGCGGCAACGTGTCCCTCTACAACCAGACGGGCGGTGTGGCCATCAACCCCACCCCGGTGGTGGCCATGATGGGCGTGTTCGACGACGTCACGCGCCGCACTCCCTCGGGCTGGCGCGAGGACGGCCAGGCGGTCTACCTCATGGGAGAGACCGCGGACGAGCTGGACGGCTCCGAGTGGGCGCGCATCCGCGGCCACCTGGGCGGCACGCCCCCGCGCGTGGACCTGGACCAGGAGCGCGTGCTCGCGGACATGCTGATCAACATGTCCCGGGACGGCATGATCGACGCCGCGCACGACGTCGCCGAGGGCGGGCTCGCCGCCACGCTCGCCGAGATGGCCCTGCGCTTCGGCGTGGGCGCCCGCATCGGCCTCGGCGAGGTGGCCGAGCGTGACGGCCTGGACCTGTTCACGCTGCTGTTCTCCGAGACCCAGGCGCGCGCCGTCGTGAGCGTGCCCCGCTCCGAGGAGGTCCGCTTCCGGGACATGTGCACCGTGCGCAACTATCCTTTCGCAAGGATCGGCGTGGTGGACACCGAGAACGGCTCCCTGGACGTCCAGGGCGAGTTCGCGGTGCCGCTGGACGAGCTGCGGACGGCCCACGAGGCCACGCTGCCGCGGCACTTCGGCTGATCCCCGCGAGCACGCGGGCGGCACGAGAGACCCCGGAAGGTATGGGCATGCTGGACGAGCTGCCGGGCGCCGAGCCCCCGGCCCCGATAGTCACACGACGGCTGGAGCTGCGGCCGTTCACGCCGGACGAGCTGGAGGCCGTCGCCTCGGGCACCTCCCTGCCCCACTTCGCGCGGGGTTTCCCCTCCGCGCAGAACCAGGACTGGGCGCGGGACGCCCTGGCCGCCGGGGAGCACTTCTTCACCGAGTCACGGTGCGCCCAGCGCGCCGTGGTGGAGCGCTCCTCGGGCCAGGTCATCGGCGCGGCAGGGTTCACCGGTCCCGCCATGGACCACGAGCTCGAGGTCGAGGGGTCCCTGGTGCCGCAGCACCGGGGCCAGGGGCTCGCCACCGAGGGGTTGCGCGCCCTGCTGGAGGAAGCCTTCGAGGATCCCGACGTGCGCGCGGTCCAGGCCTCGGTGCCCACGGGCGAGCACCCCGCACACCACGTCCTCGCGCGGTGCGGGTTCCAGCCCCTGCCCTCCGACGGCTCGGAGGACTCCTACCGCCTGCCGCGCCCCTGAGCCACTCCCGTGAGCCCCTGGATACCCTTCAACCTGCTGCCCGCGGACACCCTGCCCGAGTGGATCCTGGTGGCCCTCGCGGGGCTGGACCTGCTGCTCAAGATCGTGGCCCTGGGCTGGATCCCGCACCGGCGCCGCCCCTCCGTGGCGCTCGCGTGGCTGCTGGCCATCTTCCTGGTGCCGTACGCGGGGATCGTGCTGTTCCTGGTGCTCGGCTCCGCCCGCCTGCCGCGCAAGCGCATGGAGCAGCAGGCTCGGATGAACCACGTGATCCAGGAGAACACTCCCCCGGGGGTGGCCGTGGGCCGCGAGCTGGAGCGCTACCCCCAGTGGGTGCGCACCACGGCGGAGCTCAACCAGAACCTGGGTGCGCTGCCCATGGTGGGTGGCAACGACTTCGAGATCCTCCCGGACAACCACGAGAACATGGCGCGGATGGCCGCGGACGTGGACGCCGCCACGGACTACGTCCACTTCGAGTTCTACATCGTGGCCGTGGACCAGGTCTCCCGGGACCTGCTCAACGCCCTGATCCGGGCCCACGAGCGTGGCGTGCGCGTGCGCATCCTCATCGACCATGTGGGCTCCCTGGGCTACCCGGGCTACGCCGAGCTGGTCAAGGAGTTCGACCGCTCCGGTGTGCCGTGGCGCCGCATGCTGCCCATCCGCCCGTGGCGCGGGGAGTGGCAGCGCCCGGACCTGCGCAACCACCGCAAGATCCTGGTGGTGGACGGGCGGGTGGCCCACACGGGCTCGCAGAACATCATCCACCGCTCGTACAACAAGCGGAAGAACATCCGGAAGGGCCGCCAGTGGCGTGACCTCATGATCCGCTGCACCGGCGCCGTGGTCACGGAGCTCAACGCCGTGTTCGTCTCCGACTGGTACTCCGAGACGGACGACCTGCTGCTGGACGAGTCCCCCTCCGCCCTGGAGCCGAGCCCCGGGCCCGCGTACGCGCAGGTGGTCCCCTCCGGGCCCGGCTTCGAGACCGAAAACAACCTGCGGCTGTTCAACCACCTGATCTACAACGCCAACCGCCGGGTGGTGATCTCCAGCCCGTACTTCGTGCCGGACGAGTCCCTGCTCCACGCCCTCACCACGGAGGCGCAGGCCGGGGTGCAGATCCAGCTGTTCGTGGGGGAGACCTCTGACCAGTTCCTCGCGCAGCACGCCCAGAACTCGTACTACTCCGAGCTGGCGCGCGCCGGTGTGGAGATCTACCGCTACAGCTCCCCCACGGTGCTGCACGCCAAGTTCGTGCTCGTGGACGACATCGTCTCCGTGATCGGCTCCTCCAACATGGACGAGCGTTCCTTCGCCCTGGACCTCGAGGTCTCCGTGATGATCGTGGACCGGGAGTTCCGCGCCCGCATGGAGCGCGTGGTCGAGGACTTCACGGCGTGCTCCATGCTCCTGGACGTGGCCGCGTGGGAGCAGCGCTCCCTGGGGCGCAAGTACGTGGAGAACATCTGCCGCCTCACCTCCGGCCTGCTCTGACACCACCCCGGACGACGACGCCGCACGGCCGGGTGGGCACCGTCCGTCCCCTCGGCGCCGCCCACTCCGTGCCGCCCACTCGGAGCCGGGCGGCCCGGGTGCGGCATGGGGGGCCGGGCCGCGCTGGGGTGTGCCCGCGTGCGCGTTCCGCGCCCGGGTGCGCGAACGCCGTCGCCGACCCGTGAGATCGGGGCGGCGACGGCGTCGTCGTGCGGCACGGCTCTGTGCCTGGGGCCGGGGTCAGTCCGCGACGAGCACCGCGCGGCCGTTGAGCGTGCGGTTGCGCAGGCCGTCCAGGGACGCGTTGACCTGCTCTGCGCTGAGCGGAACCTCCACGATGGGCGGCCGGGGCAGCTCCACGTCCTGGGCGAGCTTCACGAGCTCCTTGAGCTCCGGGAGACTGCCCACGAAGTTGCCGCGGATGTTCAGCAGGTTGAACGCGGCGAGCGCGGTGGGGAACTGGTACTGGCCGCCGAACAGGCCCACGCTCACCAGGGTGCCGCCGTTGGCCATGGCGAACAGTGCGGCGTTGGAGGTGTCCCCGTTGTTGACCAGGTCGATCGCCGCGGCGATCTTCTCGCCGCCGGCCGCGACGATGTCCTTGTGGGGTGCCTCGCCACCCGCGACCACGGTGGCCGTGGCACCCATTGCGGTGGCGTTCTCCAGTGCCTTCTCGCTCATGTCCACCGCCACGATGTTCTCGTGGCCCAGGGCCTTCAGCAGCGCAATGGTCATGAGCCCCACGCCACCGGCGCCGATGACCGCCACCGGCTTGTCCGCGGGGACCGGCATGATCTTCTGGATGGCCGAGTAGGACGTCAGCCCGGAGCAGGCCAGCGTGGCGCCGAAGGACGGGTCGATGTCCCCCAGTGGCACCAGGTAGCGGTCCCCGGGAACCAGGACCTCCTCCGCGTAGCCGCCGTTCAGTGCCACCGAGAGGTTGCGCTTGGCGCCGCTGCAGTAGTTCTCGCGGTCCTCCTGGCAGGCCTGGCACTCACCGCAGCCGACCCAGGGGTAGACGATGTACTTGGTCTCCCCCGGCTGCACCGTGGCCTCCGGGCCCACTTCCACCACCTCTCCCACGATCTCGTGGCCCAGCACCACCGGGTACTGTGCGCCCGAGGCGGTCAGCTCGCGACGCCCCGCGCTGCCCAGGTCGAAGTACCCGTCCTGGCAGTGGACGTCCGAGTGGCACACCCCCGAGTTCGTGACGCGGACCAGCACCTCGGAACCCGTGAGCTGGGGCTTCTCCAGCTCGATCTCCTCCGCCGGCGCACCGGGTTCTGCGTGACCGAAAACCTTCATGGCTGACTCCTTTGCAGCGTGTTCGGATGTGCACTTCACATGTGGGCTGCACTGTCACTGTAGGCCGCGTCACACGGGGAGAACACCGGCTCGCGGGACCATTTCAACTCGGGAGTAACATCCGCGCGCGGCGGCCGAGACGCCGCACCGGGGCGCAACATCGCCGCGGGCTGGCGCGACCGACGAGACGACCTGGACCGGGCGGCGTCGTCCGCCGGTCGAGGCACGCGGAACTGATCCGCGAGGCGCTCGACGCGGCCACGGGGGAATGAGCGGACGGCATCCCGGCCCCTGGTGCTGGCGGGGGACGGGAACGTCTAGGGGGACGCCGCCTGCCGTGCCGCCCGCACATCCCGGCGGATGTTCACGCCGATCTGCAGGAGGGCGACGAGGGACACGAGCCCGCCCAGCCACGGCGAGTGAGAGACGTTGACCGGCCCGATGTTCAGTTCGCTGCCCGTCAGGCTGATCCCCAGAAGGAGGATGGCAACCCAGCCGACATAGGTTTGGGCGCGGTCCCACTTCCGGGCAGTGCTCCGCTTCATGATGTTCTCCCGTCGGGGCGCTCGCGATGTTGCTATGACTCGCCTCTGGTGCCCGGGGTCCGCTGTGTGGAGATCGAAGCTATCACGGCCCCGAGTTCAGCCGTCCCGCTCCAGCAATCCCTGGTACCGCTCGGACGTGAGCTTCGAGAACAGCAGCACCAGCAGGACCGAGACGACGCTGACCAGCACGAGCCCCACGGACCACGGCACCCACACGGAAAAGAGCGCGGCAATCACCAGGACGAACACGACGGCCGAGCAGATCTGGGTGGCCACCTTGTTGTGAGTCAGGGCCAGGAACGCGGCGTCCACCAGCGTGTCCACCAGCATGAGCACCACCAGGACCACGCACGTGGCCAGGAACTGCTCCAGCAGGGTGAGCGGCCCGGTGGCCTGGTGCTCCCCGAAGACCTGCCACAGCACCTGGGGAGCCATCACCGCCAGCGGGATCCCCGCCAGCACCAGGCACAGCTCCGCCAGCACGCCCCACTCCTTGGCCTTGCCGCTCATTCCCACGTCCTACATCGATCGTCTGGTTCTCACGGTGACCTGTTGGCCCCACGTAGCCACCGGGACCGCTCAGCACCCGTCCACCGAGCACCCCCTGCTCACCGGCACAGCCGGTGGCTCGGACGTCTCCTTGACCGCGAGCAGGTGGCACTCCGGGAACCGGTGGTCCGCGTCCGGGCGGCTCACCGTCCGCCACCGCTCCGTGAGGCCCGCGCGCAGGAGATGGTCCGCCATCACGTCCGGGTGCCAGCGCCACGCGGGAGCCACCGCGTGGTCGAAGGAGACCACGGCGCGACCGCCGTCCACGGCCTGGAACGCCACCAGCACCACACCGCCGATCGGCAGGCGCTCCGCCCACGAGCGCAGGATCCCGGGCACACGGTCCGGGGCCACGTGGATCAGGCTGAACCGCGCCAGCACGGCGGCCGGCGGCTCGTCAGCACCCAGGGCCTGCGTCCAGGTGACGGGATCGCAGGTGCCGCGCACGAACCGCAGTTCCGGATGCGCCGCCCGTGCGATCTCCAGCATGGCTTGCGAGGGGTCCACGCCCACCACCGGGACACCGGCCGCCGCGAGCGCCGCCGTCACGTGACCCGTCCCGCACCCCACGTCGACCACGGAGCCCTCCGCCGCGCACTCCTTCACCTGCTCGGCGAACGCGGCCACGACTCCGCGTTCCAGGGGCGAGCGGAAGGCCTCGGGAAACGCGCGCTCGTACTCCGCGGCGAGGTGGTCGTATCCGGGTTGCATGGGCTCCACGCTCACACACCACGGCTGGCGCCTCAAGGGCGGCGCCACGCAGCCGCCCCTGAGCAAGACGCCCGGGGGGGGGGACATGGGCTCGGAACGCACTGCAGCGGCGTCGTGCGCCCCCGGGGTGGGTGCCGTGCCCGGGCGGAACGGGCATGACCGCGTGTGACCCCGGGAACTGATGGCCCTCCCGGGGAGCTTCTAAGATGGCTCAGTGATGAACCCCGCCACCCCTCCCTCGCGCCAGGGCACCGCACCGACCGCTGCGCCGCCGACGCGCCGGGCCGCACCCGCCACCGCCGACGACGCCGCCCCGGCGCCCACGGGCGCGTGGCAGGCCTCGGTGGGAGCGGCGTCGAACGCAGACCTGAAACTCGCGATGGCCGCTTCCGGGACCGTGCTGAGCGTGTTCACCGTGGGACACATGGCGGGCAACATGCAGGTCTACCTGGGGCGGGAGCGGTACAACCGCTACGCGCTGCTGCTGCGCCACGCGGGCGCGCCGGTCCTGCCCGCGAACACCCTGCTGTGGGCGGCGCGGATCGGACTGCTCGCGAGCACGGCCACCCACGTGGCCGCCGGCACGGAGCTGACCCTGCGGGCCTGGCGCGCCGAGGGACGCACCGTGGCGGGGACCGGCCGGCAGGTCACGCGGCAGGTCGCCACGGTGGTGGACCGGCGCCCCCGCCTCGCGCTGCCCGGACGGCCCATGGGCGTGCCCAGGCAGATGACGGGCACAGCGCAGGTTTACCGTCGCGCCCCGTTCGACGGTGCCCTCCTCCCGGGCCGCTTCGACGCCGACGCCCCCCGCAGGCGCCCTCGGGGACGACGCCGCTCGGTCCCCCAAATGATCGCGCGCTCCATGCGGTCCACGGGCGCCGTGCTCGGCTTGTTCGTGACCTACCACGTGCTGGACCTGACCACGGGCACCCGCCCGGCGGCGTCACGGTCCTTCGAGCACGGGGACGCCTACGGGAACCTGGTGGGCAGCCTCTCCCGGCCCGTGGTGGCGGTGTTCTACACGGCCTCCATGGCCGCGCTGGCCGGGCACATGGTCCACGGGCTGCGCACGGCCGCACTGGACACCGGGCTCACGACCACGGCCCGGCGCGTGCACCGGGTGGATGTCGCCGCGAAGGCCGTGGGCGCCGTCGTCGCCGTGGGCAACGCGAGTATTCCCCTGGCCGTATCTTTCAAGGTGGTGCGCTGATGCTGCTGACCGTGCACGTGTGGCGCCAGGCGGACGCCAGCACCCCCGGGGGCTTCGAAACCGTCCACCCCGTGGAGGCCCGCGAGGACATGAGCGTCCTGGAGCTGCTGGACGCCGTCAACGAGACACTCGAACGCCAGGGGGACGAGCCCGTGAGCTTCGACGACGGCTGCCGCGAGGGCATCTGCGGCAAGTGCGGTGTGACCGTGGACGGCGTGCCGCACGGCCCGGACCGCAACAGGGCCTCGTGCATGCAGTCCCTGAACGCCTACCGGGACGGGGACGAGGTCTTCATCGAGCCCCTGCGCGCCGGGGCACTGCCCGTCACGAAGGACCTCGCCGTGGACAAGAAGTCCCTGCGGCGCGTGTCCAAGGAGGCCAAGTTCCCGGTGGCCATGAAGGCGCTGAACACCGCGGGCTGCATCAGCTGCGGCGCGTGCATCGCCGCGTGCCCCAACGGTTCCGGGCAGCTGTTCGTGGGCACCATGCTCAAGCACCTGCCGCCGCTGGCCAAGACCCCCGAGGAGCGTGACGAGCGCGCCGCCAAGGTGCTGGACGCCGCGGACCGGGAGTTCGGCCCGTGCTCCCTGCTGGGGGACTGCACAGAGGTGTGCCCCGCGGGGCTGCCGCTGGAGAACCTCACGTCCGTGGCCCGGGAGAACCTGCACCGCAGCTTCCCGGACCGGTACCCCGCGCCCGGGGATCCGCAGGACTGACGCGGCCCCGGGGTGCCCGGGCATCCCGCACGCGTGCGTTGCTGGTGCGGCCCGCTCAGGCGCGCACTGGTGGTTGCGCCCGCTCAGGCGCGCTGTGGTGGTGCCACCCGCTCAGGAGAGCCGCAGCACGGCGGCCGCGCGCCGCCACCCCTGGGGCTCAAGCCCGGGAACGTCGTCCTCGGGCACCACGGCGTAGAGCCGCTGCGCGTCCGCCAGGAACGCCTCGTTGGCCATCGCGGACACCAGCGGGTCCACCACCTCCGCGGGGTCCCGGTCCTCGGCGGTGCCCGCGACTACCGGCCCCATGAACGCCACCTCCCCCTGCACGGAGAGGGTCGAGTGCGCCACGGGGCGGCCCCACTCGTCCACCTCGAAGCGCAGGTGGTCCCCCATGGGGGCGTCGAACATCCCGGCATCCCCGGGGAAGCCCAGCCCGCGGTCCAGCTCCTGGACGTCACCGCTCAGCAGCACCTCGGTGGCCAGCACCTCCCGGCCCGCCGCCCGCGCCGCGGCCCGAACCTCCTCCGCCTGCCCGGGCTCGCACACGAGCACCGCACCGTCACCGCGCCCACCGGGCAGGGCGCCGTCCCACGCCCGCACCTCGCCCGGCGAAGCGTCCTCCTCGACCGCGTTCCACCCCGCCGCCCAGGCCTCCAGATCCGACTGCCACTGCTGCACCACGGCCACTCCCTCCACTCGTCGCCCGCCCTCGAGTATCCCACCGCCGCGGGGCCCGGGCGGTCCGGCTCCGGCGCATTCTCTATGCTTGGCCCGACAGGTTGTCACGCCGCGGCGTGCGCACCACGACATTCACCCACCCCTCGAGGAGATGCTCTCGTGTCCGCCAAGAAAACCCTTCAAGTCGCCCTGGCCTTCATCGGCCTCATGGTGGGCGCCGGCTTCGCCACGGGCCAGGAAGTCATCCAGTACTTCGTCTCGTTCGGCCTCTGGGGGCTCGCGGGAGCCGTCGTGGCGGGCATCCTGATGATCACGGCGGGAGCGGTGATCATCAACATCGGCAGCTACTTCCTGGCCGACGAGCACCTGGGGGTGTTCCGCTCCGTCTCCGCCCCCGTGGTCTCCCGCTTCCTGGACATCTCCGTGTCCCTCACCCTGCTGGCCATGGGCATCGTGATGCTCGCCGGCGCGGGCTCCACCCTGGAGCAGCAGTTCGGGCTCCCGGCGTGGATCGGCTCCGCGATCATGGTGGCCATCGTGATGCTCACCGGTCTGCTGGACGTCAACAAGGTCACCAACATCATCTCCGCCGTGACCCCGGTGATCTTCGTGGCCGTGATCGTCGCGTTCGTCTACACCCTCATGCAGCTTCCCGTGGACCTCGGTGCCATGAGCGATCTGGCCGTGCAGGCCGACTCCCCCGTGAGCCCGTGGTGGCTCTCCGCGATCAACTACACCTGCATGGCGCTGATGCTGGGCGTGTCCATGTCCCTGATGATCGGCGGCAACACCCTGGACCCGCGCGACGCCGGGCGCGGCGGCCTGCTGGGTGGCGTGGTCTACACCATCCTGCTGGTGATGAACGCGTTCGCGCTGCTCGTGAACTTCGACGCCGTGGGGGACGCGGACGTGCCCATGCTCAAGCTCTTCGAGAGCATGCACCCGGTGGCCTCCCTGGCCATGGTGTTCGTGACCTTCCTGATGATCTACAACACCACCATCAGCATGTTCTACGCGCTGGGCCGCCGCATGACGGTCAACCACCGCAAGCGCTACGTCCCGGTGTTCCTGGGCATCTGCGTCCTGGGCTACGTGATCAGCCTGGTGGGCTTCGGCACGCTGATGAGCGTGGTGTACCCGGTGATCGGCTACGTGGGCATGGTGCTGGTGGTCGTCATGTTCATCTGGTGGTTCCGCAACCGCGAGGCCATCGGTGTGGAAGCCGGGCGCCGCACCCGCATCCGCGCACTCATGACCAAGCGCGGTGACGAGACCAAGGAGTTCACCGCGTACAACGAGAACCAGCTGCGCGACGCCACCGAGGAGTCCCCCGCGGACAACGAGGCCCTCACCGGCGCCATGGAGGTCCAGGTCAAGCGGGAGCTCGGCGAGGACAAGTCCTCCTCCTGACGACGCCGCTGGGCGGCCTCCCACAGCACCGCAACCCGCCCTGCACACCCTGCAGGACATGACGAAACCCCCGGCAGCGACCGGGGGTTTCGTCATGGACGGGAGCGGGCGGCGTCGTGATCCGGTGCGGACGGATCCGCCGTGCGCCCGCGGGAGGGTTCAGCCGCGGGCGGTGTTCCTCTCCTGCGTGCGCTGCTCCCAGAAGATCGGCAGGGTCACGGTGTCCGTGCCGTCCCACGCGGACAGGCCGTGGATGCCGGGAATGTCTCCCGCCTTGAACACGGGCTCCACGCCAGCCTTGCGCTGCTCCATGTAGTTCTGCAGCACCTTGGCCGCCACACCTGCGAGCATCACCAGCGCAATGAGGTTCAGTGTGGCCATGATCGCCATGAACAGGTCCGCGAGCGACCACACGAGGTCCAGGGCCAGCACCGCGCCCATGAACACGCACACCAGCACGGCGAAGCGGTAGACGCCCATGGTCACGCGGGAGCGGGTCATGAAGCGGATGTTGGACTCGCCGTAGTAGTAGTTGCCGATCACGGAGGACCAGCCGAAGAGGAAGATCGCCACGGTCAGGAAGTGCACGGCCCACTCGCCCAGCTGCATGCCCAGCGCGGTCTGCGTGAGGGACGCACCCTGGCGCTGGTCCCCGTAGGTGGGGTTGGACAGCAGCACGATGAACGCGGTGATGGAGCACACCAGCATGGTGTCGAAGAAGACGCCCAGGGACTGCACGAAGCCCTGCTTTGCCGGGTGGGAGATGGACGCGGTGGCGCCGGCGTTCGGGGCGGAGCCCATGCCGGCCTCGTTGGAGAACAGACCGCGCTTCATGCCCTGGATGATCACGCCGATCAGACCACCCGTGATGAACTCGCGAATGCCGAACGCCCCCTCGATGATCATGCCGAACATGGCGGGGATCTCGGTGATGTTCAGGACCACCACGAGCAGCCCCAGCACCAGGTACAGCACAGCCATCACGGGCACGAGGATCTGGGTCACCGCGGAGATGGAGCGGATGCCACCGAAGATCACCAGTGCCGTGATGACCACCAGGGCCAGGCCCAGCACCACGCGCAGCCACATGTTCTGGCCCTCGGTGACGTCCACGTTGAAGGAGCCGGCCACGGCGTCCACGATCGAGTTGGACTGCACGGAGTTGAACACGAAGCCGTAGGTCACGGTGATGATGACCGCGAAGAGCACGCCCATCCAGCGCTTGTTGAGCCCGCGCTCCATGTAGTACGCCGGGCCGCCCACGTAGCCGTCCGACGTCTTGACCTTGTAGAGCTGGCCCAGCAGGGACTCCACGAACGCGCTGGCCGCGCCGATCGCGGCGATGATCCACATCCAGAACACGGCACCGGGTCCGCCCAGGGTGATGGCGATGGCCACGCCGGCGATGTTGCCCGTGCCCACGCGAGCCGCTGCGGAGACCGTGAATGCGCGGAACGAGGAGATGCCCTTGCGCCCGTCCTCCTCACCGGCCGGATCGGTGAGCACGCGGAACATCTCGGGGATGCCGCGCAGCTGGATGGCCTTGGTGCGGACGGTCAGGTACAGGCCCACGCCGATGAGGACGGCGAAGACGACGTACCAGACGTACTCGCCCACCGTTCCGACGAGTTCGGTCAGTGCTTCCATGGAAAACTCCGGGATCTTCGGGGATGCCCGGACCGTGGGACTGTTCCAGTCGCGCGAGGGCCCGGGCGGGAAAAGAATGTGTGCTGCCACACCAATTCAGCACAGATTATCCGATTCCCACCCGGGCCGAGACCATCCGGGGTGCCGCGCGGGGTCAGTCCTCCACGACGCGCACCGCACCCTTGTCCGCACTGGTCACCATGGACGCGTACGCCTTCAGCGCCTTGGACACCCGGCGCTCGCGCGGCTTGGTGGGCTTCCAGGGGGCGTCCCCCTTCTCCTGGCGACGGCGCGCGAGCTCGGCGTCATCCACGTTGACCCGCAGCACGCGGTTCTCCACGTCGATCTCGATCTCGTCCCCGTGCTCCACGAGGCCGATGGCCCCGCCCGCGGCGGCCTCCGGGGAGATGTGCCCGATCGACAGCCCGGACGTGCCGCCCGAGAAGCGGCCGTCCGTGATGAGCGCGCACGTCTTGCCCAAGCCCAGACCCTTGAGGTAGCTGGTGGGGTAGAGCATTTCCTGCATCCCGGGGCCGCCCTTGGGGCCCTCGTACGCGATGACGACGATGTCCCCCTCCGTCACGTTCTTGGAGAGGATCTCGTGCACGGCCTCGTCCTGGGACTCCACCACGAACGCCCGGCCCGTGAAGTGGAACAGCTCGGGGTCGATGCCCGCGGTCTTGATGACCGCGCCGTCCTCCGCGATGTTGCCGAACAGCACGCACAGCCCACCCTCCGCGGTGTAGGCGTGCTCCACGGAGCGGATGCAGCCCTCGGCGGCGTCCACGTCGTGGTCCTCGTACTCGTTGGCCTGCGAGAACGCCTGGGTGGTGCGCACCCCGCCGGGAGCCGCGAGGAAGAAGTCGCGGGCGGCGTCGGACGCCTTGCCCGAGCGGATGTCCCACTCGTCCAGCCACTCGCCCATGGTCTGGGAGTGCACGGTGTGGACGTCCTCGTTGAGCAGCCCCCCGCGGCGCAGCTCGCCGAGGATCGCGGGGATGCCGCCGGCGCGGTGCACGTGCTCGATGTGGAACTTTGTGGAGTTCGGCGCCACCTTCGCCAAGCACGGCACGCGGCGGGAGAGGGCGTCGATGTCCGAGAGGGTGAAGTCCACCTCGGCCTCCTGCGCGGCGGCCAGGATGTGCAGCACGGTGTTGGTGGAGCCGCCCATGGCGATGTCCAGGGCCATGGCGTTCTCGAACGCGGCCTTGGTGGCGATGCTCCGCGGCAGCACGGACTCGTCGTCCTGCTCGTAGTACTTCTTGGCGGACTCCACCGCACGCCGACCGGCCTCCAGGAACAGCCGCTTGCGGTTGACGTGGGTGGCCAGGGTGGTGCCGTTGCCGGGCAGGGAGAGGCCCAGCGCCTCGGTGAGGCAGTTCATGGAGTTGGCGGTAAACATCCCGGAGCACGAGCCGCACGTGGGGCACGCGTTCTCCTCGATCTGCGCGAGCTGCGCGTCCGTGACGGACTCGTCCACGGCCAGGGACATGGCATCCACCAGGTCCACGCGGTGCTCCACCACGCCCTCCACACCCTCGCCGGACTCCATGGGTCCGCCGGAGACGAACACCACGGGGATGTTCAGCCGCAGCGCCGCCATGAGCATGCCCGGGGTGATTTTGTCGCAGTTGGAGATGCACACCAGCGCGTCCGCGCAGTGGGCGTTGACCATGTACTCCACGGAGTCCGCGATGATGTCCCGCGAAGGCAGCGAGTACAGCATGCCGTCGTGGCCCATGGCGATGCCGTCGTCCACCGCGATGGTGTTGAACTCCTTGGCCACGCCCCCGGCCTCCTGGACCGCGGACGCCACCAGGTCACCCATGTTCTTGAGGTGCACGTGGCCGGGGACGAACTGCGTGAACGAGTTCGCAATCGCCACGATCGGCTTCCCGAAGTCCTCGCTCCCCATGCCCGTGGCCCGCCAGAGGGCGCGCGCTCCCGCCATGTTGCGGCCGGTGGTGGACGTTGCTGAACGCAGCTGCGGCACTGTGGTTCCTTCCCGAAAGACAGTGCCGGGGCGGGCCGTCGCTCTCCAACCCCGCCCCGGCACACGTGTTGCGCCCCAGCCTACGCGCGGCCCCGGGGCGGGTTTCACATCGCGGTCACGGATCTCACATCCCGGACTTTGGTTGCAGGCACCGCTCCTCCCGCCGACGACGCCGCACGGCCAGCGCCCCGCCCCGCCTCACCGTTCTCCGCCGTGCAACCGCCCCGCTGAGCGGGCTTGCTCCCCTGTGCCGCGATCCGCAGCGTCTGAGGTGCAGTTCTACCCGGAATTTCCGCGAAATCCGGGGCAGAACCGCACCTCAGGCGTTCCCGCCCCAGGGGCTGCGAAGGCGCCCCGCCCGCGGGAGCCTCCGAGCGGCGTCGTGCCCCGTGGTGCGGCGACCCCGGCGGCGGTTCCTAGACTGGGGCGCAGACCACCGAAACCCGAGAGCCCGCGGCGGACGCGGGATCAGGAGAGACATGGGCAAGCACAAGAGGACACCCCGCCCGCACGACGGCGCCGACTTCGCGGTGGACCTGGAGGACGCGCGGGATCCGCTGGTGATGACGCTGGACATCGGTTCCACCGCGACCCGCGGCTCCCTCTACGACGCCACCGGCACGCCCGTGCGCCACTACCGGGACAAGGTTCCGCACGAGTTCACCACCGCGTCCGACGGCACGTCCGTGATGGACCCGGACCAGGTGGTCGGGGAGATCACGGAGATCCTGGACCGCGTGTGCGACCGGCCGGAGCTCGCGGGGCGCGTGGGCGGCGTCGGGCTGGACTCCTTCGCATCCTCCCTGGTGGGCGTGGACGCCGACGGCGAGGCCGTGACCGAGTGCTTCACGTACGCGGACTCCCGGTGCGCGCCGCAGCTCGCGCGGCTGCGGGAGGAGCTGGACGAGCGCGAGGTGCAGCAGAAGATGGGCGCGCGGCTGCACACGAGCTACCTGGCGCCGCGCTTCCGGTGGCTGCGGGAGACCCGGCCGGAGGACTTCGAAGCCGCGGAGCGGTGGCTGAGCATTGGCGAGTACGTGTGGCTGCGGCTGCTCGGGACCACCGCCGCCGGCACTGCGACCGCAGCGTGGACGGGGCTGCTGAACCGGCGCTCGGGCAACTGGGACCAGCGCATGCTCCGGATTGCGGGGATCACCGAGGAGAAGCTGTCCCCGATCCTGGAACCCCACGAGCCCCTGCCGGACGTGGACCCCTCACGCGTGCAGCGGTGGCGAGGGCTCTCGGAGGCGCGGTGGTTCGCGCCGGTCGCGGACGGGCTGTGCGCGAACATCGGGGTGGGTGGCACGGACGAGCGCACCATCGTGGCGTCCGCGGCCACCTCCGGGGCCATGCGCGTGCTGCTGCACCACCGCCCGCAGGACATCCCGCCGGGACTGTGGTGCTACCGCATCGACTCCTCCCGGTGCCTGCTGGGCGGGGCGCTCAACGACGTGGGGCGCGCGGTGAGCTGGTTGCAGGACACCTTAGCCCTGGACACCGAGGTGCTGAACGGGATCGCCGCCGCCCCCGTGAGCGCCGAGACCCCCGGCGTGCTGCCGTTCCTCACGGGTGAGCGCTCCACGGGGTGGGCGGGCAGCGCGCGAGCGGTGTTCTCAGATGTCTCCGCCACCACGGACGCACCCGCCATGGCCCGCGGGATGCTCGAGGGAATCGCAGGGTCCTACCGCCGGGTCTCCGACGAGCTGGAGAGCGCCTCCACGGGCGTGGAACGGATCGTGGCCGCCGGGCGGGTCACCCAGGAGCTGCCCTCGTGGCTGCAGATCCTGGGCGACTACCTGGGCACTCCCGTGATCCACCAGACAATAAAGCGCTCCACGTGCCGGGGCAACGCCCTGCTGATGCTGGAGTCGCTGGCGCCAAACGTGGAGCGGTCCTCGCCGGAGCCCGCGGCCACGTACTCCCCGCGTGAGGCGGCGCAGGAGCACTACCGCCTGGTCCACGAACGGTTCGAGCGCCTCTACGGGGCCACGGTGGCGGGGGGCTGAGAGCGGCACGACGACGCCGGCCCCCGCCTTTCCAGCAATCAGCGGCTCCCGTGCCCCCATCCTTGCGGGACGGCACCCAGCAGCGGGATGCGCTGCCCGTCGAGCGCCGGGAGGTCCGCCAGGTACTCACGGTTGGAGGTGTGCAGGCGGTCGGGCTCTGTGGGCCAGCTGCCCAGGACCACCCCGGCCACGTTGACTCCGCGGTGCAGCAGGGCCTCCAGGCTCAGCAGGGTGTGGTTGAGGGTGCCAAGGTCCGGGCGGGCCACCAGGACGGTCTGCGCACCGAGCGCCTCCTCCTGCTGCAACGCTGCCGCCAGATCGGCAATCGTGCGCCGGTCTCCATCCAGCTCCACGAGAACGCCGCCGCTGCCCTCCACCAGCACGAGGTCGTGGGATTCTTGTAGTTCCAGGATTTTCGCCACGTGGGCCGTGATCGGCAGCAGCTCCACCCCGTCGATGGCCGCGGCGGGAGGGGGCGCCATGGGTTCGGTCAGCCGCTGCCCCTCCGCAATGGTGAGCGCCTCTGACGGGACGCCGGCGGCGCGGGCCAGCCGGGCGACGTCGTGCACGTCCCCCGGGTCGTCACCGCGCATGCCGGTTTGCTGAGGCTTGTAGACGGCGATCCGGCGGCGCCCCGCGTACCAGCCGGCCACGGCGAGAGCAGCCGTGGCGTAGGTCTTGCCCACGTCGGTGTCCGTTCCCGTCACCACCACGGTGCGCGGGAGCGACAAAAAGATGCCGTTCAAAGGATTTTTCATGGTGTCTCCTGCCCGTTGCTGATGTGGTGGCGAAGGACCGTAGCGAGGACCGCCCACGCCCTGCGTGCCGCGCCCGGGGACGTGCTCCCCCTGGGCCACCGCTGGAACAGAGCGCGTGGACTCGTAGCCCGGGACCGCTCACGGGGTGACCGGGTCACCCCCGGACACGTCCGCCAGCACCTCCCGGACGTGATCCAGCGCTCCCGACAATTCCTGTAATTCCATGTTTCCTGGCGCCGTGATGCGCAGGCGGCTGATGCCGTCCGGCACCGAGGGCGGACGGAAACAGCCCACCGCGACACCCCGGGCCCCCAGCTGCTCCGCGGCCCGAACCGCAGACTCCGGAGTGACCATGGGCACGGACTGCACCGCCGCCCTGGCGTGCGGGATGTTCAGCGCGGACGCCACGAATCGCGCCCGCTCGTGCAACCGGGCCGCCAGCTCGGGGGCTTCCCCGATGATCCGCGCGGCCTCAGTCGCGGCCGCCGCGGACGTCGGTGCCAGGGCCGTGTCGAAGATGAACGGGCGAGCCGTGTTGACCAGGTGCTCCCGCAGGGCGGGTGAGCCGAGCACCGCCCCGCCCTGCGCGCCCAGCGCCTTGGACAGCGTGAGCGTCAGCGCCACGTGCGGGGATCCCGCAAGCCCGAGCTCGTGCACGAGCCCCCGCCCTCCGCCGGCCACGCCGATGCCGTGCGCCTCGTCCACGAGCAGGAGCGCATTCTGCCGCTTGCACGTCTCCGCGAGCTCCCTGAGCGGTGCATGATCACCCCACACCGAGTAGACCGATTCCACGACCACGATCGCGCGTGTCTCAGAGCGCTCGGCCAGCAGTTCCGCCACGTGCGCGACGTCCGAGTGCCGCGCGATCCGCACCGGCGAGCGGGACAGCCGGGCCCCGTCAACCAGCGATGCGTGCGCGTGGGTGTCCGAGACGATGAGCGTGTCCGCGTCTCCCAGCGCAGTGAGCACGCCGGTGTTGGCGGCGTACCCGCTCGAGAACGCCAGCGCCGCGGGCTGGCCGGTGAGCGCGCACAGCTCCCGTTCCAGCCACTCGTGGATCCCCAGCGTGCCCGTGACCAGGCGCGAGGCGCGTGATCCGGTGCCGAACTCCTCCAGCGCCGCACGGGCCGCGGCCACGACGCGCGGGTCCCGGGAGAGCCCCAGGTAGTCGTTCGACGCCAGATCCACGCAACCGCCGGGGAGGCACCGCAGCCGACGCCGCAGTCCCGCCTTCTCCCGCTGCTCGCGTCGGTCGCAGAGCCAGTCGTCGAGCGGTCCTGCGGCATCCACTGTGCGTGCGGAAGCAGCAGCAGTCATGACCCGGCCTGCAGTTCCACGTGCTGGGCGGCTCGGAGCAGGGCGTAGGAGATCGTGCGGACCTCCTCGTCCGTGCACACATACGGCGGCATGGTGTAGAGCAGCGTGCCGAAGGGGCGGAACCACACCCCCTGCTCCAGCGCCGTGCGGGTGAGGGCCGCCGGATCGGGTGCTTCGTGGAACTCCACGCCCCCCCCCCCGCCGATCACCCGCACGTCCTTGACCACCGACAGCTCAGCCGCCACAGGAAGGATCTCGCTGAAGGCCGCGGACAGGCGTGCCACGTCCTCCGACCATGTCTCGCGGAGCATACGAACTGACTGCAAGGCCACGGCGCACGCGAGCGGGTTGCCCATGAACGTGGGCCCGTGCATGAGCGCGCGCTGCTCGGACGCGGTGATCACCTCCCCCACGACTGCGGAGACGAGCACCGCCGCCAGGGTCATGTACCCGCCCGTCAGGGCCTTGCCCACACACATCACGTCCGGGACCACATCCGCCCACTCGCTCGCGAACCACTTGCCGGTGCGCCCGAAGCCGGTGGCAATCTCGTCCACGATGAACACCAGGTCCAGCTCGTCCGCCAGGTCCCGCAGCGCCCGCAGGCACGTGGGGTGGTAGGTGCGCATTCCGCCCGCGCCCTGCAGCACGGGCTCCACGATGATCCCCGCGAGCTCACCCCGGTGCTTCCGCGCGGTGGCCCGAACGTCCTCGATCCACTGCGTCACGCTGCCCTCGTCCGCGTGCCACACGGTGCCGTCGGGCGTGGTGGCCGCCGGCGGGGGCGCCACGAACAGCTGTTCCGCCACCAGCCCCGAGAACTCGGCATGCATCCCGCCCTCGGGGTCGCACACGCTCATGGCCCCGGTGGTGTCCCCGTGGTAGCCGCCGCGGACCGTGAGGATGCGGCGGCGCTCCGGGCGCCCGCGGGCCGCCTGGTACTGCACGGCCAGCTTGAGGGCCACCTCCACGCTCACCGATCCGGAGTCCGCGAAGAACACGTGCTGCAGCTCGGGCGGGGTCACCTCCACCAGCAGCTCGGCGAGCTCCACGGCGGGCCGGTGCGTGAGGCCGCCGAACATCACGTGGGAGAACTCGGTGACCTGGTCCACGACCGCGCGGTCCAGCTCCGGATTCCGGTATCCGTGCACCGCGCACCACCACGAGGCCATGCCGTCGATCGCCTCGATGCGCTCACCCTCGGGGCTCACGAGCGTGAGGGTCACGCCCTCCGCCGCCTCCACGGTGTACGGGGCGGGGCCGTCCAGCGCGGCGTACGGGTGCCACAGCAGCCCGCGGTCCCGCGCGGCAAGACTTTCCCCGGGAGGCATATCTCCCACGGGGCCGGGCTCAGGCATTCGGCGCCACCGACGTGCCCGCACCACGACGCCGCACGGTCGGGCTCAGCTCCACCCGCACCCTGGTGTCGTCCTCGTCCCGCTCCGGGCCGTCCCCCGAGCCCAGCAGCGCCGCGAGGGCCGGAGACATCCCGGTGCCGGTCGGCGCGGACGACGCCGCGGTGTCGCGGGCCCGCGCCCGGTCGCCAGTGTTTCGGGAACCGGCCTCGCGGGAGCTGTCGACCGCCTCGACCGGCCCGCCCCGGGACACGTCAGCGGGGACACTCGCACCCTCGGGCTCAGAACCGTCACCGGACGCGGCCCCGGAACCAGCGGCCGATCCGCACACGGACCCGCACGGCGTCGTCGTCCGCTCCCCCGAGCCCTGCTCCGCACCGCCCCCCTGGGCCGCCGCCGGGCCGAGGTGACGGTCCCGGGACGGATCCGGACCGGCCCCGAGGACGGTGAACCCGGCGTCGGCGATCATGGCCAGGTCCGCCTCGGCCGCCTGGCCCTCGGACGTGAGGTAGTCGCCCAGGAACAGCGAGTTGACCACGTGCAGGGCAAGGGGCTGCAGCGAGCGCAGGTGCATCTCACGCCCGCCGGCCATCCGGATCTCCTTGTCCGGGCACACGAAGCGCACCACGGCGAGGATCTTGAGGCACTTCTGCGGGCTGAGCTGCCACGTGCCGGCCAGGGGCGTGCCCTCGAACGGCATGAGGAAGTTGACGGGCACGGAGTCCGAGCCCAGGTCCCGCAGCGCGAACACCGCCTCGACGAGCTGCTCGTCCGTCTCGCGCATACCCACGATCAGCCCCGAGCACGGGGACAGGCCCGCGTCCTTGGCGCGCTCCACGGTGTCCACGCGGTCCTGGTAGGTGTGGGTGGAGCAGATGGACTCGTAGTGGGACTCGGCGGTGTTGAGGTTGTGGTTGTAGGCGTCCACGCCCGCGCCGCTGAGGGACTCCGCCTGACCGTCCTTGAGCAGACCGAGGCACGCGCAGACCTCCACGTCCGGGTGCTGCTCCTTGAGCGCCTCCACGGTGCGGGTCACGGTGCCCACCTCGCGGTTGGAGGGCCCGCGACCGCTGGCCACGAGGCACACACGGCTGGCCCCGCCCTTGATGCCGTACTCGGCCTGCTCCACGGCCTGCTCGGGACTCAGCCACGAGTACTTGAGGATGTCCGTCCCGGCATTCAAGCGCTGGGAGCAGTAGCCGCAGTCCTCCGCGCACAGCCCGGACTTCAGGTTGACCAGGTAGTTCACCTTCACGGTCATCCCGAAGTGCTCGCGGCGCAGGCGTGCGGCGGCCGCCACGAGATCCAGCATGCCGGGATCGTCGGTGTGCAGGAGTTCGAGGGCTTCGTCCGGGGTCACGGGGGTGCCGGCGAGAACGCGCTCGGCCAGCTCTGCGGGGTTCTTGAACATTGTTCAATTATTGAACGACGTTCAGGAAAGTCAATTCGTGACGGGAGCACGCGCGCCCATCGGGACGTACCCGTCGTCGTAGCCCCTCACGGGCGGTCGCGCCTCGCAGAACGCACCATCGCGAGCAGACCGGGCGTCCGAGCCTCCCCTGGGCCGGCAGGGCCCCGAACGACGGCGCCCTCACAGCACACAGCCCACCCACCCCTACTCGGTAGAGTTTCCACGGAGCTCGCACCCGGGCACGAGAGCAGGGAGGCACGCCGTGGCACTGGACCGCAGCCAGGTGGTGGATGCCGCGTGGCACATCCTGCAGACCTACGGTCTCGGTGACCTCTCCATGCGCCGCCTGGCCAGAGAGCTGGGCGTCCAACCCGGGGCGCTCTACTGGCACGTGGCCAACAAGCAGGAGCTGCTCGCGGTTCTCGCGCAGCGCATGGTCGCCCCGCTCGAGACCCCCTCGGTCCGCCCTGCGCACACTGCGGACCACGACGCCGCTGCGCTCCTCCTCATCGCCCGGTTCCGTTCCGCGGTGCTCGCCGTGCGGGACGGCGCGGACGTGGTGAGCGTGGCGCACGCGCTGGACCCACTGGGGATGCAGCCCGTTCCCCTGCTCATCACGGCGCTGACGGACCGGGGCATGACCCCGGAGGACGCCGAGACGGTGGCCCTCACGCTCACCCGCTTCACCCTGGGATCCGTGACCGCCCAGCAGACCCGCGAGTCGATGGACCTGCCCACCGCCACCATGGACGCCGAGTTCGAGGCGGGCGTCCGCGCGATCCTGGCGTAGCGGCGTCGTCGTGGGCCGTGCGAGGCGTGGCCCGGCAAGCAGGACGCTGTGAGGTGGAGTAAATGCAGCATTGCGCCCGCGAATCTGCATTTGCTCCGTTATTGCAGGCGTTGAGAGGCGGACGTCCGCATGGTCCTGGTGCAGCGGCGTCGTCCCCGCTGTCGTGCGCGAGCAGGACGGGGAAGAATGCCCGCATGACGACGCCCTCTTTCACTCTGCGAGTGCCTTCGCCCGAGGACGCCCCGAGGTTTGCTGAGGTCCACGTGCAGTCCTGGCGGGAGACCTACACAGGACTCGTGTCGGAGCACTTCTTCGGGGACGCCGCCCGGCAGGCCCGACTCAGGCTGTGGACCGGGCTGCTCGCGGACCCGACCGTACGCGAACGAATCCGGGTGGCCGAGGTGGACGGGACGATCGTGGGGTTCGCGGAGCATGGCCGCCCCGTGGAACCGGACCCCGCCCGCGAGCGGGAGCTGCGCGCGCTCTACGTCCTCCGCGAGCACCACGGCAGCGGGGCGGGGCAGGCACTGCTCGACGCCGTTCTTGGCGAGGAGCCCGCGCAGTTGTGGGTGGCCGAGGCCAACCCCCGCGCAATCCGCTTCTACGAGCGCAACGGCTTCCGCGCGGACGGGGCCACCCTCACGGATCCTGCTGTGGAGGACCTCCGCGAGATCCGCATGGTGCGCTGAGGCCCGCCCCGGGCGAGGCGGGGCCCGACGAGCAGGACGCTGTGAGGTGGAGCAAATGCAGCATCGCGCCCGCGAATCTGCATTTGCTCCGTTATTGCAGGCGTTGAGGGGCGGGGGCGCGCAGTGGTGGGCCAGCGGCGTCGCCGAGACCTCCACCTCCGCCCGACAGCACCAGGACGGCGGGCACCCGCTCGGAGATGACATGAGTCGACACCGCGTGGCGATGTGCCGGGCGGCGCCGTTGCCCCGTGCCACACTGTGCGTGACTGACGTCACATCCTCTGACCCAGGAGACACCATGAGCACAGCGGGCAGCGCCGCCCCGGCGGTCGACATGGACCCCAACGACAACCCGGAGACCCGCCGCAGCCTCAAGAAGGTGGTGGCGGCGTCCATGGCCGGCACCGTGGTGGAGTGGTACGAGTTCTTCCTGTTCGCCACGGCCTCCACGCTGGTGTTCGGCCCGCTGTTCTTCGTGGACACCGGCAACCCCCTGGACGGGATCATCAAGGCGTTCCTGATCTACGCGGTGGGCTTCATCGCCCGCCCCCTGGGTGGCATCGTGTTCGGGCACTTCGGGGACAAGTTCGGACGCAAGCACCTGCTGCAGGTGGCCATCCTGCTGGTGGGGACCACCACGTTCCTCATGGGCTGCCTGCCCACGTTCCACCAGGTGGGCTACTGGGCTCCCGCGCTGCTCGTGGTGCTGCGCTTCGCGCAGGGCTTCGCGGTGGGCGGCGAGTGGGGTGGCGCGATCCTGCTGGTCGCGGAGCACTCCCCCAACAGGGAGCGCGGATTCTGGGCCAGCTGGCCGCAGGCGGCCGTTCCCCTGGGCAACCTGTTCGCCACCGTGGTGCTGCTGATCCTCTCCCGCACCCTCACCGACGAGCAGTTCCTCTCATGGGGCTGGCGCGTGGGCTTCTGGCTGTCCGTGGTGATCGTGGCGATCGGCTACTACATCCGCACCCACGTCACGGACGCCGCGATCTTCACCGAGACCCAGGAAGAGCTGATCGAGGAGAAGGGCGCCTCCTACGGGGTGGCCGAGGTCTTCCGCCGCTACCCCCGCGGTGTCTTCGGCGCCATGGGCATCCGCTTCGCGGAGAACATCCTGTACTACATCGTGGTGACCTTCTCGATCACGTACCTCTCCACGCAGCTGAAGATGGACACCTCCAACATCCTGTTCCTGCTGCTGATCGCGCACATCGTGCACGTGATCATGGTGCCGGTCGTCGGTCGGCTCTCGGACCGGGTGGGCCGCCGCCCGGTGTACGCCGCGGGTGCGGTGCTCGCCATCGGCTGGGCGTTCGTGGCGTTCCCCATGTTCGACACCCGCAACCAGTGGATGATCCTGGCCGCGATCGTCCTGGGCCTGGTCATCCACTCCTTCATGTACGCGGGACAGCCCGCCATCATGGCCGAGATGTTCCCCACCCGCATGCGCTACTCGGGCGTCTCCCTGGGCTACCAGGTCACCTCGATCATCGCGGGCTCGCTCGCGCCGATCATCGCGACCACGCTGCTGCGCGAGTTCAACTCGTGGGTCCCCATCGCCATCTACATCGCCATCGCGTGCCTCATCACCCTGGTCTCCGTGCTCACCCTGCGCGAGACCAGGGGCGTGTCCCTGCACGAGATCGACGCCGAGGACCGACGCCGACTGGACGCCGAGCGCGGCGCCAGTTCCTGACCAGCACCACGAAAGGACACACCACATGAGCACCATCACCTGGATCGGCCTGGGCCACATGGGCGCACCGATGTCCGCCAACCTCGTGGCCGCGGGCCACGACGTCCGCGGTTTCGACCTCAGCGAGGCCGCGATGGCCGCCGCACGCGAGGGCGGTGTGCAGACGTTCCCCAGCATGACGGAGGCACTCGAGGGCGCGGAGGTGGTCATCACCATGCTCCCCAAGGGGGAGCACTCCCGCGCCGTGTACCTCGGGGAGGACGGCGTGCTCGCGCTCGCCCCGAAGGACGCGCTGCTCGTGGACAGCTCGACCATCGACGTGGCCACCGCCGAGGAGCTGCACCGAGCTGCAGCGGACGCCGGTTTCGCGTTCGTGGACGCGCCCGTGTCCGGCGGGATCAGCGGCGCCGCCGCCGGCACCCTGACGTTCATGATCGGCGGGGAGGAGCAGCACGCCCGCCGCGCGGAGGAGATCGTGCAGCCCATGGCGGGCCGCGTGGTCCACACGGGAGCCGCCGGCACCGGGCAGGCCGCGAAGATCGTGAACAACATGATGCTGTTCATCTGCCTGGAGGCGTGCTCGGAGGGCTCCGTGCTGGCGGACCGGCTGGGCCTGGATCCCAAGGTCTTCTGGGAGATCGCCTCGGTCTCCTCCGGCAACTCGTGGGCGCTGCAGACCTGGTACCCCGTGCCGGGAATGACGGACTCCGCGGCGGCGAACCACAACTTCGACGCCACGTTCTCGGCCACTCTCGCTGCCAAGGACATCGGGCTGGCTCTGGCCGCCGGTAAGCAGACGGACGTGAACCTGCCCGCCGCACGCCTGGTGGCCGAGCGCTTCCAGGAGCTCATCGACGAGGGCCTCGCGGGCAAGGACTGCAGCCTCATCGCCAAGTACGCAGCCCCGGACGGCAAGATCCCCGGCTGGGACCCCGAGAAGGGCTGAGCCCCACGACAGGAGTGCAGAACGGCCCCGCGCGATCCTTGGATCACGCGGGGCCGTTGCCTTCTCTTCATCAGGCGCCCGCGCCCACCACGAGCATGGTGGCCCCGAAGACCAGACCGGAGACGATGAGTACCACGGTGGTGTAGCTCAGGATGTCGCGGATCTTCAGCCCGGCGATCGCGAGCAGGGGCAGGGCCCAGAACGGCTGGATCATGTTGGTCCACTGGTCGCCGTACGCCACGGACATGATGAGCACGGACGGGTCCACGCCCAGGCGGGCGGCGGCGTCGAGCAGGATGGGTGCCTGGATGGCCACCTGACCGCCGCCGGACGGGACGAAGAAGTTGACCAGGCCCGCGGAGAGGAAGGCGAGCAGGCCCAGGGTCTGCGGGGTGGCGACCGCCACGATGGAGTCGGAGAGCACCTGGATCAGCCCCGTGGCGGTCATGATGCCCATGATCCCGGCGTACAGCGGGAACTGCAGCAGGATGTCGCCCACGTTCGCGGCGGCGTTCTTCACCAGGGCCATGACCTCGAACGCGTTGCGGGACAGCAGGAAGATCAGGGCCAGGAACATCCAGTTCACGATGTCCAGGGTGACGCTGCCGCCGCCCGTGAAGTGGATGATCAGATAGGCCACGAGGGCGAGACCCACCAGCAGGGTGGGGATCCGGGAGGCGTCCAGGCGGTCGGCGGGGGCCTCGATGGCGGGCTCGGGGATCTGCTGCTCGGACTGCGCGAGCGCCTCCGCGGTGATGCTGTGGGACTCCGGGACGGCACGCGGGGCCACGAGCCACAGGGCCAGCGCCACGAGGACCACGGTGACCACCGCGGCGGTCATGTTCCACCAGGAGAACGTGGTCTCGGAGACGGGGATGACGTGACCCACCTGCTTCTCGATGAAGGAGCCGGGGGTGGCCGCGGTGAGCGGACCCGAGCCCGAGTACCCCATGTGCCACACGACCATGCCGGAGAAGCCGGCGGCCACGAGCATCGGGAAGCTCACGGGGGTGCCGCGCCGGGAGAACTCGGCGGCCACCTCGCGCGCAAGCAGCCCGCCCACCACCAGGCCGAAGCCCCACGTGATGAGGCACGCCACCGCGGCCACCACGAACACGAACACGTAAGCGGCCAGCGCGGTCTGCGGCATGGCCGCGAGCCGCCCGAGCAGCGCCCGCACGGGCCGGGTGCTCGCCAGGGCGTGGCCCAGCAGAAGCACCAGGGCCATCTGGGTCATGAACGCGAGCAGTCCGGAGAGCCCGGCACCCCACCCCTCGATCACGGTCACGGGGCTCGCGTCCGTGAGGAGCAGCGCCATGACGCCGACCACCGCGGTCAGCAAAATCGCGAAGATCAGCGCGGAGGGAATGAACCGCTCCACCACGTAGTTGACGGGGCGCATGGCGCGGGCCAGGACCGGTTCAGAGGAGGCCGCTCGGGCCGGGGAGTGCTGCGGAGAGCTCATGGGGGTTCCTCAGGGGTGGCTCGGATCAGGTACCGCCCCGATCCTAGAGACAGTGACATGCGTTACATGCTGTGCGCGCAGTGTGACGGCCCCGCGCATCTCCCCGCCTCGTGCGCATCCGCAGTCCCGCCCGTCCCCCGCCTCGTGCCACGTGCCCACGACGACGCGGCGCAGGCCCACGAGGCCCCGCTCCCGGCCTGTCCGCTCACGCCCGGTCGCGCGCCGTGACCTCCGGGTGCCGGGCGCCGGGCTCTCGCCGCGCCGTGGCCCGGTGGTGGCCGAGGAACAGCAGCACGATGAGGGCCACGTCCACCACGTCCCCGCCGTAGTACATGAGCTGCGCTCCGACCTCCGCGTCCGCGGGCGCCACCCCCGCGGGCGGATGGGCGAACAGCCACTTGGCCAGGATGGAGTGGGCTGCGATGAACAGCACCAGGACGGCCGCACGCACGCGGAAGGACGAGCGGTGCGGATCCGGGTCCGGCCCAGCGATCGAGGCGGTGAACACGTACCCGGCCAGGAAGATGTGCGTGTGCACCACCGCGTGGCCGAGCGCCGAGGCGTGCATCCAGTGGAACAGCCCGGTGGTGTAGAGCAGCCACAGCCCGCCCACGTTGAGCACGGCGGCCACCGCGGGGTGCATCACGAACCTGATCCACGGGAACCGCAGCACCCGCGTGACCCTCCGGGCCCCGGCCGTGGGCAGCCCGCGCAGCAGCACCCGCACCGGGGCGCCCAGCACCAGGAGCAGCGGCCCGATCATCCCCACCAGCAGGTGCCCCACCATGTGCATCGTGAAGCTTGCGTGACCGGCCTGGGCCACGGGCCCCACCAGCCCGGCACCCACGCACGCCAGTCCCGCGAGGAAGCTGACCGGGCGCCAGGTGGCCACGCCGCGTCGCCCGCGCCCGGCCCACAGGCACCAGCAGTACGCCACTGCGGCGAGCAGCACGAGCGCGAGGACCAACCACTCGAAGAGCGGCCACGGGGCGGCCACCGCGGCGTCCGCGTGCCCAGCGGCACCGCCACCGTGCTGCCCGTGGTCCCCGTGCCCCTGCTCCCCCGGAGACC
>NZ_RCOM01000001.1 GCF_003667225.1 Kocuria rhizophila
GGTCCCGGGGGTGCGTCAAGCCGTTGCGCGTCACGTGGTGCGGCGGACTAGAAGGAGACGGCGTTCTGCACGGCCTTCTCGGCCTCCGTCAGCTTCTTCTTGGTGTCCTTGCTGACCTTGACGGCGTTCTTGCGGACGTCGTCCGCGAGGTGGCTCGCGCGCCACGCCAGGGACGGGTTGCCGGAGGTGTCCACGGCGGCGATCATCACGCCGCCCAGCAGGGACACGTTCTTCAGCAGGCCCGAGCGGCGGGCCTCCTTGCCCTCGGTGGTGCTCGCGTCCGCGGAGCGGTACTGGGCGTAGCCGTTGAGGGCGGTGGTGCCCAGCAGCACGGTGGAGGACAGTCGGGGCAGCTTGCTCACGGCCAGCAGGGACGCGGCGGCCACCTGGGCGGCGGCGAGACCCTGCGCCACCACGGCGCGGTTGGCGGTCACGGGGCGCAGCTGCGGTGCGGCGCTCTCCACGGCCTTCAGCACGGGGTCCAGCTGCCGGGCCGTGGTGGACGAGTTGCGGAACGCGTCCACACCTCCGGCGATGAAGCCGGTGGCGAGCAGCGGGCGGGCGAGACGACGAACAATGCTCATGGTTCTCCTCCTTAGGGTCCCGGCATCTCCGGGAAGGCACGAACGTCATCCTATCGGCCCGCGGCCGGGGCTCCCCCGGGAATACCCGCGCGAGCAGCGTGTGTTGTGCCGGATGAACGGAAGCACCACACGTGTGGTGAGGCAGAAGGCGTGCGGGAAGGCAGGTGACGGTCCAGAGATGACGGCCCCCGCCTTAGACTTGGGCGTGATGAACGATCAGCGAACTCACGAATCCCACGCCGTGGAGCACCCCGAAGAGGTGCCGGCCGGTGAGGAGTCCACCCAGCAGCGGCGCGAACGCTTCGAGCGCGACGCCATGCAGTACGTGGACCAGCTCTACGCGGCCGCGCTGCGGATGGCCCGCAACCCCTCCGACGCCGAGGACCTCGTGCAGGAGGCCTACACCAAGGCGTTCTCCGCGTTCCACCAGTACAAGCCCGGGACCAACCTCAAGGCCTGGCTGTACCGGATCCTCACCAACACGTACATCAACCTCTACCGCAAGCGGCAGCGTGAACCCCGCCAGGCGAACACGGACACCGTGGAGGACTGGCAGCTGCACCGGGCCGAGTCCCACACCTCCACGGGGCTGCGCTCCGCGGAGGTCGAGGCACTGGACCACCTCCCGGACTCGGACGTGAAGCGGGCGCTGCAGGAGCTGCCCGAGGAGTTCCGCCTGGCGGTCTACTTCTCGGACGTGGAGGGATTCGCGTACAAGGAGATCTCCGAGATCATGGACACGCCCATCGGCACCGTGATGTCCCGGCTGCACCGCGGCCGCAAGCTCCTGCGCGAGAAGCTGGGCGACTACGCCCAGGAACGAGGATTCGACACGTCCAAGGCCGGCAGGCCGGCCAAGGGCGGGGCACCGGCGAAGGATCGAGGCTGACACATGACGCAGAACCCCTGCAGCGGCGGCTGCACCGACGAACGCATCCAGCGCATCTACGAGTACCTGGACGGCGCGCTGACCACCGAGGACCTTGAGGAGATCCACGCCCACCTCACCGGGTGCTCCGAGTGCGAGCGCGAGTACAACCTGGAGTGCGTCATCCGCTCCGTGATGAAGCGCTCGTGCTGCGAGAGCGCCCCCGAGCAGCTCAAGCGCTCGATCCTGGAGCGCATCGACGCGCAGTGCGGCGAGCACCCCGCGGCCTGAGGACTCCGGACATGCAGAACGCCCGCAACCATGATGGTTGCGGGCGTTCCGTGGTTCGTGCGCAGAACTTCAGGAGTTGGGCCGCTTGCCGCGGTTTGCCGAGTTCTTGCGACGATCCTTGCGCTTACGTCCACGCTTGCTCATGATGTACCTCCTGTGGTGATTGGCTGGAACATCGTCCGTCAGTATCTCACATCTGCGGTGGTCCCAGAGCCACCAAGGTTCCCGGACCGTCCCTGCGGGGGAGCAGGGTGCCTGCCGGAACGGGAGGCCGGGACGAGTGCCGTTCTCGGAACCGGCGTCAGCGGGGCTCGGGCAACTGCAACCAGTTGTACCAGCCGCGGTGCAGCACGAGCCACGCGATGAGGCCGTAGCCCGCCTGGCCGGGGTTGCCGTGGTTGGCGGCCAGGTCCTTGCGCCACTGCTCGTGGTGCTGCAGCGGGTTGAAGGTGTCCACGTACACGTGGTTGCGGCGCGTGGTGACATCCCCGTACGCCGCGGAGAGGTCCGCGATCTTGCGGTTGCGCTGCGGGTCCAGCGTGGGCGGCGGGCCCACCACCAGCACCTTGACGTTGTTCTGGGTGGCCTGGTCCACGATGTTCGCCATGTTCAGCCGGGAACGCGCGGAGGTGATGCCCAGGTCGATGTCGAGGGCGGACGGCGCGATGACCAGACGGTTGTCGCACGCGGGATCGAAGCGGCGGACCGCCTCGTCGAACCAGCGCTCGTTGAGGGTCTCGCTGCCCTCTCCCGGCGCGGCGAGGTTGTAGGCGTCCACGGGGACCACGTCACGGGGGGTGCGGGCCAGGACGCGACCGAACCAGCCCAGGGCGCGGGGGTCGTCCACTCCGGCCAGCAGTTCGTCGCCCACGGCCACAATGCGGATCCTGCGTTGGTCCACTCTTCTCGACATCCTTCGGGTTGTTGCGTGGCCCGGGGGCCGTCAGGTGACGGCCCCCGGGCAGGTCGGGTCCGGCGTGCGGGGCCGGCGGGTGCGCTCACCGTGGGGGACGGTGGGACGCACCCGGTGCGGGATCACTCCCCGCGGTCGAACGCCTGCTGCACCAGGGTCTCCAACTCCGCGGCGTGGCGCTTGGCCGAGCCGTTGGCGGGGGAGGCGGAGGCCGGGCGCGACGCCAGGGTCACCGCTCGGTCCAGCTGCGGCACCAGGTTGACGGCCATGAACGGCCACGCACCCTGGTTGGCGGGCTCGTCCTGGGCCCAGATCACACGGGCCTGCGGGTAGCGCGCCAGCTGCTCCTTGATCTCGTCCGCGGGCAGCGGGTATAGCTGCTCCACGCGCACGATCGCGGTGGAGTGGTCGTCGGACTTCTTCCGCTGCGCCTCGAGGTCGTAGTACAGCCGACCGGACACCAGGATCACGTCCGTGACCTTGGAGTCGTCCAGGTTCGCGACGTCCGGGATCACCGGCTGGAACGTGCCCTGCGTGAAGTCCTCCACGGGGGAGGCCGCGGCCTTCAGGCGCAGCAGCTGCTTGGGCGTGGCAACGATCAGGGGCCGGCGCGGACGCGAGTACGCCTGGCGGCGCAGCATGTGGAAGTGGTTGGCCGGGGTGGAGGGCTGGGCCACGATCATGTTCTTCTCCGCGCACAGCGTCAGGAAACGCTCGATGCGTGCGGAGGAGTGGTCCGGGCCCTGGCCCTCGAAGCCGTGGGGGAGCAGCAGCACCAGGTTGGAGCGCTGACCCCACTTCTGCTCCGCGGAGGAGATGAACTCGTCCACGATGGTCTGTGCGCCGTTGGTGAAGTCACCGAACTGCGCCTCCCACACGGTCAGCGCCTCGGGACGCTCCACGGAGTAGCCGTACTCGAAGCCCAGCACGCCGTACTCGGAGAGCAGGGAGTTGTAGATCGAGAAGTGGGCCTGGTCCGCGGACAGGCTGTTCAGCGGCGTCCACTCCGCACCGTTCTCGGCGTCGAAGAACACCGCCTGGCGCTGGGTGAACGTGCCGCGGCGCACGTCCTGCCCGGACATCCGCACGGGCACACCGTCCATGAGGAGGGAGCCGAAGGCCATGAGCTCGCCCATGCCCCAGTCGATCCCGCCCTCGCGGGTCATGTCCCGGCGCTTCTCCGCGAGCTTCTTGAGCTTGCGGTGCATGGTGAAGCCCTCGGGCATCTCCACGTAGGAGTCGCCGATGCGCTGCGCGGTCTCCGGGGAGATCGCGGTGGTCTTTGGCACGGAGACGCCCGAGTCCGCCTGCTGCGCGGACGGGCGCTCGATGTTGGCGATGGCAGCGGCGTCCCCGGTGACCAGCGGGACCGTGGAGTTCTGGGCCTCGTGGGTCTCCGCGAACACGCGCTCCAGGCGCTCCTGGTAGTCCTTTAGTGCCCGGTCCGCCTCTTCCTGGGTGATGTCCCCGCGGCCCACGAGGTTCTCGGTGTAGACCTTGCGCGTGGAGCGCTTGCCGTCGATCAGGGAGTACATCAGCGGCTGGGTCATCGAGGGGTCGTCGCCCTCGTTGTGGCCGCGGCGGCGGTAGCAGACCAGGTCCACCACGACGTCGCGGTGGAAGCGCTGGCGGTACTCGAACGCGAGCTGCGCCACGCGGACCACGGCCTCGGGGTCGTCCGCGTTCACGTGGAAGATCGGGGCCTGCACCGTGCGGGCCACGTCCGTGGAGTACGTGGAGGTGCGTCCGGCGGAGGGAGCGGTGGTGAAGCCCACCTGGTTGTTGACCACCACGTGGATGGTCCCGCCCACGTTGTAGCCCTCCAGCCCGGACATCTGCATGACCTCGTACACGATGCCCTGACCGGCCATGGCGGCGTCGCCGTGGACCTGGATGGGCAGCACGGGGAACTCGCCGTTGCCCTCGGGGCCTGCGCCGAGCACGTCCGTCTTGGCGCGGGCGATGCCCTCGATGACGGGGTCCGCGGCCTCCAAGTGGGAGGGGTTTGCGGCCAGGTACACCTGGGTCTCGTTGCCGTTGTCGGAGGTGAACACGCCCTCGGTGCCCAGGTGGTACTTCACGTCGCCGGAGCCCTCGGAGGCGCGCGGGTCCTGGCTGCCCTCGAACTCGCGGAACACCTGGGCGTAGGACTTGCCCGCAATGTTGGTGAGCACGTTGAGACGGCCACGGTGGGCCATGGCGATGCCCACGCCGGCCAGCGAGGCGTCCGCGGCCTCGGACATGATCGCGTCCAGCAGCGGGATCAGGGACTCGCCGCCCTCCAGGGAGAAGCGCTTCTGTCCCACGTACTTGGTCTGCAGGAAGGTCTCGAAGGCCTCCGCCGCGTTCAGCCGCTCCAGGATGTGGAACTGCTCCTCGCGGGACGGCTTCTGGTAGTCGCGCTCCAGCTTGGACTGGAACCACTCGCGCTGCTCCGGATCCTGGATGTGCATGTACTCCACGCCCACGGTGCGGCAGTACGCGTCCCGCAGCCGTCCGAGGATCACGCGCAGGGTGAGCAGGCTCTGGCCACCGAAGCCGCCGGTGGGCCACTCCCGCTCGAGGTCCCACAGGGTCAGCCCGTAGGTGCGGATGTCCAGGTCCGGGTGCTTGCGCATCACGTACTCGAGCGGGTTGGTGTCCGCCATGAGGTGTCCGCGCACGCGGTAGGAGTGGATCAGCTGCTGGATCCGGGCGACCTTGTTGATCTGGATCTCGGGGTTGACCTGGTTGTCCACGGCCCAGCGCACGGGCTCGTAGGGGATCCGCAGCGCCTCGAAGATGTGGTCGTAGAAGTCGTCCCCGCCCAGCAGGTAGTGCTCCACGAGCTTCAGGAACTCGCCGGAGCCCGCACCCTGGATCACGCGGTGGTCGTAGGTGGACGTCAGGGTGATGACCTTGGAGACCGCGTTGTGAGCGATCGTGCGGGGAGAGGCGCCCTTGTACTCGGCGGGGTAGTCCAGGGCACCGACGCCGATGATGCAGGCCTGGCCCTTGGACAGCCGCGGCACGGAGTGCACGGTGCCGATCCCGCCCGGGTTGGTCAGGGAGACCGTAGTGCCGGAGTAGTCCTCCATGGTCAGGGCGCCGTTGCGGCCGCGCTTGACGATGTCCTCGTAGGAGGTCCAGAACTCCTGGAAGGACATGGTCTCGGCGGCCTTGATGCTGGGCACCACCAGGTTGCGCGAGCCGTCCTTGTTGGGGATGTCGATCGCGATGCCGAAGTTCACGTGGGCGGGGTGGATGGCCGCGGGCTTGCCGTCCGACTCGTCGTAGATGACGTTCATGGACGGGAAGTTGGCCAGCGCCCGGATGACGGCGTAGCCCACCAGGTGGGTGAAGGAGACCTTGCCACCCCGGTTGCGGGAGAGGTGGGAGTTGATGACCAGGCGGTTGTCGATCAGCAGCTTGGCCGGCACGGCGCGCACCGTGGTGGCCGTGGGGACGCTCAACGAGGCATCCATGTTGGCGGCCACGGCCTTGGCGGGACCGCGCAGCTTGACCACGGTGTCCTCCGCGGGCTTCTCCTTGGCCGGGCCGTCCTCCTTGCGGTCCTCAGGCTGCGCCCGGATGGGTCGCTTGGAGGCTGCTCCCTCGCTGCTGTCCGCTTCGGTGTCCACGCCCTCGGGCCGTCCTTTCGCCTTGGCGCCGGTCGCGGCGGGTGCCGGGGACTGCGCACGTTCTGTGGTCTGGGGAGTCTGCTTCCGGGCGGCCGGCTCCGAGGCGCGGGCCGGGGAGGCCTCGGGCTTCTTCGCGGCGGGAGCCGACGCGGCGGTGGTCGCGGAGGCCTTGCCGGCGGGAGCGGAGTTCGTGCCACCGGGGGCGGAGGCCTTGTCCTCGTCCGCCATCTGCTCGAAGATGGGCCACCACTTCTTGTCCACGGAGTTCTTGTCCGCCTGGTACTTCTCGAAGAGCTCGTCCACAAGCCATTCGTTGCCGGCAAATTCTTCGGGGATAAGGTGGTGCGGCTGGTCTGGCACGAGTGATACGCCTCTTCCATCTGTGCTGGGTGTCCCGGGTGGCGAGCTGGTCCTCGCGGCCCCTGTGCGGCTCCCACGGAGTTTACCGGCCGTGGGCGCCCTCGACGGGCTTCGCGCATGCAAAGCCGGATCCGGTTTTTCAGTCTAGTGAGGCGGCAGGACGCGTGCCACCCGTCGCACGGGCCCCTCGCCGTGCTCCGCGCACCGTGTTCCGGAGCCGACGCCGCCCGCGTGCGGGGCCACGACGACGCCGGCTGCGGGGAACGTCACCCAGGCGGACGCGGCCCAGGGCGACCGGGCGGCGTCGGGCCCGGAGCGTGACGGTGGACAGTAGACTGTGCGTCTGTGCGCTTCCTCACGAATCCCACCACGGACCTGACCTACAACGACGTCTTCCTGGTGCCCTCCATGTCCAGGGTCACGTCCCGCTTCGACGCGGACCTGTCCCCGCAGGACGGCACGGGCTCCACGATCCCGGTCGTGGCCGCGAACATGACGGCGGTGACCGGACGCCGGATGACTGAGACCATGGCCCGTCGGGGCGGGCTCGGCATCCTGCCGCAGGACATCCCGCTGGACGTGATCGCGGAGGTCACGTCCTGGGTCAAGGACCGTTCCCCGCGCTGGGACACCCCTGTGGTGCTGCGGCGCACGGACACGGTCCACGACGCGCTCGGGATCATCCACAAGCGCCCGCACGGACTGGTGGTCGTGGTGGACGAGCAGCGCCGGTACCTGGGCCTCGTGCTGGAATCCGACTGCCAGGACGTGGACCGCTTCACCCAGCTGGGCGATCTGGCCCGCAGCGACGGCCCGCAGTTCCAGGAGACCGAGTTCCCAGAGGACGCCGATCCCGCGGCGCTGCGTGCGCTCTACGAGAGCCTCGCCGACGCGCGGGTGAGCGCGGCTCCGGTGCTGCGGGGCACGGAGGTCGCCGGGATCATCACACGCCAGGGTCTCGTGCGCTCCACCATCTACACCCCCTCCGTGGACGCCCGGGGGCGGTTGCGCGTGGGTGCCGCCGTGGGCATCAACGGTGACGTGGGCGCCAAGGCCGCCCGGTTGCTCGAGGCCGGGGTGGACGTCCTCGTGGTGGACACCGCCCACGGCCACCAGCTCAAGGCCATGGAGGCCGTGGCCGCCGTGCGCGCCCTGGATCCCCAGGTGCCGGTGGTGGCCGGCAACGTGGTCACCGCCGACGGCGTGCGCGACCTCGTCTCGGCCGGCGCGGACATCGTCAAGGTCGGCGTGGGCCCGGGGGCCATGTGCACCACCCGCATGATGACGGCGGTGGGGCGTCCCCAGTTCTCAGCGGTTGTGGAGTGCGCGGAAGCCGCGCAGGACCTCGGTGCGCACATTTGGGCGGACGGCGGGGTCAAGCACCCGCGCGACGTCGCCCTCGCCCTGGCCGCGGGGGCGAGCCAGGTCATGGTGGGCTCGTGGTTCGCGGGCACCCACGAGGGGCCGGGGGAGATCACCGTGGACGCGGACGGCCGTGCCTACAAGGAGTCCTTCGGGATGGCCTCGGCCCGTGCCGTGAAGCACCGCACCCTGGGAGAGGACCGGTTCTCCCGGGCCCGCAAGGCGCTGTTCGAGGAGGGGATCTCCAACTCCACCATGTACCTGGACCCCCAGCGACCCGGGGTGGAGGACCTGCTGGACCACATCACCTCCGGGGTGCGCAGCTCCATGACCTACGCCGGGGCCACCACGCTGCGGCAGTTCGCGTCCCGCGCCGTGGTGGGCATCCAGTCCCAGTCGGGCTACGACGAGGGCAGGCCACGCTCCGAGTCCTGGTCCTGATCCGCCCGTTCTCATCACGCCGCTACATGAGAATGGTTCATGATATGCTCGCGCTCTGATTTGATGACATCCGTTCTCATCGGCACCCCAGGTGGTGCGGGGGGACGCCGAGCAGGGAGACGATGCGCGTGAGTGACCGCACCAACCGCCACGGAGCCAGGGCCGCAGCAGTCCTGGGGCTGCTGGGAGCGCTGGCCCTCACGGGCTGCTCGGGCGGATCGGCGCAGGAGGGCGGATCCGGATCGGAGGACTCCGGGAAGATCCGGGTGACCACCTCCACCAACGTCTACTCGGACCTCGCGGCCCAGGTGGGTGGCGACAAGGTGGAGGCCACGCCGGTGATCCACTCCTCAGCCCAGGACCCCCACTCCTACGAGGCCACGCCGCAGGACCGGCTGGCCGTGGAAAAAGCCGACCTCCTGGTGCGCAACGGCGGCGGGTACGACCAGTTCATGACCGATCTGGCGCCGGAGGGCGCGCGCGTGGTGGACGCCGTGGAGGTCTCGGGTCTGCAGTCCGAGCAGGACCGTGAGGCCGCCGAGGAGCACGACCACGACCACGGCTCGGGGGAGCACCACCACCACCACGGGGGATTCAACGAGCACGTGTGGTACGACCTGGAGACCATGACCGAGGTGGTCACGCAGATCGCCCGCCAGCTGGGGGAGGTGGATCCCTCCAGCGCGAGCTACTACACGGACAACGCCGCACGGGTGGGACAGGAGCTGACCGCCCTGGACGAGCGCCTCGGGGGTCTCGGGGCGAGCGGTGGCTACGTGGCCACGGAACCGGTCCCCGGCTACCTGCTGGAGGACGCGGGTCTGCACGACGACACCCCCGCGGAGTTCGCCGAGGCGATCGACGCCGAGACGGACGCGCCGCCGGCCGCCCTCAACGACACGCTGAAACTGGTCGCGGACGAGCACATTGCGCTGCTCGCGTTCAACCAGCAGACCTCCACGGGGCAGACGGAGCGTCTGCGCACCACCGCCCAGGAGGCGGGCACCCCCGTGGTGGAGTTCACCGAGACCGTGCCGGACGGCAGGACGTACCAGCAGTGGATGGCCGAGAACGTGGACCACGTGGCCGAAGCCGTGAAGAAGTAACCTGTGGCATCCGAGAGAACACGTGACGGCGCGGCAGGGCCCACCACGGCGGCGGGGCCCACCACGGCTGCGGGGCACAGCGTTCCCGGCTCCGCGGGCTCCACGGCGGGTGCTCCTGGCAACCAGTCGGAAAAACGGCACGACCCGGTGATCCGGCTGTGCGGCGCCGAGCTCTCCTTCGGGGAGCGCACCCTGTGGTCCGGTCTGGACCTGGACGTGCGCCCCGGGGAGTACCTGGCCGTGCTGGGTTCCAACGGCACGGGCAAGACGAGCCTGCTCAAGGTGCTCCTGGGGCTGCTGCCGCTCACGGCCGGGACGGTGAGCGTCAACGGTGTGCGTCCGCGGACGGCAGCCTCCCGCGTGGGATACGTCCCCCAGCAGCGCGGCTTCCCGGAGCGCACCCCGCTGCGGGCCCGCGACCTCGTGGCCCAGGGCGTGGACGGACACCGGTGGGGGATGCGTCTGCGTTCGCGGCGGGTGCACCGCAGGGTGGACGAGCTGCTCGAGCGGGTGGGCGCCACGGACTATGCGCAAGCCCCCGTGGGGCTGCTCTCCGGGGGCGAGCAGCAGCGGTTGCGGATCGCACAGGCGCTCGCGGCGGAGCCCACGGTCATGCTGTGCGACGAGGCGCTGCTCTCCCTGGACCTGCGCCACCAGCACGTGGTCAGCGAGCTGGTGCACGAGCAGCGTGAGCGCACCGGCTGCGCCGTGGTGTTCGTGACCCACGACGTGAACCCGATCATCGAGCACGTGGACCGGATCCTGTACCTGGCCAACGGCTCCTTCCGGATCGGCACGCCGGACGAGGTGCTGCGCTCGGACGTGCTCACCGAGCTCTACGGCAGCCCCATCGAGGTGCTGCGCGCCAACGGCCGGATCCTGGTGGCCGGCAGCCCGGACAGTGCCCACCACACCGACTCCCCGGAGGAGATCGTCCCGTGATCACGGAAGCCATCGACTGGAACTCCTTCCTGAGCTCCGTGTTCGTCTTCGAGGACTACGCCGAGCTGCTCTCTCTGCTGCGCAACTCGGTGTGGGCCGGGGCGGTGCTGGGGCTCGTGGGCGGGCTCGTGGGCACGTTCGTGATGATGCGGGACCTCGCGTTCGCCGTGCACGGCATCGCGGAGCTGTCCTTCGCCGGGGCCGCCGCCGCGCTGCTGATCGGAGCGGACGTGATCACGGGTTCGCTCGTGGGCTCGATCCTCGCCGCCCTGATCATGGGGTTCGCGGGGCTGCGCGCGCGGGAGGGCAACTCCTTCGTGGGGGTCCTGATGCCCTTCGGGCTGGGGCTGGGCATCCTGTTCCTGTCCCTCTACGAGGGCCGCTCGTCCAACAAGTTCTCGCTGCTGACCGGTCAGATCGTGTCGGTCTCCTCGGTGCAGCTGACCTCCATGGTGCTGCTCTCGGCGCTGGTGGTGATCACGCTCGTGGGTGTCTGGCGGCCCCTCACGTTCGCGAGCACGGACCCCCTGGTGGCCCAGGCCAAGGGCCTGCCGGTGCGGGGGCTCTCCATCGCGTTCATGGTGCTGCTGGGGATCACCGTGGCGCTGTCCGTGCAGATCGTGGGTTCGCTGCTGGTGCTCGCCCTGCTCATTACCCCGGCGGCCGCGGCCATGAACCTCACCGTGAGTCCCGTGCGCACGGTGGTGCTCTCGGTGCTCTTCGCGGAACTGGCCATGGTGGGCGGGATCCTGCTCGCGCTGGGCGGGAACATCCCCATCAGCCCGTACGTCACCACCATCTCGTTCGCCCTGTGGCTGGTCTCCCGCCTGGTGCGCGCCGTGCGCGAACGCTCGTCCTCCCACCGCCGGACGACGACGCCGCGCGGCCCGGTGGGCGCGGGGGCGCCGGTTTCCACGGCCACACCGGTCGCCGCGGACACGGCAGGCGCACTCGGGCAGGGCTCACCCGGAGCGGGCGCCGGCGCAGGGACGGGCCCGGCTCAGAACAGGATCTGAACGGCCGCGGGGAGTACCCGCAGGGTCACGGGCAGGGGGCCGAGCCGCTCGCCGTCGCCGAAAGCCATGTCCCCGCCCGGGGAATGCCCGGTGGCGTGCGCGCTCACGGCCACGCTCGCCGAGACCGCCGGTTCCACCGCCACCTCGGGCAGGGTCACGTGGCTGCCGAGCCACAACCGGGGCAGGGACACCACGAACTTCAGGGGCCCCACGTCCGAGACCATGAACAGCTCCGCGGTGCCGTCCCCGGCGTCTGCGGCGGGCACGATCGTGAGGCCCCCGCCGATCGAGGACGTGTTCGCGAGCGTGAGCAGCGTGAGGTCCCGGGCGGCGTTGTGCTCGCTGCCGTCCGGGGAGGTCCAGCTCAAGTGGTAGGGGCGGGCCCGCATGCTCACGAGGTCCACGGCAAGGGCGACGACGTACTTGGCAGATGCCCGCACGCGCGACCAGCGGTTGGCACGCGCGTTGACGCGGGCATCCAGGCCCAGGCACACGGCCGTGGCGCACACGTGACGGGTTCCGTCCGCACACTCCACCCGGAGCAGGTCCGTGCGGCGCGGCGCGGATTCCAGACCACGGAGCACGCGACCCGCGGCACGCTCCACGTCCTGGGAGGGCACACCGTGGTGGCGTGCGAGGTCGTTGCCGGAGCCCGCCGGCACCAGTCCGAAGGGCAGGTCCACGCCCTGCCGGTTCAGCGTGTCCAGGCACTGCAGCACCAGGTGGACCATCCCGTCCCCACCCACGGCCACGACGGCGGCAACAGCCTGGCTCTCCCGGCGCAGGGTGTCCGTGAGCAGCTCGGAGAGCCCTCTGGGCGTAGCCGATGCCAGAGGACGGGCTCGGTATCCGCCCGCCCGGAGGATGCCTGCGGCGCGCTCGCAGGCATCGCGGGACGCGCGGGAGGAGCCGTTGTGGACCAGCAGGATGTCGCGTGGGCCCGTGGTCACCGCGTGGGCCCCGAGGATCCTCGACCGGGGCGGGAGGTGCTCGGGGAGCTCGACGGGCGCTGCGCGGCCTCCGGGGAACCGCCACCGGGCAGCGTTGCGCCGCGGTCCTCGCTAACGGGGGTGTCCTCGGCCTCGAGCCGGGCGGTGCACTGCTCGCAGATTCCGGAGATCTCCACGGTGTGGTCCACGTCCGTGTAGCCGTGGCGCCGCGCCGTGTTCTCGGCCCAGGCCTCGATGTCCGGCGCCTCCAGCTCCACCGTGGCCCCGCACGAGCGGCACACCAGGTGGTGGTGGTGGTGCTGGGCCTCGCAGCGGCGGTAGATGGCCTCACCCTCCGCGGTGCGCAGCACGTCCACCTGGCCGAGCTCCGCCATGGACTGCAGGATCCGGTAGGTGGTGGCCAGGGACACGGACTCGCCCTGGTCCTGGAGCCGCCGGTGCAGATCCTGCGTGGAGATGAAGTCCTCCAGCCGGTGCAGTTCGGCGGTCACTGCCCGGCGCTGCTTGGTGTTGCGAACCTCCGCGGGTTCGGTGGTCTTGGTGCTCAACCCTGGCGTCCTTTCCGCGAGCGGTCGTCCGGGTCATCTTAACGCGCGGCACGGACATGCGCGGCGAGGCGGACCTCGGGCGGGTGGTCCCCGGTCCTCGACCACGGGCCCGGCTCGGGGAGCGGCCACCTGCACGGGTCAGGTGCGCCGGGGCCACCGTGGGCCGCGGAGACCCCCACGGAGCCGCGGCGGGCCGCTAGGCTGGCACCATGCTGCTGACCAAGTTCTCCCACTCGTGCGTGCGGCTCGAGAAGGACGGCGCGGTGCTGGTGATCGACCCCGGAACGTTCTCGGAGGTCGAGGAGGCGCTCGACGGCGCGGACACCGTGCTCGTCACGCACGTGCACCCGGACCACTGCGACGTCCCCCGTGTCTCGGCCGTGCTGGAGTCGGCACCCGAACTCTCGCTCCACGCCCCGGCCGCCGTGGTCGAGGAGCTCTCCCAGCACGTCACGGACACCTCGCGCCTGCACGCCGTCACCGCGGACACGGCGTTCGAGGCCGGCCCGTTCTCGGTGACCACCCACGGCGGCCAGCACGCGCTGATCCACCCCCTGATCCCCACCGTGGCCAACGTGGGGTACGTGGTCGACGACGCCGTGTTCCACCCCGGCGACTCGTTCACGGTTCCACGCGGGGTCACGGTTCCCACCGTCCTGGTGCCCCTGCACGCGCCGTGGTCGAAGATGTCCGAGGTCATCGACTTCATGATCGCCACCCGGGCCACCACCGCGTTCCAGATCCACGACGCCCTCCTCTCGGAGAACGGCTTCGGCGTGGTCGAGACGCAGGTCGCCCACTTCGCCGGACTCTACGGAACCAGCTACCGCCACCTGTCCCCGCGCGAGAGCGTGGAGATCACCACCAGCTGACCCGGCCGGCGGACCGTCGGCCACCCACCGAGGAGAGGACTCCACCGTGAGCTCAGTGTTCACCAAGATCATCGAGGGCGAGCTGCCCGGTCGTTTCGTCTGGGCCGACGAGCAGTGCGTCGCGTTCCTGTCCATCCAGCCGCTCGCCCAGGGCCACGTGCTCGTGGTCCCGCGCCGGGAGGTGGACGCGTGGATCGACCTCCCCGAGGAGCTGGCCACCCATCTCATGACGGTGTCCCGTGCCATCGGCCGGGCCGTGGACGCCGCCTTCTCCCCGAAGCGCGTGGGCCTCATGATCCAGGGCTTCGAGGTGCCTCACACGCACCTGCACGTGTGGCCCACCAACTCGATCGAGGAGTTCGACTTCGCGAACGTGGACCAGGACCCGGACGCCGCCGTCATGGACGAGTCCGCCCGGCGGATCCGCGAGGCACTCGTCTCCCAGGGGCACCAGGACACGGTGCCGTCGCAGGGCTGAGCGCACTCACGCTCCCGGTCTCGGAAGCGTGGTCCTCACCCAAGGAGGGGGTGCCCTCCTCGCTCGGTGCGGGGCGTGCCGCACTCGCGCACTGAGGGGCGCGCCTCCTGGGCCCCCGCCACGGCTGTCACTCGTGTTCCTGGGCCATGCCCCCGTGAACTGGGTGATGGTCCGTCGCGCGCTGGGTCTCAGCCCAGCTCGCGCAGCTTCTTGCGCAGCCGCTTCTCCGACACCGTGTGCGCGGTGCCCAGTTCCTGCGCGAAGAACGAGACCCGCAGCTCCTCCAGGTCCCACCGGATTGCCCTGAGCGCCGCGGGCGTGGGCACCGTGGGCGGCACTGCGTCCAGGGCCGCACGGTACTCGGCCTCGAGGTCGTGGACGGTCTGCATGGCCACGGCGTCGCGCTGCAGGTGCCCGGAGAGCTTGTCCAGCCGGGCGTTGACCCCGGCCAGGTAGCGGGGCAGGTGCTGCAGGGCCTGCCACCCGGTGCGTCCCACGAAGCCGGGGTGGATGAGCCCGTCCACCTGCTCCGCCATGTCCGTGAACGCGGGCACCGCGCCCAGTGAGCCGGGCTTCTTCAGCCGCTTGCGCACCGTGGTGGCCTCGCTCAGCGCGGTGGTCACGAGCGCCGTGACCGCGAAGACCGTGTCGATGAGCTCCGCCCGCACGTGCTCGGCCAGCCGGTCGAACTCGGCCCGTGTGAACGGGGGGTCGTGGGGCACGAGCCGGTCGATCGCCGCGCCCGTGCAGTCGTGGATCAGGGCCTCCACGGAACCGTGGGGGTTCTGGGTGAACACCAGCCGCTCGCGCTGGCTGAGGTGCTCCACCACGTAGCGGTGCACGGACGGCAGCACACGCTGCAGCAGCGCGATCACGCCGTCGCGCTGGGCCGCGCGCTGCTCCTCGGGGTCGCTCAGGATCCGCAGGTCCACGCGCGGGGGCTCCGTGCCCCCCGGCTTTTCCGGCGCCACGGCCACGAGCGTGGGGTAGCCGGTGACCGTCTGCCCCGCCACGGTGGTCTCCACGCTGCGGGGCGGATCCGGCTCGGGCCACGCGCGCAGGTCCGTGCGTTCCAGGGACGCGCTCGACGCCGCCCGCTCGCCCGGATGCGCACCGCCCCGGCCCTTGCGGTCGCCGCCACCGGAGCGACGGCCGCGCCGCGAACCGGACGCGGCGGCGTCGTCGTCCCCGCCGGAGGCCGAGCCTGCGGAGGCACCCGCGGCGTCGTAGAGCTGGGCCGCGGCCTGCCCCAGCGACTGGGCGAGCGCCTCGCGCACGCGCGGACGCAATCGCTGCTTGAGCTCGGTGAGGTCGTCCCCGCGGCCGAGCACCGCGTTGCGGGCGTCCCGGACCTCGAAGCGCATCCGCAGGTGCGGGGGCAGCGTCTCCGGGTGGAAGTCGGAGGCCTGCACGGGGTGTCCGCGCATCCGGCGCAGCACCGTGGCGAGGGCCTCGAGCAGCGAGCCCGAGAGCGGGTCGAACTCCTCGTCCAGCCGGCGCACGGCCGCGGCCGCGGTGTCCGGGGCCGGCACAAAGTTGCGGCGCACTGCCTTGGGCAGGGACTTGATCAGCGCGGTGACCAGTTCCACGCGCAGGCCGGGGATGTGCCACTCGAACTGCTCGGGCGCCAACCGGTCCAGGAACAGCACGGGGATCCGCACCGTGACGCCGTCCGCGGTGTCCGTGCCCGGCGCGAACTCGTAGTCCAGGTCCAGGCTGAGGTCCCCCTCGGGGGAGTGCACGTGCCACGAGCGCGGGAACGAGTCCGTGTCCAGAGCCGGAGCCTCCGGGGCGATGAGGTCCTGGGGGGTGAGGTCCAGCAGGTGCTCGTCCTCGTGGCGGGTCTTCTTCCACCACGCGTCGAAGTGTCGCTGCGAGACCACGTGCGCGGGGACCCGGGCGTCGTAGAAGTCGAACAGCACCTGGTCGTCCACGCGCAGGTCCTTGCGGCGCATGCGGTTCTCGAGCTCCTCGACCTCCGCGAGCGCCTTACGGTTGCGCTTGACGAAGGTGTGCCGCGTCTGCCAGTCGCCCTCCACCAGGGCGTGGCGGATGAACAGCTCCCGGGACAGCTCGGGGTCGATCGAGGAGAACAGCACGGGGCGCTCGCTGACCAGCGGCAGCCCGTAGAGGGTGACCTTCTCGGAGGCCATCACGGCGCCGCGCGAGCGGGACCAGTGGGGCTCGGAGTAGGAGCGCTTCACCAGGGACGGTGCAATCTCCTCGGCCCACTCGGGCTGGATCGCGGCGTTCGTGCGGGCCCACAGCCGGGAGGTCTCCACGAGCTCCGCGGAGACGATCCAGTCCGGGGACTTCTTGAACAGTGCCGAGCCCGGGAAGATCGCGAACCGCGTGCCGCGGGCGCCCCGGTACTCACGGGTGCGCTCGTCCCGCACGCCGATGTTGCTGAGCAGCCCGGAGAGCAGGGACTTGTGGACGTCGTCCTGGTGGGCGGCCACGTCGATCTCCCGCGAGCCGCCCACGTCGATGCCGGACTGGCGGGCGATCTGGCGCAGCTGCGCGTAGAGGTCCTGCCACTCGCGGATCCGCAGGAAGTTCAGGTACTCGCGCTTGCACAGCTTGCGGAACTGCGAGGAGGACAGCTCGGCCTGCTGCTCCTGCAGGTACTGCCACAGCAGCCCGTAGGAGAGGAAGTCACTGGTCCTGTCCTTGAACCGGGCGTGGAACTCGTCAGCGGCCTGGCGCTTCTCCAGGGGGCGCTCCCGCGGGTCCTGGACGGTCAGGGCCGCGGTGAGCACGAGCACCTCGCGCGCGCAGCCGCGGCGGTCCGCCTCCACGATCATCCGGCCCAGACGCGGGTCCACGGGCAGGGCCGCGAGGATCTCACCGGTGCGGGTCAGCGGGCCACGGTGTCCGCCCCGCCGGCCACGGTTCCGGCGGCCGCCACGGGACCTGCGTGCGGGGCGCGACGCCGCGTCGTCGCCGTCCGCCGCACCACCCGGTCCGCGCAGGGCGCCGAGCTCGCGCAGCAGCACCACGCCGTCCTTGACCGCGCGCGGGTCCGGCTTCTGCACGAACGGGAAGTCCAGGATGTCGCCGGGCTCCCGGACCACGCCCACGGAGATCATCTGCAGGATCACCGCGGCCAGGTTGGTGCGCAGGATCTCGGGATCCGTGAACTCGGGGCGGGACTCGAAGTCCTCCTCCGAGTACAGCCGGATGCACACGCCGTCCGAGGTGCGCCCGGAGCGGCCCGAGCGCTGCTTGGCCGAGGCCTGGGAGATCCGTTCGATGGGCAGGCGCTGGACCTTGGTGCGCGCCGAGTACCGCGAGATGCGAGCCGTGCCGGGATCGACCACGTACTTGATGCCGGGGACCGTGAGGGAGGTTTCCGCCACGTTGGTGGCCAGCACGATGCGGCGGTGGGAGGACGGCGAGAACACGCGGTTCTGCTCCGCCATGGACAGCCGCCCGAACAGGGGCAGGATCTGGGTCCCGGCCAGGGAACGGTGGGAGTCGATGACCTTCTGCAGCGCGTCCTGCGCGTCGCGGATCTCGCGCTCGCCCGCGAAGAACACGAGGATGTCCCCGCGCGGCTCGCGGGAGAGCTCCACCACGGCGTCGCACACCGCGTCGATCGGGTCCCGGTCCTCGTCCGCGAGGCCGTCCCCGGTGTCCTCCTCGTCCGGACCGCCGTCCCCGCTGCGCTCCTGCGTGAGCGGGCGGTAGCGGATCTCCACGGGGTAGGTGCGCCCGGAGACCTCGATGATCGGCGCGGGGGAGGGGTCCGCATCCGGGTGCTCGGGGTGCGGCTGCGCGAAGTGCTCGGCGAAGCGCTGCGGGTCGATGGTCGCGGAGGTGATGATGACCTTCAGGTCCGGCCGCTGTGGCAGCAGCCGGCGGAGGTAGCCCAGCAGGAAGTCGATGTTGAGCGAGCGCTCGTGGGCCTCGTCGATGATGATCGCGTTGTACCGCGAGAGCGTGGGGTCGTGGCTGATCTCGGCCAGCATGATGCCGTCCGTCATGAGCTTGATCCTGGAGTCCCTGCCCACCTCGGACGTGAAGCGCACCTGGTAGCCCACGGTGGCGCCCACGCGCTCGCCGAGCTCGTGGGCGATCCGCTCGGCGACCGAGCGGGCGGCGATCCTGCGCGGCTGGGTGTGCCCGATCAGTCCGCGCTCACCCAGGCCCAGCTCGAGGCACATCTTGGGCAGCTGGGTGGTCTTGCCGGAGCCGGTCTCACCCGCGACCACCACCACCTGGTTCTCCCGGATGGCGGACATGATGTCCTCCCGGCGCGCGGAGACGGGGAGGTTGTCCGGGTACACGATGCGGGGCGTGGTGATGGGCTCAGTCATGACAACCGTGCAGTCTACGGGCCGCCCCCGACACGCGCAGGGCCGCGCGTTCCCGCCCAGGTGACACGCGAAATTGTCCCTATATGTGAGCTGCGTCTCATTTTCGACCGATCGGCAGGTAGCATCCACTCATCATTGATCCGTGATGGAAGGAACCACCCCATGAAGCGTCTACTCCCGGTCGCCGCGGCGGCCACGACGGCCGCCCTGCTGCTCACCGGCTGTGGCTCCGGCGGCGAGCAGTCGGGCGACGGCAAGGAGACCAAGAAGGTCACCGTGGGCATCTCCCAGTTCGTGGAGCACCCCTCGCTCGACGCCGCGCGGGAGGGCTTCGTGGAGGCTCTCAAGGACGGCGGCTACACCGAGGGCGAGAACCTCACCCTGGACGTGCAGAACGCCTCGGGGGACCAGGCCACCGCCACGAACATCGCCTCCAACTTCGCGTCCTCAGGGGACGACCTCATCCTCGGCATCGCCACGCCGTCCGCACAGTCGCTGGCCCAGGCCGTCACGGACAAGCCCGTGCTCTTCACCGCCGTGACGGACCCGGTGGACGCCGGCCTCGTGGACTCCGCGGAGGCCCCGGGCGGCAACGTCACGGGCACCACCGACATGAACCCCGTGGCGGACCAGATCAAGCTGGTCAAGCAGCTCGAGCCGGGCGCCAAGTCCGTGGGCATCATCTACAGCTCGGGTGAGACCAACTCGCAGATCCAGGTGGACGAGGCCAAGAAGGCCGCCGAGGCCGAGGGTCTCAAGGTCGTGGAGAAGACCGTCACCACCACGGCTGAGGTGGCCCAGGCCGCGGAGTCCTTCGACACCGACGCCATCTACGTGCCCACCGACAACAAGGTCGTGGCCGGGCTGGAGGCCGTGATCTCCGCGGCCGAGGCCAAGAAGATCCCGCTCATCGCGGGCGAGGGAGACTCCGTGGAGCGCGGTGCGCTGGCCACCCAGGGGCTGAGCTACAAGGACCTCGGCAAGCAGACCGGTGAGATGGCGGTGAAGATCCTCAAGGACGGCGCCAAGCCCGGTGAGATGGCCGTGGAGTCCCAGAAGGAGACCAAGCTCATCGTCAACGCCAAGGCCGCCAAGGCCATGGGCGTGGAGATCCCGCAGAGCCTGCGGGACAAGGCCGACCAGGTCATCGAGTAGAACCGGTGATTGCTGGAATCGAACTCGGGCTGATCTACGCGGTCATGGCCCTGGGGGTCTACCTCACGTTCCGCGTGCTGGACTTCCCGGACCTCACCGTGGACCAGTCGTTCACCACCGGAGCCGCCACCTCGGCCATGGTGATCCTCAACGGCGGCAGCCCGTGGATCGCCACCGTGGTGGGTTTCGTGGCGGGCGGCCTCGCGGGGCTCATCACCGCCCTGCTGCACACCAAGGCCAAGATCAACGGGCTGCTCGCGGGCATTCTGACCATGACCGCGCTGTACTCCATCAACCTGCGGCTCATGGGAGGGAAGGCGAACCTCGCGCTGCTGCGTGAGGACACCGTCTTCACCCCGCTGCGCGAGGCCGGGCTGCAGGGCACGGTCACCGGCGTCCTGCTGCTGCTCGTGGGAGTGCTGGTGGTCAAGGTGGTGCTGGACTGGTTCCTCTACACGGATGCCGGTCTGGCCATGCAGGCCACGGGTGACAACCCGGACATGATCCGCTCGTTCGGGGTCAACACGGACGCGCAGAAGATCCTCGGGCTGTGCCTCTCCAACGCCCTGGTGGGCCTCGCGGGCGCACTGATCGCGCAGTACCAGGGCTTCGCGGACATCGGCATGGGCATCGGCATGATCGTGGTGGGCCTGGCCTCCGTGATCCTCGGCCAGGGCATCTTCGGCCACCGCACCGTGGTGATCGCCACCTTCGCGGTGATCCTGGGATCCGTGCTGTACCGCCTGGTCATCACGGTGGCGCTGCAGGCCGGGCTGAACCCCTCGGACATGAAGCTGATCTCTGCGGTGCTCGTGGTGGTGGCGCTCGTGCTGCCCCAGATGGCCGTGTTCAAGCGCTGGAAGCGGCGCCGCACGCTCAAGGCCGCCCAGGAGGTGCAGGCGGACGTGGGGAGCAGCACCGAGCACCCCGTGACCGCCAGCATCGCCACAACCTCAGCCGGAAAGGGAGCGTGACCGCATGCTGACAGTCGACGACGTCCGCAAGACGTTCTTCGCGGGGACGGTCAACGAGCGCGTGGCCCTGAACGGGGTGAGTCTCACGGTGAACGAGGGCGACTTCGTCACGGTCATCGGCTCGAACGGCGCGGGAAAGTCTACGCTGCTCAACACGGTCTCCGGGACGATCATCCCGGACAGCGGGGAGATCCGGGTGGGGGAGCGGGTGGTCACCCGGCTGCCCGAGCACCGCAAGGCCAAGTGGATCTCCCGTGTGTTCCAGGACCCCATGAAGGGCTCTTCGCCCACCCTGACCATCGAGCAGAACATGGCGATCGCCCAGCGGCGGGGCCGTTCCCGCGGGCTGTCCCGCGGGGTCACCCGCGCCCGGCGGGAGGAGTTCAGGAAGGAGCTGGCCACCCTCGAGCTGGGTCTGGAGAACCGGCTGGGCGCCAAGGTGGGTCTGCTGTCCGGTGGTCAGCGCCAGGCGCTGTCGCTGCTGATGGCCACGTTCTCCGCCCCGGAGATCCTGCTGCTGGACGAGCACACGGCCGCACTGGATCCCCAGCGGGCGCAGCACGTCACGGAGATCACCGAGCGGATCGTGAACGAGCGCCACCTCACCACGCTCATGGTCACGCACAACATGGAGCAGGCCCTGCGCCTGGGCAACCGGCTGATCATGATGCACGAGGGCCGGATCCTCTTCGAGCTGGACGCCCAGCAGAAGGCGGAGGCCACCGTGGCGGACCTGCTGGCCGAGTTCCGCAAGCTGCAGGCGGCCACGGGCGAGCCGGCACTGGATGACGCTACGCTTCTGGAAACAGCTCGCAGCGCCGCACCGTCGGCCGCCCCCTCCCGGGGCGTCCCCGCCGGTGGCGCTCCCACGGGTGGCTCCTCCGCCGCGGAGGTGGCACCGGAAGGTCAGTGATCACCATGAGTCAGCCCCGCCGCAGACAGCGCATGACGTCCGTCATCACTGCGGTGGGGCTGATTCTGCTCTTCGTGTGCTGCTTCTCCCTGCCGGAGGGTCTCGCGGCGCTCAGCCAGGCGGCCGCGGACCACGGGGGCCAGCCGCTCACCGAGCGCGGCTGGGTGATGACCATCGTGGGATTCGGCACCCTGTTCGTGGGAGGGATCCTCACGATCGTGGGGGTCGTCCTGCGGCGCACCGCGCCGCCCGAGCCGGTGGCGGAGGACGCGCTGCTCGAGGAGCAGTACGGCTCCGAGTCCGTCATGAACGAGTACGACCCGCTCGAGCTGAACCCGAACTACAGGATCCGCGAGCAGCGGCGCGGTCGGCGCTGAGAGGTGCTGCGGGCCCGGACAGGACGACAGGCCCGGACATGACAACGGCCCCGGGGTCACCGGGGCCGTCGTCAACGGGTGGAGCTTTCAGGGTGCCCGCGACAGGATTCGAACCTACGACCTTCTGCTCCGGAGGCAGACGCTCTATCCACTGAGCTACGCGGGCATGCCGTGCCGTTCACCAACTGCTCGGCTCGCGACGACAACTCGACGATACTACCAGGTTGCGCGGGTGCACCAATCAGCGGGAGTCGGTGCGGCAGAACCCGCCCGGCTACACTGGCACGGTGACTCCTGAAGAACTTTCCTCCGCTGTGTCCGCATGTCTGCAGGACGCCGTGACCGCCGGTGAGCTCACCGTGGCGGACGGCGTCGACCTCCCGCAGGCGCGGGTGGAGCGACCCAAGAACCGCGAGCACGGGGACTGGGCCACCACGGTGGCCATGCAGGTGGCCAAGAAGGTCGGGCGCCCCCCGCGGGACGTCGCCCAGATCCTCTCGCAGCACCTGTGCGGGGTACCCGGTGTGAAGGCCGTGGACATCGCCGGGCCGGGCTTCCTCAACATCACGCTCGACGCCGCCGCCGCGGGTGAGCTGGCGCAGTCGGTCGTGGAGCAGGGCCGCGCGTTCGGCACCGGGCAGACGCTGGCCGGAACCACCATCAACCTGGAGTTCGTCTCCGCCAACCCCACGGGCCCCATCCACCTGGGCGGCACCCGCTGGGCCGCCGTGGGGGACTCGCTGGCGCGCGTGCTGCAGGCCCAGGGCGCGGACGTGGTGCGCGAGTACTACTTCAACGACCACGGCAACCAGATCGACCGCTTCGCCCGGTCCCTGCTGGCCCGTGCCCGGGGCGAGGCCGCCCCGGAGGACGGCTACGGCGGGCAGTACATCTCGGACATCGCCCAGGAGGTCCTGGCGCTGCACCCGGACGCGCTGGAGGCGGAGGATCCGCAGGAGGTCTTCCGCGCGGCGGGCGTGGAGCTGATGTTCTCCCAGATCAAGTCCTCGCTGCACGAGTTCGGCGTGGACTTCGACGTCTTCTTCCACGAGGACTCCCTGTTCCAGGGCGGTCAGGTGGAGACCCTGCTGGAGCAGCTGCGCTCCTCGGACTCGCTGTACTTCGAGGACGGCGCGTGGTGGCTGCGCTCCACGGAGCACGGGGACGACAAGGACCGCGTGGTCATCAAGTCGGACGGCAACGCCGCCTACATCGCCGGCGACATCGCGTACTTCAAGAACAAGCGGGACCGCGGCGCGGACCTGTGCATCTACATGCTGGGTGCGGACCACCACGGCTACGTGGCCCGGCTCAAGGCCGCGGCCGCCGCCCTCGGGGACTCCCCGGAGGGCGTGGAGGTGCTGATCGGCCAGATGGTCAACCTTGTCAAGGACGGCACTGCCGTGCGGATGTCCAAGCGTGCGGGCACCGTGGTGACCATGGAGGACCTCGTGGAGGTCGTGGGCGTGGACGCCGCCCGCTACTCCCTCACGCGGTACTCGGTGGACTCCAACATCGACATCGACCTGGACGTGCTCACCAAGCGGTCCAACGAGAACCCCGTGTTCTACGTGCAGTACGCGCACGCCCGCACGTGCGCGGTCGCGCGCAACGCGGAGGCCGCCGGCGTCCGTCGTCTGGACGAGGCGGGGGCCCCGCAGTTCGACGCCGCCCTGCTGGAGCACCCCCGCGAGGCGGACCTGCTCGCGGCCCTGGGGCAGTACCCGTCGGTCGTCGCGCAGGCCGCCGAGTTCCGTGAACCGCACCGCGTGGCCCGGCACCTCGAGGCGCTGGCCGGTGCGTACCATCGCTGGTACGACGCGTGCCGCGTGACCCCGCAGGGCGACGGCGAGGTGGAACTCGTGCACCACACCCGGCTGTGGCTCAACGACGCCGTGCGCCAGGTCCTGGCCAACGGGCTGGACCTGCTGGGCGTCTCCGCTCCCGAGCGGATGTGATCCGGTGCCCGAGCAGAGCGTGAGCGGCCACCCGCTCGCCCCCGCATGGCTGCCCGTCCCGCCGGACGCCGCCACTCTGGATCCCGTGGTCTTCACGTCCCAGTACGCCCGGGACGCTTCCGGGTGCGTCACGGTGGACGGGGTCCCGGTCACGGAGCTCGCGCGGCGGCACGGGTCCCCGGCGTACGTGGTCTCGGAGCGCACGTTCCGGTCCCGTGCCCGTGGCTTCCGGGAGGCGTTCGAACGCGCCCTGTCACCGCTCGGGGTGGACGTGGCCGTGTACTACGCGTCCAAGGCCCTGCTCACCTCGGCGGTGGCCCGCTGGGCACTGGCCGAGGGACTCAGCATCGACACCGCCTCCGGTGGGGAGCTGGCCGTTGCACTCGCAGCCGGGGTTCCCGGTGAGCGCATCGCCCTGCACGGCAACAACAAGTCCGCCGCGGAGATCACCACCGCGCTGCGCGCCGGTGTGGGGCGCATCGTGGTGGACTCCCTCGCGGAGATCGAGCTGGTGGCCGCGCTCGCGCGGGAGCTCGGCACCCGGGCCCCCGTGATGGTCCGCGTGACCCCGGGGGTGCACGCCTCCACGCACGAGTTCATCGCCACGGCGCACGAGGACCAGAAGTTCGGTCTCTCGCTCGCCGCCGGCGCAGAGGGCGAGGACTCCCCGGCCCTGCAGGCGGTGGTCTCGTGCCTCGACGCCGCCGACGCCCTGGACCTGCGCGGTCTGCACTGCCACATCGGCTCCCAGATCTTCGCGGCCGAGGGATTCGCCCAGGCGGCCCAGCGCGTCCTGGCGCTGCGGGAGGCCGTGGCCTCCCGCTGGGACGTGGTGCTGCCCGAGGTGGACCTCGGCGGAGGACACGGGGTCGCCTACACCGCCGCGGACTCCCCGCGCGGTGTCGAGGAGATCGCGGCGGACCTCGCCGCCCTGCTCCCGGCCGTCCTGGAGTCCTCCTCGCTGCCGGCACCGCACCTGTCCTTCGAGCCCGGTCGATACATCGCGGGGCCCGCGGGCTGCACGGTGTACACCGTGGGCACCGTCAAGACCGTGACGGTCGAGCAGGGTGTGCAGCGCCGCTACGTCTCCGTGGACGGCGGGATGAGCGACAATGCCCGTCCCGTGCTCTACGGGGCGGACTACACCGCGGTGCTCGCCAACAGGGTCTCCCACGAGGCCCCCGTGCTGTCCCGCGTGGTGGGCAAGCACTGCGAGTCCGGTGACGTGGTGGTCAAGGACGTCTACCTCCCCGGGGACGTCCAGCGGGGCGACCTCCTGGTGGTGCCCGTGACCGGCGCCTACTGCTGGTCCCTGTCGAGCAACTACAACTGGCTCCCGCGCCCGGGCATCGTGGCCGTGGGCGAGGGCGGCGCCTCCCGGGAGATCGTGCGCCGCGAGTCCGTGGCGGATCTGCTGGCCCGGGACTGCGAAATCTGACCGCTCGGCGAGATCGACGACGACGGCGTGCGCACCAACCGCGGGCAGCCGTCACGAACCTGCGCGGCGTCGTCGTCCTTGCCATGATGGGGCGGGCATCCCGCGACCACCCGCCCTGCCCAGCTGGACCACCGCCCGGCCGGAGCACGGCGCGGGCAGCCCGCCCGGGGCCGCAGCGCACCACGGCGGCGGCCCACCCCATGTCACCGACACCCGTGAGACCACGGAGGAGCACAGGAGCCATGACCACCACTGCGACGACCACCCACGAGACTCCCGTCCTGAAGGTCGGCCTGCTCGGCGCGGGCACCGTGGGCTCCCAGGTGGCCCACGTCCTGCTCACGCGTGGGGACGAGCTGGCCCTGCGCAGCGGGGTGCGCCTGGAACTGAGCGGGATCGCGGTGCGGGACACGGCCGCCCCGCGGGACGTCGAGCTGCCCGCCGAGCTGCTGACCACGGACGCGGATGCCGTGATCGACGCCGCGGACGTCGTCGTGGAGCTCACGGGCGGGATCGAGCCCACCCGCACGCGCGTGCTGCGCGCTCTGGACGCGGGCAAGTCCGTGATCACGGGCAACAAGGCGCTGCTCGCGGAGTCCGGACGGCAGCTGCAGGACGCCGCGGGTGCCTCGGGCGCCCAGCTGTCCTACGAGGCCGCGGTGGCCGGGGCCATCCCGATCGTGCGCCCCATGCGGGACTCGCTCGCGGGCGACCGCGTGGACCGGTTCCTGGGCATCATGAACGGCACCACCAACTTCGTCCTGGACCAGATGGACACCACGGGTGCCGCGTTCGACGACGCCCTGGCCGAGGCCCAGCGCCTGGGCTACGCGGAGGCGGACCCCACCGCGGACGTGGAGGGCCACGACGCCGCCGCCAAGACCGCCGTGCTGGCGTCCCTGGCGTTCCACTCCAGCTACACGATCGACGACGTCCACTGCGAGGGCATCCGGGGTGTCACGGCGGAGGACGTCGCGGCCGCACGGGAAGCCGGGTACGTGATCAAGCTGCTGTCGGTGGGGGAGCGCTGCGGGGAGGGCGTGAACCTGCGCGTGAGCCCCGTGATGGTCCCGCGCGAGCACGTGCTCGGCGGGGTGCGCGGGGCCTACAACGCGGTGTTCGTGGAGGCGGCCTCGGCCGGGTCCCTGATGTTCTACGGACAGGGTGCCGGCGGCGAGCCCACGGCGTCCGCGGTGCTGGGGGACCTGGTCTCCGCGGCACGCGCGATCGCCCTGGGGGCCCAGGGGATCCCGCTCGCGGACCACGCGGGACTGCCCGCGGTGAGCATGGCCGACGTCCGCACCCGGCTGGCCGTGACCCTGGCCGTGTCCGACCGGCTGGGTGTGCTCGCGCGGCTCGCCCAGGTCTTCGCGGACCACGGGGTCTCCATCTCCACCATGCAGCAGAGCGAGGACCCCCGGGTGACCGGAACCTCGATGCTGCGCCTGGTCACGCACGAGGGCCGCCACGAGGACCTCATGGCCACGGTCGAGACGCTGCGCGGCCTCGACGCGGTCCGGGACGTGGTGTCCGTGACCCCGGTGGAGACGGGAGAATAGAGCGCGAACCGGGCGGCGGCGTCGTCGCCCGGCAACCGGTGACCGCCCGGAGGCGGTCGGAGCACGAGCTGAACTGCAAGCACTTGACCCGAGGAGCAACACGGCATGGCACACGTCTGGCGGGGCGTCATCAACGAGTACAGGGACCGGCTGCCGGTGACGGAGCAGACCGAGGTCGTGACCATGGGGGAGGGCGGCACCCCGCTGATCCGTGCGCGGGCGCTGTCCGAGCTCACGGGCTCCACCGTGTGGCTCAAGTTCGAGGGCATGAACCCCACGGGCTCCTTCAAGGACCGCGGCATGACCATGGCCATCACCAAGGCCAAAGAGGCCGGGGCGCAGGCCGTGGTGTGCGCGTCCACCGGCAACACGTCCGCGTCCGCGGCCGCCTACGCCAAGCAGGCCGGGATGCGCAGCGCGGTGCTGGTGCCCGAGGGCAAGATCTCCATGGGCAAGATGTCCCAGGCCGTGGCCCACGGAGCGGACATCATCCAGGTGGACGGCAACTTCGACAACTGCCTGGAGGTCGCCCGCAAGCTCTCCGAGTCCTACCCGGTGTTCCTGGTGAACTCCGTGAACCCGTACCGCATCGAGGGCCAGAAGACCGCGGCGTTCGAGGTGGTGGACACCCTGGGCGACGCCCCGGACATCCACGTGCTGCCCGTGGGCAACGCCGGGAACATCACCGCGTACTGGAAGGGCTACCGCGAGTACGCGCAGGACACCCCGGCCACGTCCGGTGAGGTGCTGCCCGCCGTGGCCACGCGCACCCCGGCCATGTGGGGCTTCCAGGCGGAGGGCGCAGCGCCCCTCGTGCTGGGCCACCCCGTGACGGAGCCGGAGACCATCGCCACGGCCATCCGGATCGGCAACCCGGCCTCGTGGGACACGGCGGTCGCGGCCCGGGACGAGTCCGGCGGACTCATCGACGCCGTCACGGACGAGCAGATCCTGGAGGCGCACCGCTGGCTGTCCTCGCGCGAGGGCGTGTTCGTGGAGCCGGGCTCCGCCGCGAGCGTCGCGGGACTGCTCAAGAAGGCGCGCGCGGGGGAGGTGCCCTCCGGTGCGACGATCGTCGCGACCGTCACGGGCCACGGGCTCAAGGACCCGCAGTGGGCCGTCAAGGGTGCCGAGGCGGAGGATCCGCAGGCGGCGGAGCCCACGCGGGTTCCCTTCGACGTGGTGTCCGTCGCGGCGGCCCTCGGTCTCGCGTGAGCGCCCGGGAATCGGCGCGCCCGGCGGCCCACGGGGCAGGGCGCGTGGACGGCGGCGTGGCACCGGTGGGCGCCACCGTGCGCGTCACGGTGCCGGCGTCCACGGGCAACGTGGGTCCCGGCTTCGACTCCCTGGGCCTCGCACTGGAGCACCGTGACACCGTGAGCCTCACCCGCATCCGCGAGGGCCTGGAGTTCGAGTTGCACGGCGAGGGTTCCCAGGACGTCCCGCGCACGGGCGAGCACCTGGTGCTGCGTGCCGCGCAGGCCGCGTTCGACGCCGCCGGGGCCGGCGTCCTGCCCCCGGTGCGGCTCACGGCCCACAACGTGATCCCGCACGGGCGCGGGATGGGATCGTCCGCCTCCGCGGTGGTGGCGGGTGTGCTCGCGGGCAACGCCCTGCTGCCGGCATCCGCGCGGCTCTCCGACGACGCCCTGCTGCAGGTGTGCTCGCGGCTCGAGGGACACCCGGACAACGTGGCCCCCACCCTCCTGGGCGGTCTGACGATCTCCTGGGAGACGGAAGGGCATTTCCACAGTGTTCCGATGGCCGTGCACCCGGACGTGGTGCCGGTGGTGGCTGTTCCGGACTTCGAGGTGGCCACTGCGGTGGCACGCGGGCTGCTTCCCGAGACCGTGGCCCACCGCAGCGCGGCGGTCACCGCGGGCCGGGCCGCGCTGCTCGTGGCGGCCCTCGGGCAGCACCCCGAGCTGCTGCTGGACGCCACGCACGACCTGCTCCACCAGCCCTACCGCGCGCAGGCCATGGCGCCCAGCTGGGAGCTCGTGACCGGGCTGCGCGAGCGCGGTCACGCCGCTCTGATCTCCGGTGCGGGCCCCACGGTGCTGACGCTCGCGAACGGTGGGCAGCGGGCGCGAGCGGCGCAGGAGGCGATCGGGGAGATCACCGCGGACCCGGCGTCGTCGACCCGCCGCCACGGGGGCGAGCCCGTGTCGTGGCGGGTGCTTGCCCTGCGGGTGCCCGGCGAGGGTGCTAAAGTGGAGGCATCCACGCAATAGGCCCCGGGTGAGCGTCCGCCTGTCGGATGACGCAGCCCCGCAGTTGAGCCCCGTGCGCAGTGACCCACCGCAGGTGTTCGAAGGCGTCGCCTCTCTGCGATCCTCTCCCGTGAAGCCCCGCCACCTCTGTGATGTGGCAGTTCGCTCGAGCGGGGGATTCGGGGGACTTCATTGCTGATCACGCGTGCTCACCGCGCGTGCCTCTCGTGGCCCGCCGCGCGCGGCCCACACCCACAACGCCGGGCTGCCGGCGATCTGAATGCCGCAGCCCCCACCGAGTCAGAAGGAACCTTCGTGACAGAATCCACCGCCCCCGAACAGGGAACGGAATCCTCCACCGCGCAGAGCACCGGACTGTCCGGTCTCAAGCTCGCCCAGCTGCAGGCGCTCGCCGCGCAGCTCGGCATCACGGGCGCGCGCCGCATGCGCAAGTCCCTCCTCGTGGAGGCCATCGAGGCCCACCAGCGCGGCGGCGCCGTCGCCGAGCGCGACAAGGCCGTCGAGGAGAAGATCCAGCAGACCGCCCGCAAGGCCTCCCAGCGCCACACCGGCTCCGACGACGCCGCTGAGCCCGCCGAGGGCTCGCAGCAGAAGTCCACCGAGTCCGCCGAGGACGAGTCCGGGGACCAGGGCGGCAAGCGCCAGTCCGGTTCGCGGCGCTCCCGCCGCGCCACGGCCTCCGGGGACCGCCACGGCGCCCCCTCCGGCCAGGACAAGAACGATGCGGAGCAGTCGGCCGAGCAGAGCTCCGCCCAGGACGGCTCCGAGCAGCAGTCCGACGAGTCCAAGGACGGCCGCGGCAACCGCAACCAGCGCGGCCGCGGCAACCGCAACGAGAAGTCCTCGCCGCAGGACCGCGACGCCTCCTCGCAGGACGAGAAGTCCCGCGAGGGCAAGCAGGACCAGAAGTCCGGCCAGGACAACCGCTCCGAGGACGGCCGTCAGCGCCAGCAGGGCGATGCCAAGGACAACGGCCAGGACCAGGGGAACCGCCGCGGCGGCAAGGACAACGGGTCCAAGGACAACGGGTCCGGGGACGGCGGCAACGGCCAGGACGGCCAGAACCGCAACGACCGCAACCGCAACCGCAACGACCGCGGCAACAACGGCGGGGACGGCGAGGGCGGCTCGCGCCGCAACCGGCGCAACCGCAACCGCAACGACCGCAATGACCGCGGCGAGCGCGGGGACCGCAACGACCGCAACGAGCGTCGCAACCGCCGCAACCGGAACAACGGCCCGGACGTGGACGACGTGGAGATCACCGAGGACGACGTCCTGCTGCCCGTGGCGGGCATCCTGGACGTGCTGGACAACTACGCCTTCGTGCGCACCTCCGGCTACCTCCCGGGTCCCTCGGACGTCTACGTGAGCCTCTCGCAGGTCAAGAAGAACAACCTGCGCAAGGGCGACGCCGTGGTGGGCGCCATCCGTGCCCCGCGCGAGGGGGAGCAGCACAACAGCTCCCGCCAGAAGTTCTCCGCGCTCGTGCAGCTGACCTCGGTCAACGGTCGCACGCCCGAGGAGAACAAGGAGCGGGTGGAGTTCAACAAGCTCGTCCCGCTCTACCCGCAGGAGCGGCTGCGCCTGGAGACCGACCCCAAGAAGATCGGTCCCCGCGTGGTGGACCTCGTGGCACCGATCGGCAAGGGCCAGCGCGGCCTGATCGTCTCCCCGCCCAAGGCGGGCAAGACCCTCATGCTGCAGTCGATCGCCAACGCGATCACCACCAACAACCCCGAGGTGCACCTCATGATGGTGCTCGTGGACGAGCGCCCCGAGGAGGTCACCGACATGCAGCGCACGGTGAAGGGCGAGGTCATCGCCTCGACCTTCGACCGTCCCGCGGACGACCACACCACGGTCGCGGAGCTCGCGATCGAGCGCGCCAAGCGCCTCGTGGAGATGGGCATGGACGTGGTGGTCCTGCTGGACTCCATGACGCGTCTGGGCCGTGCGTACAACCTGTCGGCCCCCGCCTCCGGGCGCATCCTGTCCGGTGGTGTCGACTCCGCGGCGCTGTACCCGCCCAAGAAGTTCTTCGGCGCCGCCCGCAACATCGAGAACGGCGGCTCGCTCACCATCCTGGCCACCGCGCTCGTGGAGACCGGGTCCAAGATGGACGAGGTCATCTTCGAGGAGTTCAAGGGCACGGGCAACATGGAGCTGCGGCTCTCCCGCCAGCTCGCGGACCGTCGCATCTTCCCGGCCGTGGACGTCAACTCCTCCGGCACCCGCCGCGAGGAGAACCTGCTGTCCTCCGAGGAGATCAAGATCATGTGGCGCCTGCGCCGCGTGCTCTCCGGTCTGGAGCAGCAGCAGGCGCTCGAGCTGCTCACCAGCAAGCTGCGGGACACCCAGTCCAACGCCGAGTTCCTGATGCAGGTCCAGAAGACCACGCTGGCCGGCCACTAGGAACCGCACCCGCGGTCCGCTCGTTCCACCCGTCGATCAAGGAGTGCCCCACATGTCCGACCCCGTTCAGCCGCTGCTGGATGAGCACGCTCAGCTGCAGCGCGAACTGGCGGATCCCGCCGTGCACGCGGACGCGGGCCGGGCCCGGAAGCTCGGGCGGCGCTACTCCGAGCTCAACGGGATCGTGGAGGCACACCGTCGGGTGGAACGGCTGTCCGAGGACCTCGAGGCCGCGCGCGAGCTCGGGAGCATGGATCCCGAGCTCGCGGCGGAGGTCAAGCCCCTCGAGGACGAGCTCGTGGAGGCCCGTGAGGCGCTGCGCCGCAAGCTCGTCCCGCGCGACCCGGACGACGGCCGCAACGTGATCCTCGAGGTCAAGGCGGGGGAGGGCGGGGACGAGTCCGCGCTCTTCGCCGGGGACCTGCTGCGCATGTACGTGCGCTTCGCGGAGCAGTCCGGTCTCAAGACCGAGATCCTCTCCTCGACCCCCACCGAGCTGGGCGGCTACAAGGACGTCCAGCTCGCCGTCAAGGGCAGCTCCTCGGACCCGTCCGAGGGAGCATGGGCCCGGTTCAAGTACGAGGGCGGGGTCCACCGTGTGCAGCGAGTTCCCGTGACCGAGTCCCAGGGCCGGGTGCACACGTCCGCCGCGGGTGTCCTCGTGTTCCCCGAGGTGGACGAGCCGGACGAGATCGACATCAGCCAGAACGACCTCAAGATCGACGTCTACCGCTCCTCCGGTCCCGGCGGTCAGTCCGTGAACACCACGGACTCGGCCGTGCGCATCACCCACGTCCCCACGGGGATCGTGGTCTCCATGCAGAACGAGAAGTCCCAGCTGCAGAACCGCGAGGCGGCCATGCGCGTGCTGCGCGCCCGGCTGCTCGCGCACCAGCAGGAGCAGATCGACGCGGAGAACGCCGCGGCCCGCAAGTCCCAGGTCCGCACCGTGGACCGCTCGGAGCGGATCCGCACCTACAACTTCCCGGAGAACCGGATCGCGGACCACCGCACCGGCTACAAGGCCTACAACCTGGACCACGTTCTGGACGGCGCGCTGGAACCGGTGATCGCCTCGGCGGTCGAGCTCGACGAGAGGGCCCGCCTGGAGCAGCTGGGCCAGGACTCGGCGGAGCAGGGGTCCGCGGGCCGGAAGAGCTGAGCCCGGTGAGCAGCACTCTGGCGCAGGCCATCGCGTGGGGTCGGGCGGAGCTTGCCGCCGCGGGTGTCGCGTCCCCGGACGCCGACGCCGCTCTGCTCGCCGCCCACGCGCTGGGACTCTCGCGCGGTGAGACCGAGGCCCGCGCCATCCTGGGGGCCGCCGAGCCCGCGGGCTACCACGACCTCGTACGGCGCAGGGCCGCCCGGGAACCGCTGCAGCACATCACGGGCACCGCGCCCTTCCGCGATCTGGAGCTCGCCGTGGGCCCCGGGGTCTTCGTGCCCCGTCCCGAGACGGAGCTGCTCGTGCAGCTCGCGCTCGACGACGCGCGGCTCTGGCGCGAGGCGGGCGAGACGCACCCTGCCGTGATCGACTTGGGTACAGGCACCGGGGCGATCGCCCTGGCCGTGGCGAGCGAGGACCCCGCGTGCCGGGTCACCGCCGTGGAGCGGGAACCCGGTGCCCTGGAGTGGGCCCGCCGCAACCTGTCCGGTTCGCGCGTGCGACTGCTGGAGTGCGACTACCGGGACGTCACCCCGGACACTGCCGGGCACTTCTGCGTGGTTGTGAGCAACCCGCCCTACGTTCCGGACGGCGAGATTCCCCGGGACCCGGAGGTGCGCGACTACGACCCGCCCACCGCGCTCTACGGTGGTGACCGGGCGGGGATGCGCCACCCGATCGCCGTGATGGAGACGGCTCTGCGGGTGCTGCGACCCGGGGGATCCTTCATCATGGAGCACGCGGAGTCCCAGGTGGAGCCCGTGGCGCTGGCTCTGACCGAGCGCGGGTTCCAGGACGTCCGCCTCCACCACGACCTGACCGACCGGCCCCGGGCCACCACGGCCCGCGTGCCGGACGCACACCCGGACGATGAGCTGAGGAGCTGCTCGTGAGCGAGATCTTGCCCTGCGGGACCGAGGAGGAGCGGGAGACCGCCGTGGCGCGGGCCGCGGAGGTGGTGGCCGACGGCGAGTGCGTCGTGCTTCCCACGGACACGGTGTACGGCATCGGCTGCGACGCATTTTCCGCGCCGGGCGTGCAGGGCCTGCTGGGCGCCAAGGGCCGCACCCGCGAGATGCCGCCGCCGGTGCTGATCGCCCGCCCCGATGTCATGGAGGCGCTCGCGGACGAGGTCGGCGAGGACGCCCGCGCCCTCGCCGAGGCCTTCTGGCCCGGGGCCTTGACCCTGGTGTGCTGGGCCCAGCCGTCCCTCGGCTGGGACCTCGGCGAGACGCACGGCACGGTGGCGCTGCGCGTGCCGGACGACGCCGCCGCGCGGGCCGTGCTCGAGCGGGTGGGTCCCATGGCGGTCTCCTCGGCGAACCGCACCGGGATGCCCGCCGCCCGCACCGCGCAGGCGGCACAGGACATGCTCCAGGACCGGGTGCCGCTCTACCTCGACGACGGTCCCCGGCCGGTCGAGGAGCCGGCGGAGGACGCCAGGGACACCGCCTCCACCATCGTCGACTGCACGGGGGAGACACCGGTGGTGCTGCGCCACGGCGCCATCCCCCTGCAGCGGCTGCGCGAGGTCGTCCCCGCGGTCCACGGCGGCGGGCTCGACGACGCCGCGGCCCAGGCCACGTCGCAGCGCCCCTCCGCGTCGGCCGGGGACGGCCGTGCCCACGAGGACGGCGCAACGGGCGGTGCTGGCACGGCAGCGGCGGCGTCGTCCGCGCGGGACTGTGAAGAACGTGCCAAGCAGAACGGCGTGGAGCCCACTGGCGCGGTGGCCGCCGGCCTGGCGGGCAGCGCCGTGCGGACCGGCCGGCCCGCTCCCGTGAACGGAGACGCCGAGGAGGGTGACGAGACGTCCGACGAGGAGCTCATCACCGCCATGGTGTGGGACGGCCCGTCACAGGATGCACGCCCGGTGGACCAGGTGCGGGACCGCAACCACCGGCACGAGCCCCGCTGGGGTGGCACGAGTGCGCTGAGCACGGCGGACGCCGAACGGCTCGTGGCCGACGGCACCCAGGACCCGCAGGCCTGACCCTGCCCCGGCACCCCCGCAAGCGCGCGGCGCAGGCGCAGTTCGCCCGGAGGCCGTCCCTGGCGCCGACGGTTTCGGCGCGGCGGTGCGGGCCGGGCGGTGTCGTCGCGGGGGAGTGCGCGGGAGCGCGTCTCAGCGGCCGAGGGCCAGGTGGGCCTGGCGCAGCACTTCCTGCACGTGCGGCTCCGGCAGCACACCGTTCTCGTGCGCCCAGCCCGGAACCTGCTGCTGGCCGAACCACGTGACCTCGAGCCGCCGGATGGCGCCGGCGTAGCGGTGCCCCGATGCCTGCGAGAGGAAACGCGCGGAAGCGATCGCGGCGCGGCACAGCCAGGGCGGGATGGACAGCGGCTCCCGGCGTCCGGCGTCGCGCAGGACGGAGCCGGTGGTGGCGCCCTCCCAGGGCTGCAGGATCACGGGCGGCAGGGTTCGGGGGAATTCGCCCACGGCCACGGTGAACTGCGCGAGCGCGGTCACCGAGGTGACGGGCGTGGGTGCGGAGCCGTCCCCGGCCACCGAGCTCAGCGGCGAGGAGGCGAAGCGCGCGAGCCTGCGCGTGGTCCGCCGCTCGCTGCCCATCACGGACGTGGCGCGGATCACGGTGAGCTGGGGTGCGCCCTTCTCGGAGCGCCACTCGGAGTGCAGCCGGTACAGCGCGGATTCTCCGAGCGCCTTGGAGAACGAGTACGGGGAGAACGGCGCGGTGCGGATGGACTCGTCCAGCACGGGGGCGTCCGCCTGCACGGACGCGGAACTCATGTGGATGACCCGCCGGACACCGGTGCGGTGCGCCGCGAGCGCCACCAGCACCGGCAGCAGGGCGTTGGCACCCGTCAGGGACTGCTGGTGGGTCTGGTCCGGTGCGGCCAGGCCGGCCGCGTTGACCACGGTGTCCGCGCCGGCGAAGGAGTCGGCCAGGTAGTCGATCACGGACTCGAGCCGCTGGGCGTGCTCCACGAGGTGGTGGACGGTGGTGGCCGGGGAGGCCAGGCGGGGTGAGGCCACGGGCGTGACCGGGATGCTCCGGGCCTGCAGGGCCGTGGTGATCGCGGAGCCGATGAAACCCGTCGCCCCGAGAACGCGCCAGCTGTGAACCGTCACTGTGTGTCTCCTCCCATGGTGGTTCGACCATCGTACGGTAGCGCCCGGCCGGGCAGGGTGGATGCCGTGACCGAGCCGCGGGCGTCCAGCGGACACCGAGGCATCGTCCGGGTGGGCGTTGATAGACTCCGGGAGTTCATCCGCGCCCGGGTGCCGCTGCCGCGACGCTCTCCGGCACGGGGTGAGCGAACACCGCCAGAATCACGAGTCGTCTCGGGGGCGTCAATGACGGAGAACAGTGCCAGGGCCACCGACCACGAGGGCGCGCGCGTGGGTGTGGCGTGCGTCACGCAGGACCGGCCCGGCGACGTCGACACCCTGATCGACGCGCTGCGCGTCCAGACCGAGCCCGTGGCGAGCCTGTGCCTCGTGGACGCGGGGCGCGCCGCTCTGGACGAGGACCGGCTGCGCCAGCGGATCGGGGGAGCGTTCGCGTTGCACTACCGCCGCTCGGAGGCGAACCTGGGTGGCGCGGGCGGCTTCGCGCTCGCGATCCTCACGGCGCTCGCGGCCGGCTCGGAGCAGGTCTGGCTCATGGACGACGACGCCCACCCCGAGGACCCCGAGTGCCTCGCCGTGCTGCGCACCGCCGCGCGGGAGCGCGACCTCGCGGTGGTCTCACCCCTGATCGTGGCACCGCAGGATCACTCGCTGCTCTCCTTCCCGTACCGGCTGGAGGGCGGCATCACGCACCGGCGGGCGGACCTCGAACCCCTGGGCTTCCTCGACTCCTACGCCAACTTCTTCAACGGCGCCCTGGTGGACGAGTCCGTGTTCTTCCGCGTGGGGCTGCCGGACCTCAAGCTGTTCCTGCGCGGGGACGAGGTGGACTTCCTGGTGCGGCTTCGCCGCAGCGGTCTGCCGTTCGGCACCGTGACCACCACGGCGGTCTCCCACCCCCCGGGGTGGGACGAGGAGCACGTGGTGGTTCCCGGCAAGCTGCAGGTGCTGATCCCGCCGGGGGAGTTCAAGCAGCGCCACTTCTTCCGCAACCGCGGGTACGTCTCGTGGCACTACAAGCGCGTGGTGCAGCTGGGGGCGGACGCGATCGGCTACCCGGCCCACTACATCAAGACCAGGGATCTCAAGGGCCTGCGCACGTGGGCGCGGCTCTACACCGACGGCATGCGCGGGCGGGGTTTCGGTGGCCCTCGCTGAGCCGCTGGACGCTGCGGGGATCCCCGTCCCGTTCTCGGTCCTGCTCCCCGTCTACCACGGGGACACGCCCGAGCGGCTGCGGCGCGCGGTGGAGTCCAACACCGTGGACCAGACCCGGCCGCCGGCCGAGGTGGTCCTCGTCCAGGACGGCCCCGTGTCGCCCCCGCTGGAGACCGAGCTGCGCCGTCTCGAGGCGGACTCGCAGATTCCGGTCCGTGTGCTGCGGCTCGCCCAGCACGGCGGTCTGGCTCGCGCCCTGCACACCGCCCTGCCGCAGTGCGCGCACGACGTCGTGGCGCGGGCGGACGCGGACGACGTCGCCTACCCCCGGCGCTTCGAGCAGCAGCTTCCCCTGATCGAGGACGGCGCGGACGTCGTGGGCGCGTCCATGCACGAGATCGGGGACGACGAGCAGAACCCCGTGGCACTGCGCGCGGCACCCGTGGGCGCGGAACGCATCGCGGCCGTGAGCCGTCGCCGCAACCCGCTGTCCCACCCCACGGTGGTGCTGCGCCGCAGCGCCGTGGAGGCCGTGGGAGGCTACGAGGACGTGCCCATGGCGGAGGACTACTGGCTGTGGGCGCGCATGCTCCACGCGGGGGCGGACGTGCGCAACGTGGGTGAGCCGCTGGTCGGGTACCGCGTCTCCTCCGGGTCCTACGAACGCCGCGGCGGGTACCGGGTCCTGAAGGCGGAGCTCGCGCTGCAGGCCAGGTTGCGGGCCCTGGGGCACGTGGGGTTCCTACAATGGGCCGTGAACGTCATGGTGCGCGGCGGCTACCGGTTCGTGCCCCTGCGGGTGCGCGAGACGGCCTACCGGCTCATGGTGGGCCACCGCAACGGCTGACCCGCGCGCACCCGAAAGGACAACGGCCCCATGGTCAACCCCCTCAGTCCCACCCCCCGAGCCGAGAAACCGGTCGCATGGCTGTGGATCCAGATGATCCTGGACTCGGCCGCGTGGATCCTGGCGCTGTGGGTGGCCGTGCTGCTGCGCTTCGAGCTCAACGTGGAGCTCGTGTCGGTGGGCGGGCTGGTGATCACGTGCGCCGTGGCCGTGGTGCTGCAGCTGCTCGTGGGGTTCTCCTTTGCGCTCTACAAGGGCCGCTACTCCTTCGGCAGCTTCGACGAGGCCAAGCTGCTGGTGGTCGTGACCGTGATCGTGACCGCGCTGCTGGAGGGCCTGCTGCTGGTCTTCGGCGTCTCGCTGAGCATCCCGCGCTCCGTGGGGTTCATCGCCTTCCCGTTCGCGTGCCTGCTCATGGCCGCGTTCCGCTACCTCAAGCGCATGTACCAGGAGTCCACGGCCAAGCCCGGTGACCAGGCCCAGAACGTGGTCGTCTTCGGCGCCGGCGCGCTGGGCACGTTCCTGGTGCACCGCATGATGCAGGACCCGGCCTCCGGCTTCCTGCCCGTTGCCCTGCTGGACGACGACCCCGCCAAGAAGCACCTGCGGATCTCCTCCGTGCCCGTCATGGGCACGCTGCACGACGCCGCCTCCGTCCTCGAGCACACGCGCTCGGGTGTGCTGATCGTGGCGGTGGCGGACGTGGACCCCCGCACCATGCGCCGCGTCTCCGACGCCGTGGAGGGAACGGGCACCCGCGTGATGACCGTCCCGCCGCTGAGCGAGATGCTCACGGGCGCGAACCAGGGCGTGGACCTGAGGGACATCTCCATGGAGGACCTCATCGGACGCCGCCCCGTGGACATCCACGTGGACTCGATCGCGGGCTACATCACCGGCAAGCGGGTGCTGGTGACCGGTGCGGGCGGATCCATCGGCTCCGAGCTGTGCCGTCAGCTCGTGGGCTTCGAGCCCGCGGAGCTGATCATGGTGGACCGGGACGAGTCCGGGCTGCAGGCCACGCAGATCTCCATCACCGGGCGCGGGCTGCTGGACGGCAACGACACCGTGCTGTGCGACATCCGTGACGAGGAGTCGGTGAACAGGGTGTTCGAGCAGCGCCGGCCCCAGGTGGTGTTCCACGCGGCGGCGCTGAAGCACGTCTCGCTGCTGGAGCAGTACCCGGACGAGGCGTGGAAGACCAACGTGATGGGTTCGCTGCACGTGCTCAGCGCCGCCGCCGCGGTGGACGTGGACGTGTTCGTGAACATCTCCACGGACAAGGCCGCGAACCCCACCACCGCGCTCGGGCACTCCAAGCGCGTGGCGGAGAAGCTCACCGCGTGGACGGGAGACCGCACGGGCAAGCGCTACGCCTCCGTGCGCTTCGGCAACGTCTTCGGCTCGCGCGGGTCCATGCTCCCGCTGTTCGCCGAGCAGATCCGCCAGGGCGGGCCCATCACGGTCACGCACCCGGACGCGACCCGCTACTTCATGACCATTCCCGAGGCGTGCCAGCTGGTCATCCAGGCCGGCGCGATCGCCCGCGGGGGAGAGGTGCTCATCCTGGACATGGGCCAGCCCGTGCGGATCATGGACATCGCGCAGCGCCTGCGGTCCATGTCCGGGCGCGAGGACATCCGGATCGAGATCACCGGGCTGCGCCACGGGGAGAAGCTGCACGAGGACCTGATCGGCACGGGGGAGACGGACGAACGTCCCTTCCACCCCAAGATCTCGCACGCGAGGGCCGAGCGTCTGGACCCCGCCAACCTGGACCGCCACGTGTGGAAGGTCCGCGGCGGCATGCTGTTCACCGGGTCCATCCCGCAGGTTCCTGCCAGCACCCAGCCCCGCATCACGGACTTCTCCGTGCCGCGCGCAGCCGAGTGCGCGGCGTCGTCGGGACGCGGCGGCCGGAGCGCCGCCCCCGACCGCGACGGCGCGGCACCCCGCGACGGCAGTCCCCACCGGGGGAATGCGGTCCCGCGGGACGGCAGCTCTGCGCGAGGCGGCCACGTCGCACCCGTCGAGGGGTCGCGGGCCGCCCGCGACGGGGACGACCGGGGGAGCGGATCGTGAGCGCCGCGATGAGCCCCGCCGCGGTCCTGGCCACACCGCTGCCCGGACTGGTGACCGGTCCCGCAACCCTCAGCGAGGGCGAGGCCCTTGAGCTGCTGCTGACGCTGGCGCCCTGGACCCTGGGGGTGGCGTTCGTGCTGTCCGTCCTGCTCCCGTTCGCCGTGCGGCCCCTGCTCACGCGGTGGGGAGTGATCGACGTCCCCACCGAACGCTCGTCCCACACCCGACCGGTCCTGCGCGGCATGGGCCTCGCCGTGGCGCTCGCCCTGGTGGTCACGTACGCGGGGGCGTTGGTCTTCGGCCTGATCCCCGTGGACCGCTCCATCGCCCTCGTGGTGCTGGCCATGATGGTTGCCAGTGCCGCGCTCGGCTGGGCGGAGGACTACCGGGGAGTGCCGATCACCGTGCGCCTGGGCGTTCAGGCCGTGATCGGAGCGCTGGGCACGGCGGCGCTGATCGTGGCCCTCGGGGTTCCCGCGTGGTGGTGGCCCGTGGGGGTCGTGGCCACCGTGGCGTACATCAACATCGCGAACTTCATGGACGGGATCAACGGCATCTCCGGCATGCACGGCGCAGCGGTGGGCCTGCTCTACGCGTGGGCCGGCGGCGTGAACGGCATGCCGTGGATGGTCTGCGCCGGTCTGGCCGTGGCCGGGGCCTTCCTCGGCTTCCTGCCCTGGAACCTGGGGCGCGGCACGGTGTTCCTGGGGGACGTCGGATCGTACGTCCTGGGGGGAGCGGTCGTGGCCACCGCGATCGGCGCGTTCCTCTCCGGCGTGTACGTGGAGTACCTGCTGCCCCCGCTGCTGATCTACCTCGCGGACACCGCGGTGACCCTCGTGCTGAGGATCCGCCGCGGCGGGGTCGGGTACAAGCCGCACCGCCAGCACGCGTACCAGCGGCTCACGGACGCGGGGCTCTCCCACGTCCAGGCGTCCCTGCTGGTCACGGGTGCCACGGTGCTCGTGAGCGTCATCTCCCTCTACGGCCTGCGCGCCAACGGCACGGGCTCCGCCGTCGCCGGTGTGGCGGTGGTCGCCGTGGTCGTCGCGTACCTGCTGGCGCCCACGCTGCTCGGACGCCTCCGCACCGCTCGGCGGGGCGTGGACACGTGACCGGGCCCGACCACACCCCCGCTCCCGCAGGTGACAGCTCCTACGGCCACGGTGCGAGAACCTGGTCCGCGGTCGCCCTCGTGGCGGCGGCGCTCGCGGTGGCGGCGGCCTTCGTGCTGGAGCTTCCGGACGGCGTCCGCTCGGCCGCGTTCGGGGCCGGTCTGGTCACGGCGAGCTCCGCGACCACCGTGCTGGTGGCCGCGCACATGTTCCGCGTCGCGCCCGCGGCCACCGCGCCTGCCCTCGCGGGCCTGTACCTGCTCAAGGTGCTCGTGGCCGGTGGACTGCTCCTGACGCTCGCGCCCCCCGCCTGGCTGGTCCCCGGCGTGTTCCTGGGCGCCGCGCTGGTCGGCCTCGTGCTCGCGCTCGTGCGCTTCGCCCGGCTCACGGGGCGCGTGTCCGGGCAGCAGACGCGCGCGCTCCTGGCCTCACGATCCGCCCGGGGAGCGGACTCCGCAGCCGCGCACGACGACGCCGCTGCCGCACCGTCCCCGCGCGACGCACCCGGTCCCCGGTCCGGTGCGGCCACCACGCTCCTCGGCCGGGAAGCACCCGGCCGCCACCACGACGCGCTCCACGGGTCCGGTCAACCGCCCGTGGGCACCCCTGAAAGGCACACCCCATGAACTCCTCGCCGGGCCCCCAGGACCCCCGGAAACCCCGCTCCGCGCGGGGCGCCTCGCAGCGACACGTCGACTCCGCGCGACAGGACTCCCTCTACACTGCGGGAGAGCTCGTGGAGCGCGGCGGCCTGAGCGGAGGACTCGCCGTGCTGCTGTATGTCGTGGTCGGTGCGGCGTTTTGGAGTTTGATAGGCTGGCTCCTGGATCACCTGCTGGGAACACGGTGGATTGTGATCGCGGGAGCCGTCTTCGGCGCGTCCGCCGGGGTGTACCTCGGCTACCTCCACATGAGGGACGCGCTGAATCGGAGCCACGCCCCGCAGAAGACCACGTCGGAGACAACGAAGTCATCTGATCCGGGCCACCGGCCCGGAGTGTGACCGGTCTGGATACCGCAGAAAGGACCCGTATTGAACCCCGCCCTGAGGATTCCGGCCGAATTCGTGGCCCCTTCCACGGAAGACATGCATCTTCCCCCGTTGTTCGAAGTGGGGTCCCTCGCCTTCGGTAAGCAGTCGCTGCTGATCCTCTTCTCCGTGGTGCTGATCGGTGCGGGCTTCATGTACATGATCCGCCGTCGCGCCATGGTTCCCTCCAAGGGCCAGTACCTGGGCGAGATGGGCTACGGCTTCGTCCGCAACCACCTGGGCCGGGACATCATCGGCGAGAAGGACTTCCGCCCTTTCATCCCGCTGCTGTTCTCCTTCTTCTTCTTCATCCTGGTGAACAACCTGTTCGGGTCCATCCCCCTCGTGCAGCTGCCCACCTTCTCCCACCCGGGCTCGGCATACGTCATGGCCGCCATCGCCTACGTCGTGTGGGTCTTCGTGGGCATCCGCCGGCACGGCTTCGGGCAGTTCATGGTCAAGATGACCATGCCCCCGAACGTCCCGAAGATCCTCTACGTGATCCTCATCCCCCTCGAGTTCCTCTCGAACCTCATCATCCGTCCCGTGACTCACGCGCTGCGTGTGTTCGCCACCATGTTCGCGGGCCACATGGCCATGATGGTGGCCGCGGGCCTCACCGCGTACCTGGCCACCGAGGTGGGCGGCATCGTGGGGATCGGCGGATCGGTCTTCGGCATCGTCCTCGGACTGTTCATCTACTTCCTGGAGCTGCTCATCCAGGTCCTCCAGGCCTACATCTTCACCCTGCTGTTCGCCGTGTACGTACAGGGCGCACTGCAGGAGGGGCACTAGCCCCACGAAGGAGCGCGACCCCCGGGCCGCTCACCCCTGACCATCGCCTGCTTACGATTCCCGTAACGGCACCACGGCCCGCACCCGCGGGCACCCAGAAAGGAAATATCCACAATGGAAGGTTCGCTTAGCGTCATTGGCTACGGTCTCGCTGCCATCGGCGGTGGCATCGGCGTGGGTCTCATCTTCGCTGCCTACATGCAGTCCGTGGCCCGCCAGCCCGAGTCCCAGCGCGTCCTGCAGCCCATGCTCTTCATGGGCTTCGCCGTGGTCGAGGCCCTGGCCATCCTGGGCCTGGTCCTCGCCTTCATCATGTAGGGCAATGCCCATCGGACAAGCCCTAACTAGAGAACAGGAATCGCGCTCATGAACGCAATGGTGATGGCAGCGGAAGAGGCTCAGAACCCTCTCATCCCGGACACCTGGGAAATGCTGATTACCTTCATCGGGTTCGTGATTCTGCTCTTCATCGCGATCAAGTACATCGTCCCGGCGTTCGAGAAGGTCTACAAGGACCGCTCGGAGGCCATCGAGGGTGGACTTGCCAAGGCCAAGGCCGCTCAGGCCGAGGCGAAGGCTGCTCGCGACGAGTACAACCAGCAGCTCGAGAGCGCTCGCCTCGAGGCCCAGAAGATCCGTGAGGAAGCTCGCTCCGAGGGCGAGAAGATCCTCGCGGACTTCAAGGACCGCGCCAACATGGAGTCCGCCCGGATCACCGAGAACGCTCACAAGGCCATCGAGGCCGAGCGTGCGGCGGCCGTGGTCTCCCTGCGCGACGAGGTCGGCACTTTGGCAACACAGCTCGCGTCCAAGATCGTCGGGGAGTCCTTGAACGACGACGACCGCGCCAACCGCGTGGTCGACCGCTTCCTGGCGGACCTGGACGCCGAGCAGAGCCGCACGGGAGCTGCACGGTAATGGCAGAAGCATCGAACGAACCGAATCGTCCGCTCACCGTGGACGTGGACCGCTGGGCACCGTCCGCGAGTCCGGAGATCGCACACCAGCTGTTCGAGATCCTGGACATCGTGGACCAGAACGGCGCTCTGCGCCGGGCCCTGACGGATCCCTCCCGCCCCGCTGAGGACCGTGCTCGTCTCGTGCACTCCCTCCTCGACGGCCGGGCCCACGAGGTGGCGGTGGACATCGCCGCGGAGCTCGCCTCCCAGCGCAGCACCACCGAGCGTCAGCTGGGTGATGCCCTCGAGCGCACCGCAGTGCTCGTGGCGGCAGCCGCCACCGAGAACCGCGGCGGCGGGGACGCCCTCGAGTCGCTCGTGGACGAACTCATCCGGTTCAAGTCCATGCTGGACCGGTCCGCCGAGGTGCAGAGCGCCTTCTCGGACTCCCGGGCGTCCGCGGAGGCCAAGGTCACCCTCGCCCGTCGGCTGAGCACGCCGGGTTCCGAGGAGGCCGCGTTGCTGATCGAACGCGCAGCCAGCGAGCCCCGGGGGGCCCTCCCCGGTCGTCTGCTGGAACAGTTCGCCCAGTGGGTGGCAGACCGTCAGCAGCGGTGGATCGCCCGTGTGGAGTCGGCCCGGCCGTTGCGCCAGGACCAGCTGGACGCCCTGCGCGACCGGCTGAACCGGCTGTACGGACGGGACCTCAAGCTGACCACCGAGACCAACCCGGCTCTGGTGGGTGGCCTGCGCGTGCAGGTCGGTGAGGAGATCATCGACGGTTCGCTCACGCACCGGTTGAACCAGCTGGAGCAGCGGATCGGAGCCTGATCCTCTCGTGGAGCGAGGATCGCGGGGAGCCGGTGCGAGCCGGAGTCCCGTCGCGTTGCCTCCACGGGCCGCACACGCGGTCGCACGGCGATGGGGCAACGCATCGCGACAAGAACAAGCTTGGTCATCGTCGAGTCGATGATCACACGACGTAGAGAGCAGGGACAGCAGATGGCCGATGTGACCATCAATGCCGATGAAGTCCGTAGCGCGCTGAACGATTTCGCGGCGTCCTACGATCCCGGCAACGTGGAACGAGTAGAAGTAGGACGCGTGTCGTCCGCAGCGGACGGCATTGCCCGTGTGGAGGGTCTGCCCTCCGTCATGGCCAACGAGTTGCTCAAGTTCGAGAACGGGGTACTGGGCCTGGCCCTGAACCTCGACACCCGCGACATCGGCGTCGTGGTGCTGGGCGACTTCCAGGGCATCGAGGAGGGCCAGGAGGTCCACCGCACCGGTGAGGTGCTCTCGGTGCCCGTGGGCGAGGGCTACCTCGGCCGCGTGGTGGACCCGCTGGGCGAGCCCCTCGACGACCTCGGCCCCATTGCCACGGACGGCCGCCGCGAGCTGGAGCTGCAGGCTCCGGGCGTGACCATGCGAAAGTCCGTGCACGAGCCGCTGCAGACCGGCATCAAGGCGATCGACGCCATGATTCCGATCGGGCGTGGCCAGCGTCAGCTGATCATCGGCGACCGTCAGACCGGCAAGACCGCCATCGCGGTGGACGCCATCCTGAACCAGCGCTCCAACTGGGAGTCCGGTGACGTCGACAAGCAGGTGCGCTGCATCTACGTGGCGGTCGGTCAGAAGGCCTCCACCATTGCGGCCGTGCGTCAGACGCTCGAGGACAACGGCGCCCTGGACTACACCACGATCGTGGCCGCCCCGGCCTCCGAGTCGGCCGGTCTGAAGTACCTCGCCCCCTACGCCGGCTCGGCCATCGGCCAGCACTGGATGTACGGCGGCAAGCACGTCCTGATCGTGTTCGACGACCTCTCCAAGCAGGCCGAGGCCTACCGGGCCGTGTCCCTTCTGCTGCGCCGCCCGCCGGGACGCGAGGCGTACCCCGGCGACGTCTTCTACCTGCACTCCCGTCTGCTCGAGCGTTGCGCCAAGCTCTCCGACGAGCTGGGCGCGGGCTCCATGACCGGGCTGCCGATCATCGAGACCAAGGCCAACGACGTCTCGGCGTTCATCCCGACCAACGTCATCTCCATCACCGACGGTCAGATCTTCCTGCAGTCGGACCTCTTCAACGCCAACCAGCGCCCCGCCGTGGACGTGGGCATCTCGGTGTCCCGCGTGGGTGGTGCCGCGCAGGTCAAGGCCATGAAGAAGGTCTCCGGCACGCTGAAGCTGAGCCTGGCCTCGTACCGCTCCATGCAGGCGTTCGCCATGTTCGCCTCCGACCTGGATGCGGCCTCGCGCCAGCAGCTGACCCGCGGTGAGCGTCTGATGGAGCTGCTCAAGCAGCCCCAGTACACGCCGTACCCCGTGGCGGACCAGGTCGTCTCCATCTGGGCGGGCACCACCGGCCAGCTCGACGACGTGGACGTGGCCAACGTGGGCGACTTCGAGCGCGCCCTGCTGGACCAGGTGCGCCGGACCACCAACGTCATGGACTCGATCAACTCCACGGGCAAGCTCGAGGACGACGCGATCGAGGCGCTGAAGACGGCCGTGGCCGAGGTCAAGCGGGACTTCCACGGTTCCAAGCACGGGATCGAGGCCGGTGTCGAGGAGCACGAGTCCCTGGGCTCGAGCTCCGTGAACCAGGAAACGATCGTCAAGAAGTAACCGTTGAGGTGGTGCGCCGTCCGTCGGCGCACCACCGCGGTGCCGAAAGGAAAAGCCCATGGGAGCGCAGATTCGGGTCTACCGACAGAAGATCGCGTCCACCTCGTCCATGAAGAAGATCTTCAAGGCGATGGAGATGATCGCGACCTCGCGCATCAGCAAGTCCCGTCAGAGTCTCGAAGGTGCGTACCCGTACGCCAACGCGCTGACCCGCGCGGCCTCCCAGATCGCCACGCAGCACAACATCTCCCACCCGTTGACCACGGTCCCGGACCAGGTGCGGCGCTCCGCCGTCATGGTCTTCACCTCGGACCGCGGCCTCGCAGGGTCCTACTCCTCCAACGTGCTCAAGCGCACGGAGGAGCTGCTGGAGCTGCTGCGCTCGCAGGGCAAGGAAGCCCACATCTACCTGGTGGGGCGCAAGGCCAAGGCGTACTTCGACTTCCGGCACCGTGACTACGACGATTTCTGGACCGGCAACACGGACAGCGCGAGCACGGAGCGCGCCGAGGAGCTCACGGAGCGCCTCATGCACGACATCAGTGCCGCGTACGAGGAGAACGGCGTGGACGAGGTCCTCCTCGTCTACACGCAGTTCAACTCCATGGTGAGCCAGGAACCCCGTGTCCTGCGGCTGCTGCCCCTGGAGATCTCGGACGCCAACGACCTCGGGGACGACGTCTCGGTGCGGTTCGACGATCTGCGCGAGCACGCCAACCAGTTCGAGTTCGAGCCGAACCCGGAGGAAGTCTTCAACGAGATCCTGCCGAGGTACGTCCGGGCCCGGGTCTACTCCGCGCTGTGCCACGCGGCGTCGAGCGAGCTGGCGTCCCGTCAGCGCGCCATGAAGGCCGCCGGTGACAACGCCACCGAGCTCATCAAGAAGTACACACGCCTGATGAACAACGCCCGTCAGGCGGAGATCACCACCGAGTTGACAGAGATCGTCAGTGGCGCCGAGGCCCTCTAGGCCCGCGCTCTCCCCATTGCCAGCCGAAACGAAGTGAGAGAAATGACTGCCACTATCAACGACCAGGCGGCCCAGCCGGTTTCGCGCGGCGGCGTCGGCCGCATCGCCCGAGTCATCGGACCCGTGGTCGACGTCGAGTTCCCCGAGAACCAGGTTCCGGACCTCTACAACGCCCTGACCGCGGACTACGACTTCAACGGCAAGCCCCGCCGGATCACGTTCGAGACCGCTCAGCACCTGGGCACCAATGTGGTGCGTGCCATCTCCCTGCAGCAGACCGACGGTCTGGTGCGCGGCACGCCCGTGCAGGACACCGGCTCGCCCATCTCCGTGCCCGTGGGCGACGTGGTCAAGGGCCACATCTTCAACGTCCTGGGTGACGCCCTGGACATGCCCACCGACGAGCTGGACATCCAGGAGCGCTGGCCCATCCACCGCAAGGCACCGTCCTTCGCGGAGCTCGAGGGCAGCACCGAGATGATGGAGACGGGCATCAAGTCCATCGACCTCCTGACCCCCTACATCAAGGGCGGCAAGATCGGTCTGTTCGGCGGCGCCGGCGTGGGCAAGACCGTGCTCATCCAGGAGATGATCACCCGTGTGGCCCGCAACTTCGGTGGCACCTCGGTGTTCGCCGGTGTGGGCGAGCGCACCCGTGAGGGCAACGACCTGTGGGTCGAGATGGAGGAGGCGGGCGTTCTCAAGGACACCGCTCTCGTGTTCGGCCAGATGGACGAGCCGCCCGGAACGCGTCTGCGCGTGGCACTGACCGGTCTGACCATGGCGGAGTACTTCCGCGACGTGCAGAACCAGGACGTGCTGCTGTTCATCGACAACATCTTCCGCTTCACGCAGGCCGGTTCGGAGGTCTCGACCCTGCTGGGTCGCATCCCCTCCGCCGTGGGCTACCAGCCGACCCTCGCGGACGAGATGGGCGTGCTGCAGGAGCGCATCACCTCCACCCGGGGCCACTCCATCACGTCCATGCAGGCGATCTACGTGCCCGCCGACGACTACACGGACCCGGCTCCCGCGACCACGTTCGCCCACCTGGACGCGACCACCGAGCTCTCCCGTGACATCGCGTCCCGTGGTCTGTACCCGGCGATCGACCCGCTGTCCTCGACCTCCCGCATCCTGGATCCGCAGTACGTGGGCCAGACCCACTACGACGTGGCCACCCGCGTGAAGTCGATCCTGCAGGAGAACAAGGAGCTGCAGGACATCATCGCGATTCTCGGTGTGGAGGAGCTCTCCGAGGAGCAGAAGGTCGTGGTGTCCCGCGCACGCCGCATCGAGCAGTTCCTGTCCCAGAACACCTACACCGCGAAGCAGTTCACCGGTGTGGAGGGCTCCACGGTTCCCCTCGCGGAGACCATCGAGGCCTTCGGCAAGATCTGCGACGGCGAGCTGGACAACGTTCCGGAGCAGGCCTTCTACAACGTGGGCGGCCTGGACGACGTCATGCGTCAGTGGGACGAGATCAAGGCCGAGACGGGCGAGAAGTAAGCCATGGCTGAACTCATCGTGGAAATCGTCGCCCTGGATCGCAAGATCTGGGCAGGTGCCGCGCGGCTCGTCCGCGTGCGCACCACCGAGGGTGACATCGGCGTCATGCCGGGCCACCAGTCCATGGCGGGGTTGCTCAAGCCGGGGGAGTTCGCCATCGACCGGGTGGAGGGTGACCGGCTGACCGGCCGCATCGACTCCGGTCTGGTGTCCGTGGACCAGAACCGGGTCACCATCGTGGCTGACACGGTCTCCCTGGACTCGGAGAAGCAGTCCGCCTGATTCATCAGCGCACCGGTCAGCGTCGACCCTCGTGCCCCGTGCGGGGTACGGGGGTCGACGTCGTTCGGGCACCGCCTGCGCACAGGTTCCGCGGCCCGTGCCGTCGTGGTTCCTTGCCGTGCAGGCCCCAGCCCCGCTCGCGGGGATGGGGAGCTTGACCCACCGTTGCCGCACAACGAGTGCACCGCGAGTGAGGGTCGTGGACGAGGAGGAAAACGTGGAAGAAACCATCGAGGTTCACGGGCCCACCGTGGTCAACGGCGAGCTGCCGGTCTTCGGGGCAAAGAACAGCGTGCTCAAGCTCATGGCGGCGGCGCTGCTGGCCCCGGGGCGTTCCACCATCACCAACGTTCCCGAGATCCAGGACGTCACGGTGATGGCGGAGCTGCTGCGCCGTCTGGGCTGCGAGGTCGACTACTCGCCCGCTGAGCACGAGGTGGTCATCGAGGTCCCGGAGGAGCTGGGCCACCAGGCGGACTACGACCTCGTGCGGGCCATGCGCGCCTCCATCTCGGTGCTGGGTCCGCTGATGGCGAGGTGCCGCCGTGCAGAGGTCGCGCTGCCCGGGGGCGATGCCATCGGAACCCGGGGTCTCGACATGCACCGCGCGGGTCTGGAGGCGATGGGCGCGGAGCTCGGCATCGAGCGTGGTTTCCTGCGCGCGTCCGCCCCGGAAGGACTTGCCGGAGCTTCTTTCCGGCTCGGGTACCCCTCGGTGGGCGCCACGGAGAATCTCATGACGGCCGCGACCACCGCCCGGGGTACCACGGTGCTGGAGAACGTGGCGCGGGAACCCGAGATCGTGGACATCGGTCGCATGCTGCAGGCCATGGGTGCACAGATCGAGGGACTGGGCACCACCACACTGACGATCACGGGTGTGCCACGGCTGAGCCCGGTCACGCACCGCACCGTGCCTGACCGGATCGTGGCCGGCACGTGGGCCTTCGCCGCGGCCGTGACGGGCGGACGCGTGCAGATCAGGGGAGCGGAGCCGTCCCACCTGGGGGTGGTCCTCGACAAGCTGCGTGCCGCAGGGTGCGACGTGGACGTTGCGGAGGGCCGGTTCACGGTCCAGGGCCCCAGCCGGCCGCGTGCCATCAACGTCTCCACCCTCCCGTACCCCGGCTTCCCCACGGATCTTCAGCCGTTCGTGGTGGCGCTGAACGCCGTGGCGGAGGGGTCGGGAATCATCACGGAGAACGTCTTCGAGGCCCGCTGGGGCTTCACCGCCGAGCTCGAGCGGCTCGGCGCGCGGGTGCACCTGGACGGGCACCACGCGCGGGTGGACGGCGTGGCGGCCTCGCAGCTCTCCGGGGCACCCGTGGAGGCCATGGACATCCGCGCGGGAGCTGCTCTCGTGATCGCCGGCATGGCGGCGGGGGGAGTCACCGAGGTGTCGGGCATCGAGCACATCGACCGCGGCTACGAGCACTTCGTGGAGCATCTGGCCCGCGCCGGAGCGGACGTGCAGCGGCGCATCCACCCTTCTCGGGGCTGAGTGGTGTCGACCGCGCTCCCACGGGGTGACGCTGCACGGGCACGACGCCGCTCGGGTCACGGTGATTCCTGACGGCCCCGTGCACCCGCCCAGCGAGCTCACCCCCTTGTGCGCTCAGCTCGCTGGGAACCTGGGAAGGCCTCTGCGGGGACCCGAGCGCGGCGCCCGTCGCGGGCAGGCTGAGGGTGGCTCCACAGGCACGGCGGGATCGGCAACGGACGTCCTCCCCGTGACATGAGAAAATCCCCGGTGCCGTGTGGCACCGGGGATTTTCCGTGTCCGAGGGGGACTGTCAGATGACGGTCACGCCGGTGGCCTGGGGGCCCTTCTGGCCCTGACCGATCTCGAACTCGACGCGCTGGTTCTCTTCGAGGGTGCGGAAGCCGCCCGACTGGATTTCGCTGTAGTGCACGAAGACGTCGCCATCAGCGTCGTCCGGCGTGATGAAGCCGAAGCCCTTTTCTGCGTTGAACCACTTAACGGTGCCCTGAGCCATAATGGGGCATCTCCTTCTGGAGTAATAGTGCGTGCACATGGATGTGCACCTGAACTGGTACCGCGAGAAGGCTGTGGATGCGGCTCACGTAAGTGTTGTGCCACAGCGCCAGTCAGAACTTCACGCTCGCTACCATTCCTGCGAGCATGTCAAACATGATGCGAGAACGCTACAAGCATCACACACTGTTGCGCGGTGGTCAACAGTCATCAGACGGCTTAGCACGTGTGGCCGCGCCGACCCGCCCGGCCGTTCGGTCGACGTCGCGCAACAGGGCCCCGGCCCCCAGTGCCGTCGGGTCAGAAGAGCCGGGACTGGGTGTCCACGTTGCCGCGCATCTCGTCGTAGTCGAGACTCAGGCACTCGATGCCGCGGTCGAGCGCGAGAGTGCGCGCCTGGGGCTTGATCTGCTGCGCCGCGAAGACCCCGCGCACGGGGCGCAGCAGCGGATCTCTGTTGAGGAGTTCCAGGTAGCGGGTGAGCTGCTCGACGCCGTCGATGTCGCCCCGACGCTTGAGCTCCACGGCCACGGTGGCCCCGTTCGCGTCCCGGGCGAGGATGTCCACCGGCCCGATGGCGGTGGGGTACTCGCGCCGGACCAGCGAGACGCCCTCGCCGAGGAGTGTGATCTGCTCGGCCAGCAGCCGTTGCAGGTCTGCTTCCACGCCGTCCTTGACCAGGCCCGGATCCGCCCCGAGGTCGTGGTGCAGCTGGCTGTGCACCGTCATGACGTGGATGACCAGCCGGTCGTCGGACTTGCCCGCCTGGACCTCCCACACCTCGCTCACGCCCTCCGCCGCGAGGTCCTCGGAGGGCTCCCGGACGCGGAGGGTGGCCGGCGGGCTCATCCAGTTCAGCGGCTTGTAGGAACCGCCGTCCGAGTGGATGAGAACGGAGCCGTCGGCCTTGAGCATGATGAGCCGCCGGGCCAGGGGCAGATGGGCATTGAGCCGCCCCTCGTAGCGGACGGAGCAGTCGGCAATCACTAGGCGCACCCGGACAGCTTAACGGTCAGCGCACTCGTGGCGGACCCACTGGTCGCGCGGACCGTGCGTGGCCGTGGGTGGCGCTGGGCCCCGCCCCCTGGGGGCGGGGGCGGGGCGGCCACGCAGGATGCACGGAGGCGGCGCGGCGTCGTCGTGGGGGAAGGCTTCAGCGGGCGTCCTGGCGCGGCACGAAGACCTCGCGCACCAGGAGCAGACCGGCGGCGGCCGTGGGGATGGCGATGAGCGCGCCCAGCACGCCCCACAGGGCGCCGCCGGCGGCCACGGCCACGATGGCCACTGCGCCGGGCACCGCGACCGCGCGGGACACGATCCGCGGTGAGACCAGGTAGGCCTCCACCTGCAGGTAGCCGAAGTAGCACAGGGCGTAGGGCACCACCGTGTTCCAGCCGCCGAGCGTGGCCACCAGGCTCACGACCACCCCGGCGATCACCCCGCCGACCAGCGGGATGAAGGCGAGCAGGCCCACGAGCAGGACCAGGAGGGACGCGTAGGGGACCCCGGTGATGGTCATCAGGACGAACGCCACGGTGGCGTTGATGAGCGCCACACAGGCCTGACCCATCACGTAGTTGCCCACGCCGTTGACCATCCGGTCCCCGAGGTGGGTGACCCGGGCGCGCTTGCTGGCGGGCGCCAGACGGTAGCACCACGCCTTGATCGTGGGCCACGAGAAGAGGAAGTACAGCGTGAGGGCCATGACGATCAGGGTCCCCGTGATGCCGTTGAGCACCACCCCTCCCGCGCTCACCACGGACCCGAACATCCCGCCCAGGAAGTTCCCGTCCGAGGCCAGGCGCTCCTGCAGGCCAGCGGCACCGTTCTGCACGGAGGCCTCGATGTCGAACCGCTCGTTCAGGGCGTGGTAGAGGTCCGAGTGCGTGAAGCTGTCCACGAACTCGGGCACGCGCGCCGCCAGCTGCTGGGCCTGGTCCACCATCCGCGGCACCGCCAGCAGGATGAAGGCGGTCACCACGAGCGCCAGCGCGATGATGGCGGCGCTTGCCGCCAGGGAGCGGGGCATTCCCTTGGACTCCAGCCAGCGCACGAGCGGGTCCATGCCGAGACTGATGAACGCCGCCGTGACGATCCAGCCCACCAGTCCGCCCACGTTGGTCAGCACGTAGTACCCCAGCAGGGCGAACCCGACCCCCACCGTGAGCAGGAAGCCGTTCTGCACGGGATGGAAGCGGTCCGCCACGGGGCGGTCCCACGGCGCGCGCCGTTCCCGTTCCTCCGCGGGAACGGGTGCGGGTTCGGGCGGCACCTCGAACCTGTGGCGCGAGGGGCGCAAGCGGCTGGGCGGCTCGTGGGGACCGGAGGATGTGCTCACGCGGGAAGCGTACAACGCGTGCTGGGTGGGCTCGCTCCGTGCCGCCGTGCCCATAATGGGACCAGCAGGGCACGCGTGCGCTCACGCGAGCCGGATGGACCACGACCCCCGCCCCCGCAGTGGGCGGGACACCAGGAGGTACTCATGAGCGAATTCCCCGGTTCCCCGCGTCCCCAGGGTGCGCCGAGCTCGGCGGGACCGGTCGGCGGCCCGCAGCCCGGTGGAGCCGCGTCCGCAGCCTCCGGGGCGCAGAGCGCCGTGCCGGCCTCCGTGCGCGGCGCGGTGGACCTGGGCGCCCAGGGTGCCGGGCGAGGAGAACGCGGGGCAGCGGCGTCGTCCACGGGGGCGGGCACCAGCTACCGGGTGGTGCTGACCACCGGCAACTTCCAGCAGTACGCGGAGGCCTCCACCTCCTATCCCGTGGTGGTGGTGCTGCACGCCCCGCAGAGCCCGGAGTCGGAGTCGTTCGTGGACGTGGTGAGCACGGTCGTGGACGAGTTCCAGGGTCGTCTGCTCCTGGGCACGGTGGACGCGTCTGCGGAGCCGCAGGTCGCGCAGGCCTTCCAGGCGCAGACGGTTCCCACGGTGGTGGCCCTGCTGGGCGGCCGGGTGGTCCCGCTCGTGAACTCCACCGTTCCCGAGCAGCAGGTGCGTGAGCTTCTCACGGAGCTCGTGAGCCTGGCCCAGCAGAACGGCGTGACCGGCACGGCCGAGCCCACCGCCACGGAGGAGCCCGCGCCCCTGCCCCCGCTGCACGCCGAGGCGGTGGAGAAGCTCGAGGCCGGAGACCTGGACGGCGCTCAGGCGTGCTACGAGAAGGCGCTCGCCGAGAACCCGGGGGACCACGAGGCCAAGCTGGCCCTCGCGCAGGTCCACCTGCTGCAGCGCGTCAGCGCCATGGACGCGGCGGCCGTGCGCGAGGCCGCGGCCTCGGACCCCTCGAACGTGCAGGCCGCCCTGGACGTCGCGGACCTCGACCTCTCAGGAGGGCACGTGGAGGACGCGTTCCGACGACTGCTCACCATCGTGCGCACCACGGCGGGTGACGACAAGGACGCCGCGCGCGCCCGGCTGGTGGAACTCTTCGACGTGGTGGGTGCGGACGATCCCCGTGTGGTGGCCGCGCGGGCCCAGCTGATGCGCGCCCTGTTCTAGGGGCCCGCCCGCCGTCTGCCCGGGCGGCCGTTCCAGGCTCGCTGGTCTGCCCGGCCCAGTCACCCGGGGCGGGCCCTGGCTGGTCATCCGGGCGGGCCAGCGATGCTCACTCGGGCGGGCCCGCGATGGCCACCCGCGGGGGTCCGCGCCGCCCGTCCGGGCGGGCCTGCGAGGTGGCCGGGCGCGCCGTCGTCGGTTCGTCCTGGGTGGGAGCGGCAGGCCGTTCTGCGGTGCGCGATCCGCGCGGGCCGGGACACGCCCGGGACCGGCCCGCCTCCCCTCCGTGCCGAGGGCGCCCGTCGCGTGCCCAGACGTTTTCTGGGACGTGCCTGGCGCCGCGCAACATGCCGCCCTCGCACCGGGCGTTGAGTACTTTGGGCCCATGAGCATCCCACCGAACGGACCCACGCCGCCGCGCCGCGAGCCCGCCGCGGACGCCACACTCCCGGCTGAGCGCGGAACCCCACGAGATCTTTCGGTGTCCGCGCCGTGGGCCCCGCACGACGACTCGGGGCCGGGTGCGCGAACCAGCGTGGCCCCGGGACAGGGGACGGCATCTCCCGAGGGCTCCCGGACCCGCACGCCCGAGCACGGCTCGGCCCTGGCACACGAACCGGTGTCGTCCCAGACGGCGGCACCGCATGAAGCCCCGGCGCCGACTCAGAGCCCGACCTGGCCGCAGGCCCAGGAGTCCGACGCCCCACGACCCGCGGTGCGGCAACCAGCCGCCGTCGCGCTCGTGGTGCGTCAGCTCACCAAGGTCTACGACCACGGGTCGCGGCCCGCTGCGGACCGGGTGGACCTCACGGTGCCGCGCGGCTCGTTCTACGGTCTGGTGGGCCGCAACGGTGCGGGCAAGACCACCACGCTGTCCATGGCCACCGGCCTGCTGCGCCCCACCTCCGGGCAGGTGCTCGTGGGAGGCGGCCGCCGGGACGAGCTCGCGGACGTGTGGCGCGACCCACTGACGGCCAAGCGCCGCATGGGCGTGCTCCCGGACGGCGCCCACCTCTTCGACCGGCTCACGGGCCGTCAGCTCGTGGCCTACTCGGGTCTGCTGCGCGGCATGGACCGGCAGCTGGTCAAGGAGCGCACCGAGGACCTCATCACCGCCATGGACCTGCAGGACGCCGCGGGGCGCCAGGTGCAGGACTATTCGGCGGGCATGACCAAGAAGATCGCGCTCGCCGCGGCCATGATCCACGCGCCCAGCCTGCTCGTGCTGGACGAGCCGTTCGAGTCCGTGGACCCGGTCTCCGCCGCCAACATCCGCTCGCTGCTGCACCAGTACACGCAGTCCGGCGGCACCGTAGTGGTCTCCAGCCACGTGATGGACCTGGTGCAGCGCATGTGCGACCACGTGGCCGTGATGGACCAGGGGCGCGTGCTGGCCCAGGGCACCATGGAGCAGGTCTGCGACGGCATGTCCCTGGAAGACCGCTTCGTGTCCTTCGTGGGCGGTCGCACCGAGGCGGGGGAGGGACTGCAGTGGCTTCGTCCGGAGTGAAACACACCCCCAGCGGCGGGCTGCCGGAGCCGGCGGCGGAGGGCCACGAGGGCGCGGCCGCCGTGCCGGGCGGCGTCGACCCCGGGACCCGTGCCTCCGCCAGGACCCATGGCACGGCGGGGCCCGGCGGGGCGATCGACCGTCCTGTCGCGCCCGACGGGCAGGAACCCGTGCCCGACGCCGCCGTCCCCGAGTCCGTGCGCCCGGCGTCGTCCGGGCAGGAGCGTGGAACCCACCGCATGGGTGTGCTGGAGGAGGCCCGGCGGCTGGCGGGACTGAAGTGGCGCATCCTCGTCAACACCCTCACCCGCTCCACGTGGGTGCTGGTGGGCACCATCCTGGGCGGGCTGTACGCCCTGTCCGTTCTGGCGATGCTGCTGAGCGCGATGTTCTTCCTGGGCTCCGAACCCCTCGAGGTGGTGACCGCGGCATCCACCCTGGTGGGCGCCACGGTGCTGCTGGGATGGTGGCTCGTCCCCGTGCTCACCTCCAAAGCAGACGCCACGCTGGACCCCGCCCGGCTGGGCCTGTTCCCGCTGAGCACCACGGGTGTGCTGGCTGGTCAGACGGTCGGAGCCGTCATCGGGATTCCCGGCGTCCTCACGGTGATTGCGCTGGTCGGATGGCTGCTCTGCTGGCGCTCCTCCGCCCCCGCCGTGGCCGCCGCCGCGCTGTGCGCTGTGCTGGCCGCGCTGCTGGCGTTCACGGGGTCCCGTTGCGCCGCCGCGCTGGCTGCCCGGATCGCCAAGAGCCGGCGCTCCACGGAGATCCTCTCCATTCTCAGTCTGCTCCTCATCGTCCTGCTGGCCCCGATCTTCACCTCCGTGGCCACCGGGGTGGAACGCGTGTGGGACCGGCTGCCCGGGTGGGCCGCCGTGCTGTCCTGGACGCCCCTGGGTGCGGTCTGGGCCATTCCCGGTGACGTGGCGGCGGGTCGTTGGGGCGCCGCCCTGCTCCGGCTGCTCATCGTGCTGGCCACCCTCGCGGTGCTCGTGGGGCTCGCCCGGTTCGCACTGGACCGGGCACTGGCCGACGCCGCCGGGGGAGCCGCCCGTGCCACGGGCAGGTCCGTGGCGGGCATCGGCGCGCTCGACCGCTTCCCCGCCACGCCGTGGGGAGCGGTGGCCGCGCGCTGCCTGATCTACTGGCTCAGGGACCCGCGGTACTCGGCGTCACTGCTGATGATCCCGGCCATCAGTGCGGCACTGTGGTTCCTGGGCAGCGACGGGGGCTTCGCCATGTGGCTGCTGCCCATGATGATCGCCCTGCTCATGTCCTACGCCATCTCGGCGGACATCTCCTACGACAACAGCGCGTTCAGCCTGCACCTGCTGGCCTCCGTGCCCGGGCGGGCTGACCGGCTGGGCCGGGTGGTGGCCATGCTGATCGTGGCCACGCCGCTCGTGGGTCTGGGCGTGGTGCTGTGGATGCTGCGGGTGCACGAGTGGCAGGCCCTGCCCGCGCTGCTCGGCACGTGTGCCGCTCTGCTGCTCGGCGGCGCCGGAGTGGTCTCCGTGGTGTCGGCGCGCTACACGTATCCCACACCGCCGCCGGGCGCCTCGCCCATGAAGACTCCACAGGGTTTCACCATCCTCAACCTGGTGGTCCAGTTCGTCGTCATGGGACTCATGCTCCTGCTGGCACTGCCGCCCCTCGTGCTGCTGTTCGTCCACCTCGGCTCAGGGGCTGCGGTGTGGAGCTGGCTGGCGCTCGCGGTGGGGCTCGTGGAGGGCCTCGTGCTGCTGTGGCTGGGCGTACGACTGGGCGGGAAGTGGCTGGACGCCCGCGGTCCCGAGCTGCTGCAGGAGGTCTCCGGGTACCGGTGACCCGGACACCCGCCCACGGCGCACGGGGTAGAGTGGACGGCATGGACACCACCGAAGCCCAGCACGTCGGGGGCCCCTTCTCGCGGTCCTCCCGGGTTCTGAACAGCACCGAGTCCGGCACGGAGACCGTGGGGGGAACCGCCACGATTGAGCGGGAGGAGACCCGCCAGTTCGCGGAGCCCGGTGACCACGAGCGGTTCGCCCACTACGTCCGCAAGGAGAAGATCATGGAGTCGGCACTGTCCGGCGAACCCGTGATCGCGCTGTGCGGCAAGGTGTGGACCCCCGGACGCGATCCCCAGCGCTTCCCGGTGTGCCCGGAGTGCAAGGAGATCTACCAGGGTCTGCGCCCCGGCAAGGACAAGCCCGAGAACTGACAGCACCACCGCAGCACCCCGTCCCGCCCCGCGGGACACCGGCGGCGCCCGCACAGCGGGCGCCGTTGCCGTGCCGACCGGTGGCGGCCTGGACGACGCCGCGCGGCGGCACGGCCCCGCCCCCGGCGTGTCTGCGTCACCGGAGACTGTCGCGGTGCGTCGGCGCCCGGCCGCAGCGCGTGCTGGCACGGGGTGCCGGCACCACACGAGAGGCCGCGGTTCTCGAGCCGCGGCGTCGTGGATGGACCACGGGTCCGCGGACGCGCGAACGGATCGGGCAGGCGAGCGGACGGGCAGGGCGCACGCCGGGGCCGCGGACGGGACCGGGCGGCGTCGTCCGGGGAAACGGTGCCCGGAGAAACGGTGGAAACTCGCGCCACAGGGCGCGGAGAGGACGAGCACCACGTGTCAGACAGCGATCAGATGTCCCTTTTCGGGGCGGCAGCGGACCTGCCTCCGGCGTACCCGGACCGGGCCGCGTGGGGCACCGCACCCAAGCTCCGTGCGTGGCAGGCGGAGGCCATCCAGCGCTACGAGCAGGCTCAGCCCCGGGACTTCATGGCCGTGGCGACCCCCGGTGCCGGCAAAACCACGTTCGCGCTCACCGTGGCCAAGAAGCTGCACGACGCCGGCGTGGTCCAGCGGGTGACCGTGGTGACCCCCACCGAGCACCTCAAGCGCCAGTGGGCCGATGCCGCGGCACGCGTGGGGCTCGCGATCGACCCCAACTTCAAGAACGCGGACGGTCAGCACGGCCGCGGCTACATGGGCGCGGCCGTGACCTACGCGCAGGTGGCGAACAAGCCGCTGCTGCACCGGGCCCGGACCGAGGCCGGACGCACGCTCGTGATCATGGACGAGATCCACCACGCGGGCGACGCGCTGTCCTGGGGCGACGGGCTGCGCGAGGCTTTCGAGCCGGCCACCCGGCGGCTCGCGCTCACCGGTACGCCCTTCCGCTCGGACACCTCACCCATCCCGTTCGTGCGCTACGAGGAGGACGGGGACGGCATCCGCCGCTCCACGGCGGACTACACCTACGGCTACGGCAACGCCCTGCAGGACCACGTGGTGCGCCCCGTGATCTTCATGGCCTACTCCGGGCAGATGCGCTGGCGCACCTCCGCGGGCGAGGAGATGGCCGCCCAGCTGGGGGAGGGGTTCACCAAGGACATCACGTCCCACGCGTGGCGCACGGCCCTGGACCCGCAGGGCCAGTGGATCCCGTCCGTCCTGCGCGCCGCGGACCAGCGCCTGACCCAGGTGCGCCGCACCGTGCCGGACGCCGGAGCGCTCGTGATCGCGACCGACCACCAGGACGCCAAGGCCTACGCCGAGCAGCTGCACGCCCTTACGGGGGAGCGGCCCACCGTGGTGCTCTCCGACGACAAGGCCGCGTCCAACAAGATCGACCAGTTCTCGGAGTCGGACAAGCGCTGGATGGTGGCCGTGCGCATGGTCTCCGAGGGGGTGGACGTGCCCCGCCTCGCGGTGGGCGTCTACGCGACCTCCACGTCCACGCCGCTGTTCTTCGCCCAGGCCGTGGGCCGCTTCGTGCGCGCCCGCAAGCGCGGGGAGACCGCCTCGGTGTTCCTGCCGTCGGTGCCCGTGCTCATGGCGCTCGCCAACTCCATGGAGGAGGAGCGGGACCACGCCCTCGACAAGCCCAAGAGCGTGCCCGACGTCGTGGACTTCGACCAGCCCATGGAGAGCGGCTGGGACGACGACCTGCTGGAGGAGGCCAACCGCGACGAGCGGGCGTCGTCCGCGCTCGCACAGGGCAACTTCCAGGCCCTGGACTCGGACGCGTCCTTCCACGGCGTGCTCTTCGACGGCGGCGCGTTCGGCGGCGGCGCCGCCGTGGGCTCGGAGGAGGAGGCCGAGTACCTCGGCATCCCCGGCCTGCTGGATCCCGAGCAGGTCTCCGAGCTGCTGCGGGAGCGCCAGTCGCGCTCGGCGCAGCGCCAGGGCGGTGGCACGGCCCCCCAGCAGCCCGCGGTCCCGGACCACCGGCGGCTCAAGGACCTGCGGGCCCAGCTGTCCAAGAACGTCTCGGCGTGGTCCGCCCGCACGGGCACCCCGCACGGTGTGATCCACAACGAGCTGCGCACCAAGTGCGGTGGTCCGCCCGTGGCCCAGGCGTCGGAGGAGCAGCTGAACGCGCGCCTCGCAATGCTGCAGCGCTGGTTCATCGGCCGCAAGTAGGTCCCGTGCACGACGCCGCTCGGCCGGGTCCTCGACGCCCCGCGCGCCATCCTGCGGGCGCTCGGCCCTCGCAGACGCGCGCGGACGCCCTCGGCACCGCCTCCCGATCCGAGCCGGTTCCCTTCCCACGCCGAGCTGCGGCCCACTGGGCCGCGCCCGGCAGGGACACGTCAGGCCAGGTCGGTGACGACCTCCACGCCCGCGGCTTCCAGCTCCGCGACGGCGCGCTGGCCGCCTTCCGCTGAGACAGGCGCCGTGAGCGGCAGCAGCAGCCGGGTCTCGTAGCCGGCATCTACTGCATCCTTGGCGGTGGCCAGCACGCAGTGGTCCAGGGCGAGCCCCACCACGTCCACGGCCTCGACGTCCCGCTCCCGGAGCCAGTCGTCCAGGCTCACACGGTCCTCGTCCGCGGCTTCCTCCGGCTCTCCCATGGGCACGTCCACGTCCGGGGCGGACAGCCCCTCGAAACCCGAGTAGGCGGCGTCGTACGCGCCCTTGCGGAAGAACTCGGTGACGTGCTCGGTGTCGAAATCGGGGTGGGTCGCCGCGCCGGGGGTGTCCGCCACGCAGTGCACGGGCCAGCTCGTGGCGAAGTCCGGGGTGTCGCTGAAGTGCTCTCCCGGGTCCACGTGCCAGTCCTGGGTGGCGGCCACGGCCACGTAGTCCGCGTGGTGGTCCTCGAGGTGCTCGGAGATCCCCGCGGCCACCGCGGCGCCCCCGGCGACGGCCAGGCTGCCGCCCTCGCAGAAGTCGTTCTGGACGTCGACGATCAGCAGTGCAGTGCGCACGGTGTCCTCCCTGCTCAGTGAGCGGTTCCTGGTTCGATGACGGTGGGGATCACGGGCTCGCCCTCGGAGAGCCTGCGTGCCGCCCGCGGCAGCTCCGCCACGGACTCGGCGTGGCGCCGTCGGGCCCGCTGCACACCCTCGGGGCCGGTGAAGCCGTCGTGCAGCTCCCCGCCGGTGACGTAGTCCACGAGGAGGGGACGGTCGTCGCCGTCGTCGTGGGGCTCGTGGGAAATGCCCACGAGCTCGTGGGTGGCCAGGCCCTCGGCGCTGCGGCGCCGCAGAGCGTACTTCTCGCCGCCCACGGAGGCCTTGCCCGAGGAAGCCTTGGCCACCGGCTCCATGGTGCCCGACGCGCCCTCCCGCGAGACGAGTTTGTAGACCATGGAGGACGTGGGGGCTCCCGAGCCCGTCACCAGGCGCGTGCCCACGCCGTACGAGTCCACGGGTACGGCGCGCAGGGCGGCGATCGCGTACTCGTCCAGGTCGCTCGTGACCGTGATGCGAGTGTTCGGGTTGCCGAGCTTGTCGAGCAGCGCACGCACCGACGCCGCCTGGGTCACCAGGTCGCCCGAGTCCAGACGCACCCCGCCGAGGTCCGGACCGGCGATGTCCACGGCGAGGCGGACGGCCCGCTCGACGTCGTACGTGTCCACGAGCAGTGTGGTGGACACTCCCAGAGCGTCCAGCTGGGCTCGGAAGGCCTGCTCCTCGGAGTCGTGCAGCAGGGTGAAGGAGTGGGCGGCGGTGCCCACGGTCCGCACGCCGTAGCGGTAGCCCGCCTCCAGGTTGGACGTGGACTCGAAACCGGCCACCACGGCGGCGCGGGCGGCGGCCACGGCAGCCTGCTCGTGGGCGCGGCGTGAACCCATCTCGATGCACGGCCGGTCCCCGGCGGCGCCCACCATGCGGGACGCGGCCGAGGCCACGGCGGAGTCGTAGTTGAGCACGGACAGGATGTAGGTCTCCAGGACGCACGCCTCCGCGAAGGAGGACTCCACGCTCAGCAGCGGGGAGTGGGGGAAGTAGGTCTCGCCCTCCGCGTAGCCGCGGATCTGGCCCGTGAAGCGGAAGTTCTCCAGGTAGGCCACGGTGGCGGCGTCCACCACGCCGGTGTCCCGCAGGAAGCGCAGCTGCTCGTCCGTGAAGCGGAACTGCTCCAGGCCCTCCAGGACGCGACCCACCCCGGCGAAGACCCCGTAGCGCCGACCGTGCGGCAGGCGGCGGGTGAAGACCTCGAACACGCTGCGGCGTGAAGCCGTGCCCGCTCGGAGGGCTGCCTGCAGCATGGTCAGCTCGTAGTGGTCCGTCAGCAGGGACGTGGCCTGCGGGTGCCAGGAATAGCTGTGCTCGTTCACCCTGCCAGCCTAGTGGGGCGCTCGCCGTGCGCACATCACCACGCCCCCGGCTACCATGGAAACGATGCTCACTTACCAGTTCCGGGGCCGTGTCCCCGCCCCCGCCGTGCTCATGAGTGCCGCGCCTGCGGAGTCCCCGCAGCTCACGCGGGAGGAGCAGGCGCTCACCGCCGTGAACGTGCCGTGGAACGTGGTGGTCTGGGACGACCCCGTGAACCTCATGAGCTACGTGGTGTACGTCTTCCGCTCGCACTTCGGGTTCACGGACGCCAAGGCCCGCACGCTCATGCTCGAGGTCCACCACCAGGGCCGGTCGATCGTCTTCACCGGCTCCCTGGAGGAGGCCGAGGCCCACGTGAGCGCACTGCACGGCTACGGCCTGTGGGCCACCTACGAGAAGGCGGGGGAGAACTGATGGCGCGCGGGTTCAAGCGCACGCGCAAGGGCATCGTGGGCCGCTTCGAGGCCCCCGAGGTGCGTCTGCTGCAGAAGCTGTTCTCGGACGTGGCAGAGACGCTCGCGCCCGAGCCGCGCGACACGGACGACCCCCTGGAGGCGCTCGTGGGTTGGGACGAGGACGTGGCCGAGCCCACGGACCCCGCGCTGCGCAGACTGCTGCCCGCGGCGTCGTCGGACCCCGAGCAGGCCGCGGAGTTCCGCAGGCTCACGGACCGCTCGCTGCGCGAACGCCGGATCGCGGCACTGCGGGCGTCCTCGCTCGCCCTGGAGTCCGATCCCGTGGTGCTGACCACGGAACAGGCGCAGGACGTTGCACGCGCACTCAACGACGTCCGCCTGGTGCTCGCGTCCCGGCTGGGGATCGACTCCCCGCAGGACGCCGAGCGGGTGGCGGAGCTCACGGACTTCGGGACGGCGCAGACCGTGGAGCAGTACATGGGCGTGGTGTACAACTTCGTCTCGTGGCTGCAGGAGACGCTCATGGAGGCGCTGCTGAAGACCCTCCCGTCCTCGTGACGCGGCATCGGAAGCACGCCTCGTCTCATGTTCGGGGTGCTCACCCGGACGCACTACAGTTTTCCGTTATGCAGGCTGAGCACCGTTCTCCCACCGGTCCGAACCCCAACTCGCCCATCGGGGTGTTCGACTCCGGAGTGGGCGGTCTCACGGTGGCCCGGTCCATCATCGACCAGCTGCCCAACGAGGAGATCCTCTACGTGGGGGACACCGCCCACGGCCCGTACGGTCCGCTGCCCATCGCCCAGGTGCGTTCGAACGCGCTGCGGATCATGGACGACCTCGTGGACTCCGGCGTGAAGCTGCTCGTGATCGCGTGCAACACGGCGTCCGCCGCGGTGCTGCGCGACGCGCGCGAACGCTACACGCGGGGCTACGACATCCCGGTCACCGAGGTCATCCAGCCCGCCGTGCGCCGCGCCGTGGCCACCACCCGCACCGGGCGCGTGGGCGTGATCGGCACCGAGGCCACCATCGGGTCCCGCGCGTACGACGACACGTTCGCGGCGGCACCCCAGCTGGACATCACCTCGGTGGCGTGCCCCGAGTTCGTGGAGTACGTGGAGCGCGGGGTCACCTCCGGTCCGGAGCTGCTGCGCACCGCCCAGGAGTATCTGCAGCCCCTCAAGGACGCCCAGGTGGACACCCTCGTGCTCGGCTGCACGCACTACCCGCTGCTCACCGCGGTGATCTCCTACGTCATGGGGGAGAGCGTCAACCTGGTGTCCTCGGCGGAGGAGACCGCGCGGGACGTGTACCGCAGCCTGCTCGACAACGGCCTCGAGCGTGATCCCGCGCTGGCACCCCACCACGAGTTCCTGGCCACGGGCGACCCCGTGAGCTTCGAGGGACTGGCCCAGCGGTTCCTGGGCCCGGAGGTGCTGCGCGTCCGCCACACCTCGTCCGTGGCCGAGCAGTACCCCACCGGCTCCCTCTCCACGATCCACCCGGCTCAGCGCTGAGTCGGCAGCAGAAAGGTCGCAACTCCATGATCCTCACCGTGGTCGGCAACTCGGGCAGCTTCCCGGGCCCGGACTCCCCGGCGTCCTGCTACCTGGTGTCGGGGGAGGACGCAGACGGACGGATCTGGCGGATCGTGCTGGACATGGGCAACGGCGCCCTGGGCACGCTGCAGCGCTACATCGACCTGCACGAGATTGACGCGATCATGCTCTCCCACCTTCACCCGGACCACTGCGTGGACGTGGGCGGTCTGCACGTGGCGGTCAAGTGGGATCCCCGTGGATGGAACGCAGGGACCATCCCCCTCTACGGGCCCTCCGCGACGCACACCTACTTGAACCAGCTGCACATGCTGCCCCCGGAGCACTCCATGGCCACGGAGTTCGACTTCCACGTGTGGCAGCCCCGGCAGCCCGTGACGGTGGGCCCGTTCACGGTGACGCCGTTCCCCGTGAACCACCCGTGCCCGGAGCCGTTCGCCCTGCGGGTCGAGCACCGGGGTCCGGAGGGTGTGGAGGTGCTCACCTACTCCGGGGACACCGATTCCTGCGAAGAGCTCGTGGTGGCGGCCCGGGACGCTGACGTGTTCCTGTGCGAGGCCGCCTACGAGGAGGGACGCGAGGACCACCTGCGGGGGATCCACCTCACGGGCCGGCGCGCGGGCCGGACGGCCGCGGAGGCGGGAGCGCGGCGTCTGCTGCTCACGCACCTGCCCGTGTGGAACGACCCGCGCACGGCAGAGGCGGAGGCGTGCGAGGCCTTCGACGGGCCGGTCTCCGTGGCGCGGCCGGCCAGGAGCTACCGCGTGTCCGGCCCGACCGACCGGTCGTTCGATGCGTTGGCACGCGCCGGGGCCGACGACTAGGCTGATCCGCATGACTGCGCCTACCGATCCGGCACGATCCACCGCGAACTCCACGGGCCAGGGCGAGCGCTCGACCACGGACGTGGTCCGCGCCGACGGGCGCACGGTGGCCGAGCTGAGGCCCATCACGATCACCCGGGGCTGGTCCGAGCAGGCGGAGGGCTCCGCGCTGATCGAGTTCGGAGGCACCCGTGTGCTGTGCACCGCCTCGCTCACGGAGGGCGTGCCCCGTTGGCTCAAGGGAGAGGGGCGCGGCTGGGTGACCGCCGAGTATGCGATGCTCCCGCGCGCCACCTCCACCCGGTCCGCACGAGAGTCCGTCAAGGGCAAGATCGGCGGGCGGACCCACGAGATCTCCCGGCTGATCGGGCGCTCGCTGCGCTCCATCATCGACCTCGAGGCCCTCGGCGAGAACACCGTGGTGCTCGACTGCGACGTCCTGCAGGCCGACGGCGGAACCCGCACCGCCTCCATCACGGGTGCCTACGTGGCGCTCGCGGAGGCCATCAACTGGGCCCACGACAACGGCGTGCTCAAGCGCCGCGTGAACCCCCTCACCGACTCGGTGGCGGCGGTGTCCGTGGGCATCATCGACGGCGTCCCCATGCTGGACCTGCCCTACGTGGAGGACGTCCGCGCGGAGACCGACATGAACGTGGTCGTCACCGGCTCCGGCGACTTCGTGGAGGTGCAGGGCACCGCCGAGGGTGTCCCGTTCCGCCGCGACGAGCTGGATGCGCTGCTGGACCTGGCGGTAGCCGGGTGCGCCCAGCTCGCCGAGATCCAGCGCGAGACCCTGGAGAGCACCCGTGGTCGGTGAGGTCCCCGGCGCCCGCGTGGTGCTGGCCACCCACAACCAGGGCAAGGTGCGCGAACTGCGCGCCATGCTCGCCGCCGCGGGTCTCAGTGACCCGGAGCTTGTGGTGGACGCCGGCACGGCCGGGCTGGGCGACGTCGTGGAGACCGGCGTGATGTTCCAGCAGAACGCGCTGCTGAAGGCGCGTGCCGCAGCCGCGGAGTCCGGCCTCGTGGCGCTCGCCGACGACTCCGGACTGGCCGTGGACGTCATGGGAGGATCCCCAGGGATCTTCTCCGCGCGCTGGGCCGGGCAGCACGGCGACGACGCCGCGAACCTCCGTCTCCTTCTCGCCCAGCTCGGGGACATCGCCCCCGAGCACCGCGGCGCTCGCTTCGTGTGCGCGGCCGCTCTCGTGGACCCCCGCGACGGCACCGAGCACGTGGTCACGGGAGAGCTGCCGGGAAGGATCCTCCCGGGTCCGGTGGGCGAGAACGGCTTCGGCTACGACCCGGTGTTCGCGCCCGAGGGGGAGGGTGGCGCGAGCTGCGCCCAACTCGGTGCAGAGCACAAGAACCGCATCAGTCACCGCGGCCGGGCCATGGCGGCGATGCTGCCCCACCTGCTGCGCGTCCTGGGCCACGAGGAGCGCGCAGCCGCACCCGTTCCGGGTGCCTCGCCCGAATCGGAGCCCGAGGCCTGACCATGACCTTCGCCTGCGGACACCTCCCCTTCGCCAACGCCGTGGAAGCGGTTCTGGCGGAGGCCGGTGTCTCCGTGGAGCGCTCCGACTGGGAGCTGCACGCGGGCGGCTCGGCGCACATCGTGGTCAACGCGGGCCACATGATGAGTGTGCGCATCGCCAAGAACCCCACCTCCGGTGAGAACGTCCGGCGTCGGACGCGGGCGCTGTCCAGGCTGCCGGAGTTCGACTTCACGGTGCCCCGACCGCTGACGCCGGTGATCCAGGACGGCCGCTACACGGCCGTCGGAATGACGTGGATCCCCGGGGCACCCCGGGCTCCGGGACCCGTGGACCCCCGTCAGCTGCGCCGAGTGCTGGAACAGATCGGCCGCGCGGACGCCCGGGCCGCCGAGCCGTGGCTGGACCGCCCCGGGCAGCACTGGGGCGGGCACCGGCGTCGCCACGTCCTGCTGGAGCAGGTGCTTCCCCGGCTGCTGCCACGCAGCAGGGACCGGGCGCTGCACGCCATCGAGGACCTCGTGGCGCTCGAGAACGTGACGCCCCAGCTCGTCCACGGGGACCTCATGGGCTCCAACATGCTGTGGCAGGGGGAGCACCTGGTGGGCGTCATCGACTGGGACCACGCGTGCCTGAGCGACCCCGCGTACGACATTGCCTCCCTGGGACTGTGGTTCGGCTGGCCCAGCGTGCGCGACGCCACGGACGAGGTCGGCTACGAACGGGCGCGCCTGCACGCCCGGATCTTCCCGCTGCAGGCCGTGGCCTACGCGTTGCACCACGAGCTCGACGCCGCCCAGGTCCGCCAGGCGGTCGAGAAGGCGGACGCCTGGTACGAGTCGCGCGCCGTGGCGGCCGTCTGAGCCACCCTCATCGTGTCGGAGTGGGGCCGTACGCTCACAGCGTGTCCGTCAGCTTCACCGCCATCGACTTCGAAACCGCCAACCGCAGCCTCGCCTCGGCCTGTGCCCTGGGAGTGGTGCGCGTCCGGGACGGTCGGGTGGTCGACACCCGGTACTCCCTCATCCGGCCTCCCGCGGGCCACGACGGTTTCGAACGGGGCAACGTGCGCATCCACGGGATTCAGCCCGCGGACGTGGCGGACGCCCCCACGTTCGACCAGCTCTGGGACTGGATGTGCGACAACATCTCCCCGGAGGACCCGGACTCCGTCCTGGTGGCCCACAACGCGGTGTTCGACACCGGTGTCATCAAGGCCGCCAACAGCGCGTGCGGGGGTGCATCCCGGGTCTGGGACTACGCCTGCACCCTGAGGCTGGCGCGGGCGGCGTACACGCTGCGCTCGTACTCCCTCCCGAACGCCTCGCGCGCGGCCGGGGCGGAGGTGCGTGATCACCACAACGCCCTGAGCGACTCCCTTGCCTGCGCCGGTATCGTGCTGGACCTCGCCCGACGCAGCGGGGCGGAGAGCATGGCGGAACTGGTGTCTCACTACGGCGTGCGGATGCAGCGCGCGGACCTGTAGCCGGTTCGGGCGCGCCCTTCCACGTCGCCTGACCACTGCGACCCGCCGGGCACCCCTGGTGCGATCCACTCGGAGGCCTCAGCCCCGGCCTGCCACGATCACCACGGGGTCAGGCGCACCAGCGGGAGATCCACTCGTCGGCCAGCGCCAGGAGATCGGCCCGGGTGGCATCACGAGCGGACGTCCCTGGTGCTTCGGGGGCGGCCGGATCCGTGCCGCTGAGCCCCCACATGGCAGCGGCCACCGTGGTGGCCACGGCACGGGCCGCGGTGTGGACCGGGGTGTCCCCGGGCAGCGCCGCAGAGGCGCGTCGAGCGGCGTCGTCCCCCGGAGTGGCTGAGGCCGGGGACTGCGAGGAGGCGGCGTCCGCCAGTGCGGCAAGTCCTAGAGCCAGGGCCGTCGACGCCGCGTGCTCGCCTCGTACGGCGAGATCCGGTGCCGCGGCCAGCAGCTCGCGCCGTGAGTCCGGTTCCGTGCACTGCGCCAGCAGCTCGAGGGTGCGGGGTGCGGGGCGGGTGACGACGGCGCACACCCGAGCGGTCTCGGCCAGCACGTCTTTCACGGTGGCACCGGTCTCTGCCGCGCGGGCGGCGGCGTGGACCGCGAGGGCCATGCCCACGGCGGCGGTCTGCGCCTCCGGGCTGCCGTGGGTGATGGCGGCCGAATCCACGGCGAGAGCCACGAGGGTCTTCCACCCGATGGTGGGGACCATGCCGTAAGGAGCCGTGCGCGCGAGAACCTCGGGGCTGTCCGCGGCGGGAAGCACAGGTCGCACGACCTCTCCGAGCGAGCCGGTGGCCAGCGCGTCGAAGGAGTCGCCGGAGTGCTCTCCCGGGGCGGCGAGGACTGGATGGTGGCGGTCCAGGTCGTCGGATGGCGGGTGCGGGGCGTGGTCGGGCAGCTGCGCGCCGTTGGTCACGGCCCACCGGAGGTAGGACAGCCAGGCGCACGCGGTGGGGTCTGCACTCTGGCCGTCGTTGGCCCAGCCCGCCACCTCGTCCAGCGCGGCCACCGTGCGTGCGGCGAGCTGCGTGGCCTGGTCGGGCCGGTCCGTGCCCGCGGCGATCCACGGCGCGAGAACCACTCCGCGGACCAGGTCCGGGTACCGGTGCGACGTCGCGTCCAGTCCTTGGTCTCGTGCCAGCAGCTCGGGTGTGTTCTCGATGGTCATGGGACCAGTCTAGGAAGACTCGCCGGTGTGATGACCATGAGGGCATGGCGAGCACACGAACACCGCAGACACACGGCCCCGGCGGGCAGGAGGACGAGGTGGTCTCTCACCCTGGCGAGGTGCCGCGGGCTTGGAGGCGTCCCAAAGGTCAGCGGGAGGCCCCGGGACAGCCCACCCCGGCGGGATTCACCCGGCAGTCGTCCGCAACGTTGTGCACGGTGGCACGCCAGACGCTCAGCTGCACGGGGGCGGAGGCCACTTGGTTGTATCCCGCCACGGGCTGCCACCCCGTCCCCGCGATGTTGTACTCACCGTAGAACCAGGTGGTGAGGGTGACCGAGTAGTCACCGGTTGAGGTGTACACGTGCGAGGTGTCCGTGGGAGTGTCCCACGCACCCTCCGGCAGGGGAGCACCGGTGAGGGGAGTGGGGCCCAGGGACGCCCCGTCCCCGTAGTTCCAGGTGTACTGGGCGGGGTAGGCGCGCACCGACACGGGGTAGCCACCCAGGGTGGTCTCGAACGTCTGAGGCTGCGCCACGGCGTAGACATTCGTGTTCATGTTCTTCAAGGTGTCCGGGGCGGGCTGCACGTGGTTCTCCGCCGGAGCCACCGCGAGGCGCTGGAAGTCCTGAAGGGTGAACGTGGGCAGTGGCACGTAGCCGTCGTCTCCCGCGCCGTCGGCCTGGGCATCAGAAACGCACATCTGAGTGCCTCGAGGTGAACGCGCGCCGTCCGATGCCCCGCCCACGACGATGTCCATGGACACCCCGGTCTGGCCGGAATCGTCCGTGCACTCCTGCTGGGCCCGGCAGCTGCGCAGGGCGGCGCCCTTGTCGCGGGTGCAGGGATCCTGGAGGCCGTAGACCGTCTTGTTCTTGGCGGTGTCCATCATGCGGGCGTTGAAGAAGATGGAGTCGTCGTCGGACATCAACCGGTCGCGGAGAGCCTTTTGAAAGGCCGGATCGGTGTCGGGGTTCCATGCTCCGCCAGGTGAATCTCCCCCCGATGCTCCAGAGGCGTCGGACGCGTTCGAGGTGCCCGGAATTCCGCGCCCGGAAAACTTCACCCGTCCTTCGATCTTGACGTCGATTATGGACCCGTGTGCACTAGATTCGGTAAATAGCTGGCTCTCCTTGGAACCTATTCCAAAATCTGGAAGCGTCGGCTCGTCGGCCACTGCAGGGGGCGTAATGGTTAGACAGAAAGTTGAGGCCGCTATAGTCAACAGCGCCGCAGGTCGTCGTTGGGTGCGCATCAGAGTGATCCCCTGGGGGACCCGGTGAGATATACCCATTGGGCGTTCTCTCGGTATAGGTAAACATCGAAGCCCTCGGATGAGTCGAACGGTAGTTGGCGTCGCGGTATCTTGCCGTCAACGATCGCTGTCGCACCTGAACTCTTAATCCTTACCGGCAAATTGTAGCCACCATCTGGGCGCTTTGTGAATGAATGTGGTTCGATTTTCGCAGTTTCAAATCCACCTGCGGCCCAGTTTCCTTCGCTATACATCTTTTCGTATGCCTCGTATTGTTCAAGACATTCTGCACAGTCAGTCGAGGTAATTTCCATGACGAGCGAAGTATCCCCTGTTTGTATGGAGTACCACTGCGCATCCGCTCGGTAGTTGAGGAAGGCCTGCGCGCCCGCCTCAGTCTCCTCCTTTGCCTCGGGGGGCATGACCGGCTTCGGTACGTTGCGTGCGGGGTGCTCCAGTGTGGCGGGCTCGTAGTCGTCTGGCACCTTCTGCCCAGTGGCCAGGACGGTGGGCTCCTCAGGCCGCCAGTCCTCGGGCAGGGCCGCTTTGCTCGATGCCGTGGGGGTGGCTGTGCTTGCGGGCTTCGCGGAACCGGTGTCGGTTCTTTCTGGTGAGGGTGACGCGGAGGAGGACGTCTCTGCGGCCTGGGTGCCGGCGGTGTTGTCCTGCGGGCTGGTCCCGCAACCACCCAGAACGAGGATGCCGAGGCCCACCAGGGCCAGAGTCCGCGCTCGCGTTCGTGCCGTACCCGTGTGCAGCATCTTTCACGCACTCTCCCTGTTGTCGTTGTCGAATCGGTGTGATGCACCTGACAATCACCAGAGCATAGGGTGAAGACTGCCGCCGCGGGAGTGGTCGGCGAGCAAATGTGGACAACTCCAATGATGCAGATGCACGACTGCACGTCAGGGGGGTGTGACGCCCCGCCCGTGCCTGAATGGGTCTCGACGTGGCCGCAGACGTCCGGGCGCGGTTCATGAGAAATCACGGAGAACGCAGGGTCCGACCCGGTGCACGTGGGCGCGATGCCGTCGACCCGGAGCGGGACACGGGCGCGCCATGCGTGAGAGCCCTTATGAGTGTCTGAGACCCCCGTTACGTTTGATGCATGCTGATACTGCACACCTCCGACTGGCACCTTGGCCGGACGTTTCACGGGGTCGACATTCTCGACGTCCAGCGGCGGGCGATGTCCGAGATCGTGCAGTGGGTGAAAGAGCGGGGGGTGGCCGTGGTTCTGGTCTCAGGGGACGTCTACGACCGGGCTCAACCACGCACGGAGGTGGTCGAGCTGCTCAACGCCACCCTCGGAGGGATTCGTGCGGCGGGGGCGCAGGTGGTGCTCACGAGCGGCAACCACGATTCTCCGGCGCGGCTCGGATTCGGGGCAGAAATCATGGCTCACGGCGGTGTGCACCTCCTGACATCCGTGGCTGGAGCAGAGCGGCCCGTGGTGTTCCGCCAGAGGAACGGCTCGGTGACAGCGGAACGAGCGCCGTCCGTCGCCCTGAAAGACGCGGGAGATCACGGGGATACTCACGAGGACGCCGTGGCGGTGTACGGCATCCCGTACCTGGAACCCCGGGCCGTGGCGCCGTTGCTCGATTGCCCTCCAACGCACCAGGCAGTCCTCGGTGCGGTGGCCCAGGGCATTGCCGTGGACAAACGGACCAGGGCTGGCATCCCCAGCGTGGTGATGGCGCACGCCTTCGTCACGGGCGCCGAACCCACGGACTCGGAACGAGTGGTGGACTCCGGGGGGTTGGGCACCGTGTCCGCCGAGGTCTTCGCCGAACACGACTACACCGCACTGGGACACGTCCACCGGAGGCAGCGGGTCACGGACACCGTGCGCTACAGCGGTTCTCCGGTGGCCTACTCCTTCTCGGAGGCGTCCCACACCAAGGGTGCGTGGCTGGTGGACATCGGCGCCCCGGGGGTGAGGAAGGTCGAGGAACTCGAGCACGAAGCCGGACTTCGCCTCGCGCGACTGCGTGGACCTCTGGACACGCTGCTTTCCGCCCCGGAAAACGCCGCCGCGCAGGATGCGTGGTGCCAGGTGGTTCTCACGGATCCCGAACGGCCGGCGGTCGCGATGGAGCGCGTCCGCACGCGCTTCCCCCGCACGGTGGAACTGCGCTGGGAGCCCGAGGGAGGACGCAGCCTGTCGCCGCGCAGGTACAGCGCCCAGGTGGCGGAGGCGGCCAGCCCTGAGGAACTGTGCGCCAGGTTCTACGACCACGTCCGGCACCGCGGACTGTCACCAGAAGAGGCCCAGGATGTGCACGATGTCGTGGCATCGGTGGCGGGCGCAGGGGCGCAGAGATGAAGCTGCACCGGATGGAGATCACCGCCTTCGGGCCTTTTGCGGGTCATGAATCCGTGGACTTCGAGGCGCTCAACGCCGCCGGCGTGTTCCTTCTCAACGGGGAGACGGGCTCCGGAAAGACGAGTGTCCTGGATGCCATCTGCTTCGCGTTGTACGGCACCGGCCCCACTACCGCGGCCAAGGGTGGCCGCAAGGCCGGGCACAGCGACCACGCGGATCCGCACACTGCGCCTCGCGTGGAGCTGGAGTTCACGGCCAGCGGCCGTCGCTGGCACGTGAGCAGGACTCCCGCGTGGCGGGAGCCGTCCACCCGGGCGGCGTCGGGGTGGAGCGAACGGCACGCCACGGTGCTGCTGCGCGAGCTCGTGGACGGAGAATGGTCGGAACGGGGGTACCGCCCGGATGACGTGGGGCAGATGATCCACCACGCGATCGGACTGGACCGAGAGCAGTTCACCCAGGTGATGATGCTGCCCCAGGGCAAGTTCGCCCGTTTCCTGCAGGCGGGCTCCAAGGACCGGGAGGAGCTGCTGGAGACCCTGTTCGGAACGGATGTCTACGCGCGGATCCAGGACGAGCTCAAGGTGCGCGCTGACAGTGCACGGGCGGATCTGCGCGAGGCGGAAGCGGAGGCTGAGCGCACCCACGACCAGCTCGAGCGGTTCCGTGATCGGGTGGCGCTCGTGGTTGAGCACCTGCCCTCGGACGCCCAGGAAAACGTCCCCGGACATGCGGACGGGGCGTTGGCGGAGGGGCTCTTTGGTGGAAACAGGCGGGCAACCACCGGGATGGCCGACGCTCCGCGGGACGGCGGGCGAACTCCCGCACCCGGGACGTTCCCGGCCGACGGCGCTCCGACCGCCGAGGACGACACGGCCGAGGTGCGCTGGGGTCACCTCCAGGCATCCTGCCGTCTGGTGGAGGACACCCTGACCACTGCGCGGTCCCAAGCAGCCGAGGACCACGCGGCGGCCCAGCAGCAACTGGCCCAGCTGCAGCGCACCCAAGAGCAGGCGGGGCGGTATGCCCGGCTGGAACACCAGCGGATGGAACTTGCGCAGGACGCCGATCGGGCCGAGACCACAGTGGCCCGGCTGCGGGACCACCAGGCCGCGTCGGGTCTGCGGGAGATGATCACCGGCGCGCAAGAGGCTGTGGCCACGGTCAGCGCCGCGGCGGCGCGCGTCACGGGGCTTCGGGAGGGCCTTGCGGTCAGCAGCGCGTCGGGAACGACAGCCCGCCGGGTCCTGGGGGATGCGGCCACGCTGCTGGACGAGCAGCTCGACCGCGGGGAGTTCTCCTCCGAGCTGCGAGATGCCGTCGTGGCCGCCCGAGAGACCGCGCGCGCTCTGGTCGAGCGTGCAGAGGCCGCGCAGCGCGAGCACCAGGACATGCTGGCGCAGCAGGAACGGCTCACTGTCCTCGAAACCGAGGAGCACCGTGTGCGCGAGGGTCTGGGCGCGGCACGGACCGAGCTGGCGAAGTCCGAACAGGCTCACAGCGCGCTCCTGGCGGGGGTCAAGGACGAGGCACTTGTTCGAGACCGGGCCCGCGCCTGCCGGGACGCGCTGGCGGCGAGCCGTGAGTACGCACAGGCACGCTCCGTGGAGGAGCGGTGCCGGAGCGCCTACGAACAGGACGAGAAGTCCCGGCGCGTCGCGGCGCTGCGCGTGGAGGAGCTGGAGGGGCAGCGCTATGCCCGGGCGGCGGCGTCGTTGGCCGAGGAGCTCAGCCCCGGGCACCCCTGCCCCGTCTGCGGGTCCACCGAGCATCCGGAACCGGCGAGCGCCACCTCCGGGGAGGACGTCAGCGCCGAGGTCCTGGACAGAGCTCGAGCTGCCAGGGAAGGCGCTCAGGCGGCGGCGGACCGTTCACACGCCGCGTGGCAGGACGCGCGGGACACCGCATCGCAGGCGCTGGCGCGCGGGGCGGATCCGGATCTCGAGGCGGTCGTGCAGAGGGCAGGCGCTGCCGAGGCCGCGGAAGCTGAGCTGGACGCGCGGCTGTCGGAGGTGGAACGCACCGCCACCACTCTGGCCTCGACCCGAGACCGGGTCGCGCAGTGCGAGGCGGTGCTTGCCCGGAAGGTGGCGGACGTGACAGCTGCCAGGACTCGGGTGGAGGCCATGGCGGAGCACGACGAGCAGGAACGGGCTCACCTGGCTGCCAGCCTGCGGGGTTTCCCTTCGGCAGCCTCCTTCCTGGAGAGCGCGGAGTCTCTGTCGGACACCGTTGAGGTATGGGACACCGAGCACCGCGTGCTGGAACGCGCGCGTCACGAGGCCCAGTCCGCCGAACGCGCGGTGGAGAAGGCCCTGGAGGCCTCGCCGTTCGCGTCGGAGGACGCGGTGCTGCGAGCCATCCTGGAGGACCGCGATGCCGCTGAGCTCACAGCATGGCACGAGAAGTGGACGCGTGACGTTGCGCGGGTCGAGGCCGAACTCGCGACCCAGGACATGCAACGGGCCGCGCGGCTCTCCGAGGAGGACCGTGCGCAGCTCACGGACCACGCGATGGAACGGGCTGCGGCCCGGTGCCGAGACCTGGAGGAGCTGCGTGACCGGCTCACCCAGCAACTCGGGGGCTTGCACGCGCTGCGCCGCGATCTCGACGCCGCTGCGGCTGACGTGCCGGCGCAGGAGGCCGCGCACCGGGTGGCACGGGAGAGAGCGGAACGTCTGGGCGGACTGGCGGACGTCGCCACCGCCACCTCCTCCGAGAACACGCTGCGCATGACACTGACCTCGTTCGTGCTCGCGGCGAAGCTCGAGCACGTGGCGGCGGTCGCGTCCGAACACCTCTCCCGCATGTCCTCCGGTCGATTCACCCTGGTTCACACGGACCAGACCCGCGGTGGTGGCAAGTCGGGGCTCGGACTGGAGATCGACGACTCCTGGACCGGGGCGCGCCGAGGAACCGAGACCCTCTCCGGTGGTGAATCCTTCTTCACCTCTCTGGCGCTGGCGCTGGCCCTGGCCGATGTGGTGCGAGCAGAGGCCGGCGGTCAGGAGATCGACACGCTCTTCGTGGACGAGGGTTTCGGGTCCCTCGACGAGCAGACCCTCGAACAGGTCCTCGAGACTCTGGACGGGCTGCGCCGCGACGGCCGCGTGATCGGTGTGGTCTCCCACGTGAGCGAGATGAAGCAGCGCATCGACACCCAGCTGGTCGTGACCAAGACCCCCCAGGGTTCGCACCTGGCGGTCACAGCCGGTCCCCTGACCGCCCAGTAGGCTGGCGGCGTGAACTCTCTGACCTCGCGCGCCGCCCTCCAGCGCCCCTCCGGTGCCCCGACTCCGCGGGAGCGCTGGGTGCGCAGCGACCGTCAGCTCAGCGCCATCACTCTGCTGCTGCGCCTGCCCCAGGTCATGGCCCCTCTGGGCGTCCTGACCTGGCTTGCCGTCACCTCGTCCTCGGCGTGGGCCGCTGCGCTCGGTTCCGCAGCACTCTGCGCGGGCATGGCGGTGTGCGCCATGGGCATGGCGGTCTTCGCCACGGTGCGGTGGCGGCTGTGGATCCTGGCGGCCGTCGCGGTGATCCAGTGCACGGTCATGTGGCAGCTGTCCCGGGTGGACATCACCACGGTGACGCCCTCGAGGGACGGGGTGCAGGAGTTCCTGCCCTTCTTCATTGCAGGCCTCTCCCTGGCACCCATGGGTCTCGCGGCGCGGCTCCGCTGGGCCTCGGTGTGCGAGGGGGAGGACCGCCCGCAGGCCTTTGGAGCCGCCATGCGGCGCGAATCGGTGAACGAGGCGCTCGCCACCGTCCTCGGTGCCGCCCTCACCGGGCTGCTCGCCGTGGTGACGGGCCCCTCATCCGTGCTGCAGGTCTCGGCGGTGCTGTCCGTGGTGTTCATGGCACTGTTCGTCCTGCACCCCTCCGCCCGGCACCCCCAGGCCAACATGCCGGTGAACCTCTGGTTCCGGGGATCGTGGTCGTGGCACCGGGAACAGGCCGCCGTCTTCCGGCTCCGGCACAGTGTGCTGTTCGGCATCGCGGCGTTGAACGCGCTGCTGGGCGCAGCCCAGGGGTGCCTGGCGGTCTACTCCGTGTCCCTGGACACGGTGGAGTCCATGGGTGTGATGTACGCGCTGCTGGGTTTCGGGGCCGCCGTGGGCTCAAGCCTCGCGGTGCGGTTCCGCCACAGGATCACGGCGTCCAACACGTGGGTGCTCGTGGCCACGGGTGCCCTGTTGACCACCATGCTGCTCTCCGGACCCTCCGGTACCGTCGGCTACGCCATGGTGCTCATGACCGTGGGGTTCTTCTCCGGCCCGTGCCTGTTGGCGATCCACAGCTGCGCGGGGCAGGTAGACATGGCCCACGGCTACATGGGGCTCGTCGCGCTCATGAACGTGGCCACGGGAGCGGCCACCGCGATCGGACTGATCGTGTGCACCTACCTGGGGGTGTACTTCGACTACATGACCGCGGCCATGATCCCCGTGGCCGCGGCCATGCTGCTGCTGGGCAGCGCTCTCGTCTTCAGCCACGGGTTGCGCCGCGCGCCCGGGACGGACCCCACGATCTGAGAAGATCTTCGGCCCACCGGGCCGTGGGGGAGAGGACGGGGACAGAGGCCCTTGCGGAAGCGGGCCCTCAGTAAGCGGCCCCGGAGACAGCAACTCGAAGGACGTGGGCCAGGAGACAGCGGCTCCCGCAAAGCCGGGCCGGCCGACCTCGGGTCCGTCCGGGCACGCGGAGGGCCGTCGCCCAGCAGAACGACGGCCCTCCGCGTGGGGTGCGGCGGGTCAGTGACCGCGCGCGATCCACTCGGGGAGGTGTGGCTTCTCGTCCCCGATGGTCGTGGAGTCACCGTGACCGGGGAGCACGAGGGTGCCCTCGGGCAGACTCAGCAGGCGCTCGTCGATCGACTCGATGATCGTGGGGAAGTCCGAGTAGGAGCGCCCCGTGGCCCCGGGCCCTCCCTGGAACAGGGTGTCGCCGGTGAAGAGCACCCCGTGGTCCCCGAGGTCCGGAGCATGGAAGACGACAGAACCGGGGGAGTGCCCGGGGGTGGCCAGCACGGTGAGGGCCACCGATCCCGCGAGGAGCTGCTGACCGTCGGAGAGCGGCTCCGGAGCAGGGCCGTCGGGGTACACCGCATGCCACAGCATGAGGTCCTCGTGGCTCATGAGCACGGGGGTCTCCCCGCCCAGGCGGTCCACGAACTGCCGCACGGCCTTGATGTGGTCGTCGTGCCCGTGGGTCAGCAGCACGTGGGTCACGGTGCGGTTTGCCACCGCCTCCAGCACGGCACCGGGGTCGTGGGCGGGGTCGATCACGGCGCACTCCGCGGCAGTGCCCACGATCCACACATTGTTCTCCACCTCCCACGAGCCGCCGTCGAGGTTGAAGGTCCCCTCGGTGACGCACTTCTCCACGGTCACGCCACCGCGGGGGTCGGTGAGCACGGTCTCGGGCTGCCGCGTCATCGGTCGAGCTCCACGACGGAGCGCAGGACCTTGCCGGAGGACATGGTCTCGAAGGCCTGGTCGACGTCGTCGAGCGCAATGCGCTCCGACACGAAGGCGTCGAGGTCCAGGCGCCCCAGGACGTACTGGTCCACGAGCATCGGGAAGTCCCTGGAGGGCAGCGTGTCCCCGTACCACGCGGACTTGATGGAGCCGCCGTGGGAGAACACCTCGTCCAGGGGCAGATCGACCGTGGTGCCCGGGTTCGGAACGCCCACGAGCACCACGCGCCCCGCGAGGTCCCGTGCCTGGAACGCCTGCATGAACGTGTCCGCGACCCCCACGGCGTCGATCACGAGGTCCGCACCGAACCCACCCGTGAGCTCGCGGATGCCCTCGATGGCGTCGGTGGTGCGCGAGTTGATCGTGTGGGTGGCGCCGAGGCGCTGCGCGGTCCGCAGCTTGTCGTCGTCCACGTCCACCGCGATGATCGTGGTGGCTCCCGCGAGCGCCGCCCCGGCAATCGCGGCCGTGCCCACCCCGCCGCAGCCGATCACGGCCACGGACTCGCCCCGCTGCACGGCCCCCGTGTTGATGGCGGCGCCGATTCCGGCGGTGACGCCGCAGCCCAGCAGCCCCACGGCCGCGTACTGCTCGTCCTCGAGGGGCGTGCCGATCGGCGTGCACTGACCGGCGGCCACCAGCGTCTTCTCCGCGAAGGCCCCGATGCCCAGGGCCGGTTCGAGCGCGGTGCCGTCCTCCAGGGTCATCTTCTGCGTGGCGTTGTGGGTGTCGAAGCAGTACCAGGGTTCACCCCTGCGGCACGCGCGGCACTCCCCGCAGACCGCGCGCCAGTTGAGGATCACGTGGTCGCCCACGGAGACCTCGGTGACGCCCTCGCCCACCGCGCTGACCACGCCAGTGGCCTCGTGCCCCAGCAGGTAGGGGAAGTCGTCCCCCACCCCGCCCACCTTGTAGTGCAGGTCCGTCTGGCACACGCCGCACGTGAGCACGTCCACCAGGGCCTCTCCCGGCCCCGGATCCGGAACCAGGATGGTCTCCACCGTGGCGGGCTCGTTTGCCGCCCGCACCACTACTCCCTTGACCTTGTGCATGCAGTTGCCTCCGTCGTGCTGCTCGGTTGCCTGTCGCTCCCAGTATGCGCGGTCCGCTCCGCGCCGCGCAGCCGCTCCGCGGGTATTCGCCGCGCGGTGAACATCACGGTGCTGCGCCGCGCAGGAACAGCTGCCCACGACGCCGCCGCCCACCGCCCCCGGCCACGGATCCCGAGTGCGCGACGGGGCCCGCACGATCGTGTCGTGCGGGCCCCGGGGTGCCGATCGCCTGGGCGGTCGGGAGGGTGCGGGTCAGTCCTTCTCGGAGTAGTCCACGTGCTCGGTGTGCAGCCGGATCTTGCGACCCTCGGCCTCGAGCTTCTGCTCCTTGGTGCGCAGCTTCTTCACCTGGGTGGTGTCCCGCGGGGGGAGCTGGATGGTGCGCTCGGCACGGATGCCGCCCTGCAGCTGACGACCGCGTTCGAGCTCGGCGTCCACCTCGGCGCCGAAGAGCAGCGCGTTGTTCATGATCCAGAGCCCCAGCAGCAAGATGATCACGGAGCCGATCACTCCGTAGGTGGCGTTGTAGGACGCGAAGTTGGAGACGTAGAACGCGAAGCCGAGGCCCGCGACGATCATGAAGACCAGGGCGATCGCCGCACCCGGGCTCATCCACTTGAACTTGGGCTGCTGCACGTTCGGGGTGGCGTAGAAGAGAATGGCGATCAGCAGGACCAGCAGGAACAGGGTCACGGGGATCTTGACCCAGGACCACACGGTCACGGCGGTGGAACCCAGCCCCACGGCGTCGCCGAGTGTCTGGGCGAGGTCACCCGAGAGCAGGACCATGACCATGATGGCGGCCACGATCAGCACCACGATGAGGGTGATCAGCAGCATGACGGGCTTGAGCTTCCAGAACGGGCGCCCCTCGGAGACCTCGTAGATGCGGTTCATCGAGCGGGAGAAGGCCCCGGTGTACCCGGACGCGGTCCACAGGGCACCGGCCACACCGACGACGAGGGCGAGACCTGCGCCGGACTGGGTGGTCAGCTGTGAGATGGGCTCAGACAGCAGCTCCACGAGGGACGAGGGGGCGTACTGGTTCAGGAAGTCCAGGATCGCCTTGGTCGTGGCCTCACCCTGGCCGAAGACGCCGAGGAGAGAAACCAGCGCGAGCAGCGCCGGGAAGATGGACAGCACGGCGAAGTAGGTGAGGGTGGCCGCGAGATCGGTGCAGCCGTCCTTGGTGAACTCGGACAGGGCGCGCTTGAGGACATACCCCCAGGACTGGCCCTTGAGCTTGCCGGGGGAGTCGGGCTTGGAGTCGTGGTCCGGGTGGGGAGCGGAGTCCTCCCGGGCCGCGGTCGACTCCAGGTTCTGGTCGGTCATGGGGGTCCTCTCGAGGGGGAAAGAGACGGGGCTGCGAGGTGCAGGCGCTGCGAGTCAGTGTACTAACTGTGCGCGGCCTTCCTGCGTGTGTCACCGAATGGGAGCGCGACCGCGCCCGTGGACTGGCACGGTCGCGGTCGCGCGGGTTCTCCGCCGGGCGCCGGCCCGGTCCCTCCTAGCGGGACAGGGACAGCGCGTACTGGTGGATGCGTTCGCTGAGGCGTGTGAGCACGCGGATCTCCTGGGCGTCCAGCGCCGTGCTGACCACAGCCGCGACCTTCTGGTCGTTGTCCGCCGAAATCTGCTCGTAGAGCTGCGCCCCCGCCTCCGTGAGTCCCACTCGCACTCCTCGCAGATCCTGCGAGTCCTGTCGGCGGGTCACGAGCCCCTTGTTCTCGAGACGCTCGAGCATGCGGGACAGACTGGACTGGGTCAGCAGCACGTGGCTGTTGAGGTCCCGCAGCCTCAGTCCGCTGCGATCCGACCCGTACAGCGTGGCCAGCACCTCGAACTCGCGGCGTGACAGCCCGCGGAGGTCAACGTCCCGCTGCAGTTGTCTGGTCACTGACACATGGCAGCGACTCAAAGCATCCCACGCCTCGATACTCCCCCTTGACGTCATTCTTTCCCCCTTTGTAGCAACGTTCACCCCCTATGAACGTTATCTACATGTTACGAGGGCGGGCTTTCCCATATCTCCCGGGACGTGTCCACACTTCTGGCCGGGGGCCTCGTGCCTGTCCACGCAAAGGGGCACACGACGGCGCGGGGGGCGTTGCGCACGCAGCGCAACGGCCCCCGCGGGAGACTGTGGTGGTCTCAGTCGATGCCGAGAACGGACGCGGTGTGGCCCATGATCTCGTCAGCCAGCCGCGGGTTGTCGTTGAGCTTGACGCCGTAGGCGGGAATCAGCTCCTTGATCCGGGGCTCCCACTCGGACAGCTTGGCCGGGAAGCAGCGGGAGAGCAGGTTGAGCATGATCGGCACGGCCGTGGATGCTCCGGGGGAGGCGCCCAGCAGGGCCCCGATGGAACCGTCCGCGCTGGTGACCAGCTCGGTGCCGAACTGCAGCACGCCGCCCTTCTTGGGGTCGGACTTCATGACCTGGACGCGCTGCCCGGCCTCGATGAGCTCCCACTGGGACCCGTCCGCCGTGGGGTAGTACTCGTGCAGGGCGTCGATCCGCTGGGACCGGGTCTTGGTCAGCTCGCCCATGAGGTACTTTACGAGGTCGAGGTTGGCCATCCCGGCGCGGGTCATGGGGTAGAGGTTGTGCGCGCGCACGCTCTTGGGCAGGTCCAGCAGGGACCCCTTCTTGAGGAAGTTCGGCTTGAACCCTCCGTAGGGGCCGAACATGATGGCGCGGCGTCCGTTGACGTACCGGGTGTCCAGGTGGGGGACGGACATCGGAGGCGCGCCCACGGAGGCCTGGCCGTAGACCTTGGCGTTGTGCTGCGCGGTGACGGTGGGGTCGGTGTTGCGCAGGAACAGGCCGGACACGGGGAAGCCGCCGAAGCCCTTGGCCTCCTTGATGCCCGACTTCTGCAGCAGCGGCAGCGCACCGCCGCCCGCGCCCAGGAACACGAACCCGGCGCGGATCACGCGGTTGTTGTCGCTGTTGAGACGGTCCTCCACGGACACCAGCCACGAACCGTCGCTCTGCCGCTTGAGGGTGGTCACCTGCTGGCCGTACTGCACGGAGACGTTGCGCCCCCGGAGGTGGTCGAGAAGCTGGTTGGTGAGCGCGCCGAAGTCCACGTCCGTGCCCTCGGGAGCGAAGGTGGCGGCCACCCGCCCCGCGCCGCGTCCGTGCATGGTCAGCGGAGCCCAGTCCGCGATCACGCTGCGGTCCTCGGTGAACTCCATGCGCTCGAACAGCTTGTTCGGCTTGAAGGCGTCGTAGCGCGCGCGCAGGTAGTTCGCATGCTCCTCACCGAAGACCATGGAGATGTGGGGCACCGAGTTGATGAAGGAGCCGGGGTCCTGCAGCGTGCCGTTCTCCACCAGCGAGCTCCAGAGCTGGCGGGTCACCTGGAACTGCTCGTTGATGTTCAGCGCCTTGTCCGCGCTGACGGTTCCGTCGGCAGCCTGCGGGGCGTAGTTGAGCTCGCACAGGGCGGAGTGCCCGGTGCCGGCGTTGTTCCAGGCGTTGGAGCTCTCCAGCCCAGCCGCGTCCAGACGCTCGAGGACCACCATCTTCCAGTCGGGCTGGAGGTCGTTGAGCAGGGTGGCGAGCGTGGCGCTCATGATGCCGGCGCCCACGAGGACGACATCGGCGGTTTCGGTGGGCTGAGGTGAAGTCACTGTTTCTCCCGTGCGTGCATGTGCGGCGCGGCACTGCGCCTGGACGTTCACGGTCCAGGGTATCCCCAGCCAGGGTCAACTCCCAACGCGCGAGCTGGCAGCGAAGCGGCTCAGGCGAGCTCCAGATCGTTGAAGCGCTCGAAGCCCGTGGAGGTCAGCGGGTAGTTCACCACCCGGGAGCTCACGGCCACCGCGGAGACGGGGTGGGACAGCGGCACGGCCGGCATCTCCTCGGACACGCGGTCGTTGAGGGTCTTGTACGCGCTGGTGCGGGAATCGCCCTGGGGCATGCCCGCGGCGCGGTTGACCGCGGTCATCAGCCCGGCGTCGTCGAACCCCAGGCGCGCCTGCGGTGCGCTGAGCAGCGGGGCCATGAAACTGTCCGGGTCCCGGAAGCTGCCGCTCCACCCGAGGAGGCTGAACGCGTGGTCCCCATCCGGGGTGGACACCGCATCGAGGTAGCCCTCGTCCCAGTCCATGGGCACCGGCTGCAGGCGGAAGCCCACGCGGGTGAGTTGCGCCGAGATCTGGGCGTACACCCGTTCCGGTTCCTGAAGGTACATCCTGGACGTGTGGCGGGGGTAGAGGAAACGCAGCCGTTCGCCACGGTAAGAACTCTTCTTGAGCAGGTCCTTGGCGTGCTGGGGGTCGTAGCCGGGGATCTGCAGGTTGTCCCCGTTGACGTTGAAACGTGCGGGCACGAACTGGTCCGCCACGTTGGTCCCGTTGGGGTACAGGGACTTGGCCAGTGACCCGCGGTCGATGGCGGCGGCGACGGCTCGGCGCACGTCCAGGTCCTGGAACGCACGGACCCGCTGGTTGAGTCCCAGGTAGGACACGGCGTAGGGGTCCCGGTAGAGCACCTGGATGCCCTCCCGCGCCAGCGGTGCGAAGTCGTCCAGCCCCACGAGGTCGTAGGCGTCCACCTCACCCGTGAGCAGGGCGGCGCAGCGGACCTCGGGGTCGGGGACGACCCGCAGCTCGAGAGTTCCCACGCTTCCGAGCTCACCCCAGTAGTCCTCGTGGGCGAGCAGCTTCACGGACTCGGGTGTTGCGGAGTCCAGTCTGAAGGGGCCGGTGCCCACGAGGTGCTGGTCCTCGGTGCCCGCGCGGATGCTCTCGGGGGAGGACATGGCGAAGGCGGGCTGGGTGAGCGCGGAGAGCAGCGGCGTGTAGGGGCGGGTCAGTCGGAGCACCACGGTGCGCTCGTCCGCCACGTCCACTCCCGCGTAGCACGTGCTGACCCTCGGGTCCGGTGAACCGTGGCGGAACGTGGTGGCGAACGCGCACTGGCGTGCCCAGGCCTCTGGGGATTCCGCCTGGGCCTGCCACTTGTCGAAGTTGGCCTTGACCGCTGCCGCGTCGAACTCCGTGCCGTCGTGGAACGTCACGTCCTCGCGCAGGGTGAAGGTGACGGAGCGCCGGTCGTCCGCGACCACCCAGGACTCCGCGAGTGCCGGGGAGGGCTCACCCGTGGAGCGGTCCGCGGCCACGAGACCCTCCAGGACCTGGGTGGAGACCCGTGACGTCTCCTGGGACGTGCGCCGGGAGGGATCCAGCCCCGTGGGTGCCGCGGCGTGTGCCAGCACGAAGGATGCCTGCGGTGGGGGTGCGCTCGCCCCCGAACGGGTGCTCCTGTCCCCGCATCCCGAGATCGAGAGGCCGAGACCGAGGCCGGCGGCAGCGAAGAGCGTGCGTCGCCCGAAAGCCTTCTCAGCCGTCACCCGCGCACCTTCCTGCCGTTCTGGTCGTCTTCTGGGTGGCGGTCCCCAGCCGTGCTGTGCGCAAGACGGGAATCGAACCCGCACGCCGTGAGGCACAGGAACCTAAATCCTGCGTGTCTGCCAGTTCCACCACTCGCGCCGTCCTCGGGCGTGCCGGTGGTCACCCACACGACCTCCCGAGATCGTCCCCCATCCTAACCAGTCGTCGCCCGGGTTTCGCCGGGAGAGCGGGGGTGCGCGCCGCGCCGTGACCACGGGCCGACGCCGCTCGGCCGGGCGGTGCCACGTTCCCCGGACGGAGCAGCGCGGAGCTCTCACGCCGGGTGGCGCGCTCGGCGCGGGGCGCCCGTGCGGGCGGAGGTGGGCTGGCGGCGTCGTCCGCGCACCGTGGCGCCGCGGACCCGCGGCGCGCCCGTGTCCCAGGACGCGCCCTGGACGGCGCTGAGGTCAGGAGTCGATGCCCAGATCCCTGCGGAGCTTGGCCACGTGCCCCGTGGCGCGCACGTTGTACTGGGCCAGGGCCACCGTGCCCTGCTCGTCCAGGACCACCGTGGAGCGGATGAGCCCTTCGGAGACCTTGCCGTAGTTCTTCTTCTCGCCCCAGGCGCCGTAGGCCTCCGCCACGCTGTGGTCCTCGTCCGAGAGCAAGGGGAAGCCGAGGTCGTGGTCGGCGGTGAACTCCGCCAGGGCTGCGGGGGCGTCGGGGGAGATCCCGACCACGCGGTAGCCCGCGCCGGAGAGGGAGGCCAGGTTGTCCCGGAAGTCGCAGGCCTGGGTGGTGCATCCGGGGGTCGCCGCGCGCGGGTAGAAGTAGAGGATCACGTTCTCCCCGCGCAGCTCGCGCAGGGACACCGGCCGGCCCTGGGCGTCGGACAGGGTGAAGTCGGGGGCGGTGTCCCCTGGGTTCAGGCGCGCGCTCATGCTGCAGTCCTCCGTGTGTGGTGACAGATGTTCCCTAAATTGTGCAACCTCGCGTACAGTGCAGGGGTGCAGATCGAGCATGCCATGCTCGGGCGCGCTGCGGGGATCCCGGCGACCGGGGGGGGTTGCCGCTGCGGGTCGATCGAATCGACGTCGTGCGCCTGCGGAAACGCCCCGTCGGGGGAGCGGCTTCCTGCGGCATCTTGACTGCCCTCGCGCTTTACTGTAAAGAGTCCGAAACGCACCGAGTGGATACAATCGTCTTATGTCGTACAGGAACCAGTGGCCCACGAACCGTCTGCTGTCCACCGCGGCACGGCTCGTGGAGCACGCCTGGAACGAGGAACTCGCGTCCCTCGGGGTCACCCACGCCGGCGTGATGGCTCTGGACGTCCTGCACTCGAAGGGCAGCATGACCCAGGCGCAGCTGGCGCAGGAAGTGCGCGTCCAGGCGCAGACCATGGGCAAGACCCTGCACCGGCTCGAGGCCCACGGGCACATTTCCCGCGCCAAGAACGAACGCGACCGCCGCTCCCACGTGGTGAGCATCTCTCCGGTGGGGGAGGGTGTGCTGGAACGTGCCGCACACATCGAGCAGGGCCTGCTGGGTGGCGGCCAGGACTCCGACGAGGAGTTCCGGTGCCGGCTCGTGGAGATCATCTCATCCCTCGGCGGTGCGCGCTGGCGCCGGGAGGTTGAGGAGGACCGCGCCGCGTGCGACGCGAAGAACTGCGGGGGTCTGCAGACCCACTGACCGTGGCGCGCCGTCGCTGATCCGCCCTGCGCGGCCGTCGGCGACACGTCACCCGCAGGGCCTGGCGGCCTTCGACTGCGGGGGGCGAGGATCCCGCCCTGCTCGGAACCCGCACGGCGTACCGTGCGCACTGCGAACATGACGAAAGCCGGACCGCTGATGCGGTCCGGCTTTCGACGTGGTGCGCCCCCAGGGACTTGAACCCTGAACCCATTGATTAAGAGTCAATTGCTCTGCCAATTGAGCTAGAGGCGCGGGTGCTGCTGGTTCGGGTTTTGGCGTTTCGCCGTTGCCTTCTCCCTCGCAACGAGAGATAACTTTAGCAGTCCGACCGGGGGAGTCAAATCGGGGGTCGGGGCGGTTCCTCGCCGGTTGTCCCGCGGCTCCCGCACCCGTGCTCCCGCCGTAGAATCACGGACATGAGTGCCCCCGCCGATCGTGTCCCGCTCGACTCCCTGACGGTCCTGTCCCTGCCGGACCCGTGGCTGCTCGAGGAGGTCGCCGCCGAGGCGCCGGACTTCCGGTGCGTGCTGTGGGACCTGGTGGGCGAGCCGCAGGAGTGTGCACGCCACGAGGTGGACATCGCGGTGGCTCCCTACGACAGCAACAGGTGGCGCAAGGACCCTTCGGTGCTGCGGGACGTCTCGCTCCTGCAGCTGCAGTCCACGGGGTACGACGGCGTTCCCGAGCTCCTGGGGGAAGGCACCGCTCTCGCGGCGGCCGGCTGGGTGCACGCCGCGGGGACCGCGGAGATCGCCCTGGGGCTGATCATTGCGGCGCAGCGGGAGCTGGACCGCGGTGTGCGGCAGCAGGCCGAGGGCGTGTACCGGACCTACCACTCCCGTGCGGTCGCGGACTCACGGGTGACCGTGGTGGGGGTGGGGGAGATCGGCGGCGCGGTGGCCTCCAGGCTCCGGCCCTTCGAGGTGCAGCTCACGCGTGTGGCCTCCTCCGCGCGGGACGATGCCGCCGGCCACGTCCACGGCACCGACGAGCTGGGGGAGATCCTTCCCCGCACGGACATCCTGGTGCTCGCGCTGCCGCTCACGGCTTCCACGGTCGGTCTGGTGGATCGGGAGATGCTCTCCCGGCTGCCCGACGACGCCCTGGTGGTCAACGTGGGGCGGGGGCCGGTGGTCGACACCGCCGCCCTCACGTCCGAGGTGTGCGCGGGGCGGCTGAGGTGTGCACTCGACGTGGTGGATCCCGAACCGCTGCCCGGCGAGCACCCCCTCATGGGCGCTGCGGGGTCGATCGTGCTGCCCCACGTGGGCGGCTCCAACGCGTCCTACCGGCCCCGGATGCGGCGCCTGGTCCTGGAGCAGCTGGAGCGTCTGCGTCAGGGGCGCTCGCCGCAGTTCCTGGTCCAGCCCGGTCGTCTCATGATGTGAGATGACTTGTCCGCCGATTGACACTCGGGTTCGCTGCGTCACACCATGGGGACATGAATTCGGCACAGCGCATCATCCAGGTCCTCGTCCTGGTCGCCCTCATTGGACGACCGGCCTGAGGAGCTGCGACGCGCACACCGCCAAGGCCCTCAGCCCACGGAACCCGTGGACAGGGCCTTTATTCATGTACGAGGACACCACCCCCGCCCTCTCCCGCCGAACACCACCCCGTCCGGCACCGTCACCACCACGCACGTAAGGACACAGCCCCATGAGCAAGGACCAGCCGATCTCACCGGCGGTGATGGCCCAGCGGAGCACCCCGTCCGGGCCCACTGCCCAGACCGCGGACTCGGACCGGGTCCACCTGACGGGCCACGCCGCGGACGTCGTCGCCCCTGAGCAGATGACGGGCTCCCAGGCGATCATCCGCTCGCTCGAGATGCTCGGCGTCACGGACGTGTTCGGGCTGCCCGGCGGCGCGATCCTTCCCACGTACGACCCGCTGCTGGACACCGAGAAGATCAACCACGTGCTGGTGCGCCACGAGCAGGGTGCTGGCCACGCCGCCGAGGGCTATGCGCTCGCCTCGGGCCGGGTGGGCGTGTGCATCGCCACCTCGGGTCCCGGTGCCACCAACCTGGTCACGGCCCTGGCGGACGCCAACATGGACTCCATCCCCATGCTGGCCATCACGGGCCAGGTGGCGAGCTCCTCGATCGGCACCGACGCCTTCCAGGAGGCGGACATCGTGGGCATGACCATGCCGGTGACCAAGCACTCCTACCTGGTGACCGACCCCGAGGACATCCCGCGGGTGCTTGCGGAGGCCTACCACCTGGCGTCAACGGGCCGGCCGGGCCCGGTGCTCGTGGACGTGGCCAAGGACGCCCAGCAGGGGCAGCTGACCTTCAGCTGGCCCCCGCACGTGGAGCTGGCCGGCTACCGCCCGGTGACGCGGGGGCACTCCAAGCAGATCAGGGAGGCCGCGCGGCTGATCGCCGCCGCCGAGCGTCCCGTGCTCTACACGGGCGGCGGCGCCATGCGCGCCAACGCCCCGGCAGAGCTCGCGGAGCTGGCGGAGCTCACGGGTGCCCCCGTGGTCACCACGCTGACCGCCCGCGGGATCTTCCCGGACTCCCACCGGCAGAACCTGGGGATGCCCGGGATGCACGGCACGGTGCCCGCGGTGTACGCCATGCAGCAGGCGGACCTGCTCATCACGCTGGGTGCACGCTTCGACGACCGCGTGACCGGCCAGCTGGACACCTTCGCGCCGAACGCCAAGGTGATCCACGCGGACATCGACCCCGCGGAGATCTCCAAGAACCGGATCGCGGACGTGCCGATCGTCGGGGACCTGGCGTCCGTGATCCCCGACCTCACCCAGGCGGTGCGCCAGGAGTTCGAGGAGACCGGGGCGCCGGACCTCAGCACCTGGTGGCAGGCCCTGGACTCCCTCACGGAGACCTACCCCCTGGGCTACACCCGCACGGAGGACGGCCACGGCAGCCCGCAGCACGTGATCGAGCGGATCTCCGCTCTGACGGGCCCCGAGGCCGTATACGCCTCGGGCGTGGGCCAGCACCAGATGTGGTCCGCACAGTTCGTGGACTACGAGCGGCCCCGGCAGTGGCTGAACTCGGCCGGCCTGGGCACCATGGGCTTCGCGGTCCCCGCGGCCATGGGCGCCAAGGTGGGCCAGCCGGACCGCGTGGTGTGGGCCATCGACGGGGACGGCTGCTTCCAGATGACCAACCAGGAGCTGGCCACGTGCGTGATCAACGACATCCCCATCAAGGTGGCGGTGATCAACAACTCCTCGCTGGGCATGGTGCGCCAGTGGCAGACCCTGTTCTACGACGGGCGGTACTCCAACACGGAGCTGAACACGGGCCACGACTCGCGCCGCATCCCGGATTTCGTGAAACTCGCCGAGGCCTACGGCTGCGCGGCCCTGCGGTGCGAGCGGGACGAGGACGTGGACGCCACCATCCAGAAGGCGCTGGAGATCAACGACCGCCCGGTGGTCATCGACTTCGTGGTCTCCGCGGACGCCATGGTGTGGCCCATGGTCCCCGCCGGGGTCTCCAACGACCAGATCCAGATCGCCCGCAACATGACGCCCGAGTGGAACACGGAGGACTGATCCATGAGCCGACACACCCTCTCCGTCCTGGTGGAGGACAGGCCGGGCGTGCTGACCCGGGTGGCGGGACTCTTCGCCCGCCGCGCCTTCAACATCCACTCCCTGGCCGTGGGCCCCACGGAGCTGTCCGGGATCTCCCGGATCACCGTGGTGGTGGACGCGGACGGTGAGCTGCTCGAGCAGGTCACCAAGCAGCTGAACAAGCTGGTCAACGTGATCAAGATCGTGGAGCTCACCCCGGAGTCCTCCGTGCAGCGCGACCACATCATGGTCAAGGTCCGCGCGGACGCCGCCACCCGGCTGCAGGTCACCCAGGCCGCGGACCTTTTCCGTGCGACCATCGTGGACGTCTCCACGGAGTCCGTGGTGATCGAGTCCACGGGCTCCCGCGACAAGATCCACGCGCTGCTCGACGTCCTGGAGCCCTTCGGGATCCGGGAGATCGTCCGCGCTGGCACCGTGGCCCTGGGCCGCGGCCCCAAGTCCATGTCCGACCGCGCACTGCGCCACTGATCCACCGGGCCCTGCCGGCTCGCACCGTCGACCGGGCACCCCGGACCGGCCCGCCGCCCCGCGGCGTCGGGCCCCACGAGAACCCCACCCGCTACCCAAGGAGACAGAGCAAGCTCATGGCAAAGATCTACTACAACGACGACGCCGACCTCTCGATCATCCAGAACCGCTCCGTGGCCATCATCGGCTACGGCTCGCAGGGCCACGCCCACGCGCTGAACCTGCGCGACTCCGGCGTGGACGTCCGCATCGGCCTCAACGAGGGCTCGAAGTCCCGCGCCAAGGCCGAGGCCGAGGGGCTGCAGGTGATGAGCATCGCCGACGCCGCCAAGGAGGCGGACGTCATCATGATCCTGACCCCGGACCAGGTCCAGGCGCAGGTCTACGAGGAGTCCATCAAGGACAACCTCCAGGAGGGCGACGCGATCTTCTTCGCGCACGGCTTCAACATTCGCTTCGGCTACATCGAGGCGCCCCAGGGCGTGGACGTGGCCATGGTCGCCCCCAAGGGTCCCGGCCACACGGTGCGCCGCGAGTTCGAGGCCGGGCGCGGTGTGCCAGACCTGGTGGCCGTGGAGGTCGACGCCTCCGGCAACGCCCTGCAGCTCGCCCTGTCCTACGCCAAGGGGATCGGCGGCACCCGCGCCGGCGTCATCGAGACCACCTTCACCGAGGAGACCGAGTCGGACCTCTTCGGCGAGCAGGCCGTGCTGTGCGGCGGCGTCTCCCACCTCGTCCAGTACGGCTTCGAGACCCTGACCGAGGCCGGCTACCAGCCCGAGATCGCGTACTTCGAGGTGCTGCACGAGCTCAAGCTGATCGTGGACCTCATGGTCGAGGGCGGGATCGCCAAGCAGCGCTGGTCCTGCTCCGACACCGCCGAGTACGGCGACTACGTCTCCGGTCCCCGCGTGATCCAGCCCGAGGTCAAGGAGCGCATGCAGGAGGTCCTTGCGGACATCCAGAACGGCGCCTTCGCGGACCGCTTCATGAAGGACCAGGCCTCCGGCGCCAAGGAGTTCAAGGAGCTGCGCGCCAAGGAGGAGCAGCACCCGGTGGAGACCACGGGTCGCAAGCTGCGCTCGCTGTTCGCGTGGGAGCAGACGGACGCGGACTACACCGAGGGCACCGCCGCGCGCTGATCCGCGTTCGCGCGGTCCCGTCGCCCGCGGCGTCGTCGTACCAGGTGGTGCCGTGCGCGGGAGCGGCGGGCCCGGTGGCGGGTCCGGGGCCGGTGCGCGGCGGAGCACCGGGCGGGGAAGGTGGGCGCGGGTCGATAGAGTGGAGGGGTGACTCAGCTGAACCCCTTCTACGCGACCACGGCCATCTCCTACCCGAACGGAGCGCCGCACATCGGCCACGCCTACGAGGCGATCGCCGCGGACACGCTGGTGCGCTTCAAGCGCCTGGACGGGTTCGGCACCCGGTTCCAGACCGGCACGGACGAGCACGGGCAGAAGATGCAGCAGACCGCGGAGAAGCTCGGCACCACCCCGCGCGAGCTCGCGGACGCGAACTCGGCACGGTTCCGGGAGATGGACGACGAGCTGGGGATCTCCTACGACCGCTTCATCCGCACCACGGACGAGGACCACGCCGCGGCCTCGCAGGAGTTGTGGAAGCGCATGGAGGCCAACGGCGACATCTACCTGGACACCTACGCCGGGTGGTACTCCGTGCGGGACGAGGCCTACTACGCCGAGGACGAGACCGAGGTGCGCGCGGACGGGCAGCGCTACTCGATCGGCACCGGCACGGAGCTGACGTGGACCGAGGAGGAGAGCTACTTCTTCCGGCTCTCGCGCTACCAGGACCGCCTGCTGGAGCTGTACCGCACGGACTTCGTGCAGCCCGAGACCCGCTCGCACGAGATCGCGTCCTTCGTGGGCGGGGGACTGCAGGACCTCTCGATCTCCCGCACCACCTTCGACTGGGGCGTGCCCGTGCCGGGCAACCCGGACCACGTGATGTACGTGTGGGTGGACGCGCTGACCAACTACCTCACCGGGCTGGGTTTCCCGGACACGGACGCGCCGCTGTTCCGCGAGTTCTGGCCCGCGTCCGTGCACCTGATCGGCAAGGACATCGCGCGCTTCCACGCGGTGTACTGGCCGGCGTTCCTGATGTCCGCGGGGATCGAGCTGCCGTGGAAGGTCTTCGCCCACGGCTTCCTGTTCAACCAGGGCGAGAAGATGTCCAAGTCCGTGGGCAACGTGATCGACCCCCACGCGATGGTGGAGGAGTACGGGCTGGACCAGCTGCGGTTCTTCCTGCTGCGCGAGGTGCCTTTCGGCCAGGACGGGAACTACTCGCACGACGCCATTGCCGGGCGGATCAACTCGGACCTGGCCAACGACCTCGGCAACCTGGCCCAGCGCAGCCTCTCGATGGTCGCGAAGAACCTCGGTGGGGAGGTTCCCGAGCCCGGTGAGTTCACGGCCGAGGACCTCGCGATGCTCCAGCAGGCCGAGGACGTGGTGGCCGACTACCGGGCGGCCTTCGACGCGCTCGCCTTCCACCGCGGGCTGGAGTCCGTGTGGCGCGTGATCGCCTCCGCAAACCGCTACTTCACGGCGCAGGAGCCGTGGGTGCTGCGCAAGACCGACCCCGAGCGCATGGCCACCGTGCTGTACGTGACCGCCGAGGTGCTGCGCATCGTGGCCATCCTGGTGCAGCCGGTGATGCCCGGCTCCATGGCCCGCCTGCTGGAGCAGCTCGGCCAGCCCGAGGGTGAGGCACGGATGTTCTCCGCCCTGGGCACGCGCCTGGCCCCCGGCACGGCGCTGCCCAAGCCGAGCGGTGTGTTCCCGCGCTACGAGGAGCCCGCCGCGCTCGCGGACTGACCCCTCCGAGCGGGCGCGCCGCGTCCGTGGACTGCATCCTGCTCACGGACCACGCCGCGTCCACGGGTGATGCGTTTCCCGCAGCTCGACGCCGCCCGTCGGTGCCGCACCCCGCGGCGTCGGCGGGCGGCGTCGTTCCCGCGGGTGGCCGCGCCCGCCACGACAACGCGGAAGGGCGGGCCTCAGTCTCACGATGTGGAACGGGCATTCATGATGTGGATACGGCCGCCCGCACGCCCCTACTGTGGGCCCATGAGCGAAACCACTGCCGCCGAGACCGCCCGCCGCCACTCGATCGCCGTCCTCCCCGGCGACGGGATCGGTCCGGAGGTGGTGGCCGAGGCCGTCAAGGTCCTCGACGCCGTGACGGAGCCCGCCGGGATCACCCTGGAGAGGACGGAGTACCCGCTCGGGGCCGAGCACTGGCTGGCCACGGGCGAGGTGCTCCACGACGACACCATGGAGCGGCTGCGCGCTCATGACGCGATCCTCTTCGGTGCCGTGGGTGCCGCTCCCAACGACAAGCGGGTGCCCTCCGGGATCCTGGAACGCGACCTGCTGCTCAAGCTGCGCTTCGGCTTCGACCACTACATCAACCTGCGCCCGGCCACCCTGTACCCGGGCACCACGAGTCCGCTCGCCGAGCCCGGCGACATCGACTTCGTGGTGGTGCGCGAGGGCACCGAGGGGCTCTACGCGGGCAACGGCGGAACCCTGCGCACGGGCACGGAGCACGAGATCGCCACCGAGGTCTCCGTCAACACGGCCCACGGGGTCCGCCGCCTGGTGCGCTACGCGTTCGAGCTGGCGCGCAGCCGGGAACGCAAGAAGCTCACGCTGGTCCACAAGCACAACGTGCTGGTCAACGCGGGCCGGATCTACCAGCGCACCGTGGACCAGGTCGCAGAGCAGTACCCGGACGTCACGGTGGACTACATGCACGTGGACGCGGCCACGATCTTCATGACCACGGATCCGGCGCGTTTCGACGTGATCGTCACCGACAACCTCTTCGGGGACATCCTCACGGACCAGGCCGGGGCCGTCACCGGCGGGGTCGGCCTGGCGCCGAGCGGCAACATCAACGCGGACCGCACCGCCCCCTCCATGTTCGAACCCGTGCACGGCTCCGCCCCGGACATCGCCGGGACCGGCACCGCCCAGCCCACCGCCGCGATCCTTGCGGGGGCCATGATGCTCGAGCACCTCGGTCACCCGGAGCTCGCCGCGCGCATCGACCGCGCCGTCCGCGAGGACCTGCGCCTGCGCGGCACCACCCGGCGGAGCACGGCGCAGGCGGGGGACGACGTCGTGGCGCAGCTGGGCGCGGACGGCGCGTAGCTGCCACGGCGGGTGCGCACGACCCTGCATACTGTGAGAGACACACATCACGTCCGGTCCGCACCACCACGGAGCGTGACCCGAACGGTCGAAGGAGAACATTCGTGACCACAGAATTCGCCAGGCAGCTCAACCCGCACCCCGCCACGGACGAGGTGCGCGAGGCGGTCCTGCAGAACCCGGGGTTCGGGAAGTTCTTCACGGACCACATGGTCTGCATCGACTGGCAGGGGGACGTCCAGCAGGGCACCGGCCGGTGGGACAACGCGCGGCTGCAACCCTACGGCCCGATCAGCCTGGACCCCTCCACGACCGTGCTGCACTACGGGCAGGAAATCTTCGAGGGTCTCAAGGCCTACCGGCACGGGGACGGGTCCGTGTGGAGCTTCCGTCCGGAGGCGAACGCCGCCCGCCTGAACCGTTCCGCCCAGCGCCTGGCGCTGCCCACGCTGCCCGAGGAGACCTTCGTGGACGCGGTGCGGGAGCTCGTGACCCAGGACCAGGCGTGGGTTCCCTCCGGTGACGGCGAGTCCCTGTACCTGCGGCCGTTCATGATCGCCACCGAGCCCTTCCTGGGGGTGCGCCCCTCCAAGGAGGCGCTGTTCTCCGTGATCGCCTCCCCGGCGGGCAACTACTTCGGCACCGTGGAGCCCGTGGACATCTGGCTCTCCGGGACGTACGCCCGGGCCGGCAAGGGTGGAACGGGCGCCGCCAAGTGCGGTGGCAACTACGCGGCGTCACTGATCGCCCAGATGGAGGGTGACGCCCACGGCTGCAGCCAGGTGCTGTTCCTGGACGAGGAGCGCGGGGGTGCCGTGGAGGAGCTCGGCGGCATGAACGTGTTCTTCGTCTTCGACGACGGCCGCGTGGTCACCCCGGAGCTCACGGGGACCATCCTGGAGGGCATCACCCGGGACTCCGTCATCCAGATCGCGAAGGACCGCGGTCTGCAGGTGGAGGAGCGCGCCTTCACCCTGGACGAGTGGCGTGAGGGCAAGCGCTCCGGGCACCTCACCGAGGTGTTCGCGTGCGGCACCGCGGCCGTCATCGCGCCGGTGCGCCGACTCGTGAGCCACGACGAGGTCATCGGCTCCGAGGACGAGAAGCCCGGTGAGGTGACCATGGCCATCCGCCAGCAGCTGCTGGACGTGCAGACGGGCAAGGCCGAGGACACCCACGGCTGGCTGACCCGCCTGGTCTGAGCCGGACGGTCTTCCCAGACCGCCGGCCTCGACCAGGCCCGAGGATCGGCAGCCGCCCCCCGTCCGTGGTGAACGGACCGGGGGCGGCTGTGTAGCCTGTGGGCATGCGCATCGCACGGTTCACACACGACAACGAGATCCACTACGGCACCGTCCACGGGGAGCCGGGCCAGGAGACCCTGCGCTACCTCACCGGGGACCCGCTCTACGTGGGGGTCCAGGAGCTGGACCGCACGGTGGCGGTCTCCGAGGCGCGGCTGCTCTCGCCCGTGATCCCGCGCTCCAAGATCGTGTGCGTGGGTCGCAACTACGCGGACCACGCCGCCGAGATGGGCAACGACGTCCCCAGCCGACCCTTGCTGTTCTTCAAGCCGAACACCGCGGTTTCCGGCCCGGGTGACCCGGTCACCCTGCCGGCCTGGACCGAGGAAGTCTCCTACGAGGCCGAGCTCGCCGTGGTGATCGGGCGCATGTGCAAGGACGTCCCGGTGGAGCGCGTGCCGGAGGTCGTGTTCGGCTACACCGCCGCGAACGACCTCACCGCCCGCGACGCCCAGCGCACGGACGGGCAGTGGGCCCGGGCCAAGGGCTTCGACGGTGCGTGCCCCCTGGGCCCGTGGATCGAGACCGAGCTGGACACCGCCGCACTGTCCGTGCGCTCGTCCGTGAACGGCGAGCTCAAGCAGGACGGCAGCACCGAGGACATGGTCTTCGACGTCCCCACCCTGGTCTCCTACGTCTCCGAGGCGTTCACGCTGCTGCCCGGTGACGTAATCCTCACCGGCACGCCCGCGGGCGTGGGCGCGGTGGACGAGGGCGATCAGCTGTCGGTGCAGATCGAGGGAATCGGGGAGCTCACCACGGTGCTGCGCCGCTAGCACCCGGGATCGACATCCAGCTGTGGACGACGCCGCCGCGGCACCGCGGCGTCTTCGGTGGCGTCCGTGAGGCGGCGCCACCCGGCGTCGTAGAATGGCGCCATCATGACTGACGACGCCTCCACCCTGCACCCCACCGTTCCCGCCGACGCACCCGTGCGCGTGCGCTTCTGCCCGTCGCCCACGGGCACCCCGCACGTGGGCCTGATCCGCACGGCTCTGTTCAACTGGGCCTGGGCACGCCACACCGGCGGCACCCTGGTGTTCCGCATCGAGGACACCGACGCCGCGCGCGACTCCGAGGAGAGCTTCCAGCAGATCCTCGACGCCCTGGACTGGCTGGGGATCACCTGGGACGAGGGCGTGAATGTGGGAGGCCCGCACGAGCCCTACCGGCAGTCCCAGCGCGGTGAGATCTACCAGGACGTTCTGGCCAAGCTGGTGGAAAGCGGGTACGTCTACGAGGACTTCTCCACCCCCGACGAGGTCGAGCAGCGCCACCGCGCCAAGGGCGAGGACCCCAAGCTCGGCTACGACAACTACGACCGCGACCTCACGGACGAGCAGAAGGCCGCCTTCCGGGCGGAGGGACGCCAGCCGGTGCTGCGGCTGCGCATGCCGGACGAGGACATCTCCTTCACGGACCTGGTGCGCGGCGAGATCACGTTCAAGGCCGGCTCCGTCCCGGACTTCGTGGTGGCCCGCGCCAACGGCACGCCGCTGTACACCCTGGTGAACCCCGTGGACGACGCCCTCATGGGCATCACCCAGGTGCTGCGCGGGGAGGACCTGCTGTCCTCCACCCCTCGCCAGATCGCGCTGTACCGCGCGCTCGTGGCCATCGGCGTGGCCGAGTTCATCCCGGAGTTCGGCCACCTGCCCTACGTGATGGGCGAGGGCAACAAGAAGCTGTCCAAGCGCGACCCGGAGTCCAACCTGTTCCACCACCGGGACAACGGCTTCATCCCCGAGGGCCTGCTGAACTACCTGGCCCTGCTGGGCTGGTCCCTGTCCGCGGACGAGGACATCTTCACGGTCGAGCAGCTCGTGGCGAACTTCGACATCCACGACGTCCTGGCCAACCCGGCCCGCTTCGACGTGAAGAAGGCCACCGCGATCAACGGCACCCACGTGCGCATGCTGGACCCGCAGGACTTCCGCGACCGCCTCGTTCCGTACCTGCAGGCCGCCGGACTGGTGGGGGAGACCCTGACTCCCCGCGAGAACGAGATCCTGGACCAGGCCGCGCCGCTCGTGCAGGAGCGCATGAACCTGCTCGGCGAGACCGAAGGTCTGCTGGGCTTCCTGTTCCGCTCGGACGGCGAGATCGTGGTGGCCGAGGATGCCGCCAAGCAGCTCAAGGAGAGCGCACCGCAGGTCCTCGACGCCGCACTGGCGGCGCTGGAGCCGCTGGAGGACTTCACCGCCGCGGCCATCGAGACCGCACTGCGCGAGGCCATCGTGGACGGGCTGGGCATCAAACCGCGGCTCGCGTTCGGCCCCGTGCGCACCGCCGTGTCCGGCCAGCGGATCTCCCCGCCGCTCTTCGAGTCCCTGGAGATCCTGGGCAGGCAGTCCACGCTCGCGCGCCTGACCGCGCTGCGCGCCCGTCTCGCCCAGGACTGAACGGGCCCGTTGCAGGGCCGCCGGTGCACGACGCCGCCCGGTCCCCACGCGCTCGACGCCGGACACCGGACCGGGCGGGGACGCACCCTCGGCAGGGGGAGCGGTTCCGCCCGGACCGGTTTGGCAGGGGAGCGCCGAGTGGGTATAGTTATTGCTCGTTGCGCGGCATTGAGCAGCTGAGCCGGGTGACAACCATTGGGATATGGTGTAATTGGCAACACAGCGGTTTCTGGTACCGTCGTTCTAGGTTCGAGTCCTGGTATCCCAGCGCTGATCGCAACCCCACGCTCCGTGTGGGGACGAGCATGCACGGCAGGTCCTCCGGCCACTCCGATGGAATTGGACCACGACAGCGTTGATGCTACTGTTTGGTGCGTCAACGAAGGAATGAGCGGAGCACGCGTTCCAGATCATTCTGAAAGTACACGGCCCCATCGTATAGCGGCCTAGTACGCCGCCCTCTCACGGCGGTAACGCGGGTTCGAATCCCGCTGGGGTCACGCAGTGAAAGCCCCGGTTTCCTTGGGAAGCCGGGGCTTTCTGCATGCCAGGTCCGGATGGCTCCCTGTGCCGCGCCCGCGCTGCCGGCCGGCCGTGGGGAGTGAGTGGGGGACCGTGACGACTGGCACAATGACCGTGTGAACACTGAGACCACGCCCGCCGTGCCACTCATCGAGGCACTGGAGGAAGCACGCGACCTGCTCCGCGCCACCACTCTGCCGCTGGCCACCGCGAGCGCCCCGCAGCAGCGCGAGAACGCGGCCCGCGCCGTGGCCCAGCTGGACGACTACGTCCTGCCCCGGGTCCGTTCCCTGGACGCACCGCTGCTCGCGGTGGTGGGCGGCTCCACGGGTGCGGGCAAGTCCACGCTTGTCAACGCCCTGGTGGGCCACCCCGTGACGCGCTCGGGCGCCATCCGCCCGACCACGCGGCGGCCCCTGCTGATCCACCACCCGCGGGACGCCGGGGCGTTCACCACCCAGCGGGTGCTGCCGCACCTGGCGCGGGTGCGCGGAACGATGACCGACCCCTCGGAGGCACCGGGGGCGGCCTTCGGCGGCTCCGGCCCCGTGGAGGACACCGGCTCGCTCGTGCTGCTCGGGGACGAGAGCATCCCCGAGGGTCTGGCCATCCTGGACGCACCGGACGTGGACTCGATCTCCGACGAGAACCGGGCGCTCGCGGCCCAGCTGCTCTCCGCCGCGGACCTCTGGCTGTTCGTGACCACGGCCAACCGCTACGCGGACGCCGTCCCCTGGCAGCTGCTGCGCAACGCCGCCGGCCGGGACATCACGGTGGCCGTGGTCCTGGACCGGGTGCAGGCGGCGTCGGCGGCGGAGATCGAGGAGGACCTGCGGCGGATGCTGGATGCCGAGGGGCTGAACGGGGCCCCGATCTTCGTGGTGGAGGAGTCCCCGCTCAACGAGACGGGAATGCTGCCGCCCGCCGCGGTCGCGCCACTGCGGGACTGGCTCGAGGCGCTCGGTGCGGACGCCCACGCGCGCTCGGACATCGCCGCGCGGACGCTCGGCGGCGCCGTGCGCGAACTCGCCGAGACCACGGAGCGCACCGCGGAGGCCGCCGCGGCCCAGGAGCACACCGAGGAGCACCTGCGCCGCGAGGTGACCACTGCCTTCGACGAGGCGCTGCGGGCGGTCGTGGACTCCACGCGCGACGGCACCCTGCTGCGCGGGGAGGTGCTCGCGCGCTGGCAGGACTTCGTGGGCACCGGAGAGTTCTTCCGCGGCCTGGAGGCAGGAATCGGACGGGTGCGGGACCGGATGTCCGCGTTCTTCACGGGCCGCCCGGCGCCCGAGGTGCGCGTGGAGGAGGCCATCGAGACGGGCCTGCAGGCGGTGGTCGTGGAGAACACGGCACGCGCCGCCGAGCTCTCGGAGCGGCGCTGGCGGGACGAGCCAGCCGGGCAGGTGCTGCTCGCGGGGCGCGACCTGGCGGCGCTGCCGCCCGAGTTCCCGCAGGAGGTCGCCCAGAGCATCCGGGACTGGCAGTCGGACGTGATGCTCATGATCCAGCAGGAGGGCGCGGGCAAACGCACCCGGGCGCGGGCCATGTCCATGGGTGTGAACGCCCTGGCCGTGATCCTCATGATCGCGGTGTTCTCCACCACGGGCGGTCTCACCGGCCTGGAGGTGGGGATCGCCGGCGGCTCCGGGGTGGTGGGCACCAAGCTGCTCGAGGCGGTGTTCGGTGAGGACGCCGTGCGCCGGATGAGCGAGCAGGCGCGCCGCAACCTGGAGACCAGGATCAGGGCCCTGCTGGACCACCGCGCGCGCACGTTCCTGGACCGGCTCGACGAGCTGGGAGAGCATCCCACGGCGGAGGCGCTGCACGCCGCCGCCGCCCGCCTGCGCACGGAGGGAGAGGCCCTGTGAGCCCCCGCACCCGCACCGCACCCACGCTCTCCGAACGGATCACGGGCCTCGCCACGGCCACGGACATCGCGGAGGGCCGGCTCGACGCCGCCGTGGTCCAGCAGGCCCGGCAGACCCTCGACCGTGCGGGCCAGCGGCGGGCGCTGTCCGCTGACCACACGGTCGTGGGGTTCTTCGGCGCGACGGGATCCGGCAAGTCCAGCCTGTTCAATGCGGTGGTGGGCCAGGAGCTCGCCCGGACGGCCGCCCGCCGGCCCACCACGTCAGCGCCGCTGGCTGCGGTGTGGGGGGACGAGGGCAGCCAGCCCCTGCTCGACTGGCTCGACGTGGCGGAGCGCCACGTGGTCGGCCCGGCGCTGAGCGTGACCTCGGGGCACGGTCGCGGGGCGGCCACCACCACGGGTGGTCTCGTGCTGCTCGACCTCCCCGACTTCGACTCCGTGACCCGCGAGCACCGGGAGATCGTCCAGCGCATGGTGGGTCTCGTGGACGTGGTGGTGTGGGTCGTGGACCCGCAGAAGTACGCGGACGCGGTGCTCCACCAGGACTTCGTCCAGCCGCTCTCCCGCCACGGCGCGGTCACCATGGTGGTCCTCAACCAGGCGGACAGGCTTGCGGAACGGGACGTCCCCACGGTGCTCGGCTCGCTGCGGGAGCTGCTGGCCCAGGACGGGCTGCCCGCCACCGGGTCCAGCGCCCCGGTCGCCGTCTCGGCGCGCACGGGGGAGGGCGTGGACGCACTGCGCGCCCGCATCCACGAGGTGGCCGCCGGGCGGGCGGCCGCGGGTGCGCGTCTGGAAGCGGACGTGGTACACGCCGCGCAGAACCTCGCCCGCGCCGCGGGGGAGGGTGATCCCCACGGGATCGACAAGGATGCGAGCGAGCGGCTCACCGCCGGGCTCGCCCGCGCGGCGGGGATCGACATGGTGGCCGACGCCGCCGCACGCTCGTACCGGCTGCGGGCCGGGCGCCACACGGGCTGGATCGCCACCCGGTGGCTCTCCCGGTTCCGCAAGGACCCCCTCAAGCGGCTGCACATCGAGACCCACGACCGGCACTCGGACCCCGGGGTGCACCGCACCTCCCTGCCGCCCATGAACGCGGCCCAGAAGGCCTCGGCGGACTCCGCGGTGCGTGGTTTCGCGGACCAGGTCTCCCACGGTGCGGGGGAGCCGTGGCGTCGCAGCGTCCGCGGTGCCGCCCGGCGTCACGAGGAGCGGCTGCCCGACGCCCTGGACCAGGCCGTGGCGCGCACGAAGTTCTCCGCACGCACGTCCTCGTGGTGGTGGATCGTGTTCGACGTCCTGCAGTGGCTGGCGATGGCCGTGACCGTCCTGGGCCTGCTGTGGCTGCTCGGGCTGTTCCTCGCGGACTACTTCCAGCTGCAGCTGCCCCCGCCGCCCACGGTGGAGGGCTTCCCCCTGCCGGTGCCCACGCTCATGGTCGTGGCCGGGGTGGTGCTCGCCCTGTTCCTGGCCCTCACCGGCGCGGTGCTCGCCTCACTCGCCTCCCGCGCACGGGCCTCTCGCGTACGACGCCGCCTGCTGCGGTCCGTGCGCGAGGCCGCAGCAGAGGCGGTGGAGGCCCCGGTGCGCGCCGAGCTCGACGCCCACCAGGAGTTCCGCGAGGCACTCACCCGAGCGGCCACGGCGGTCTGAGACACCGAGCTTCCCCGTGCCGCCCGGCGTTCACGCCGCGCTGACGCGCACGGCCTCCGTGAGCTGGCGGGCGGCCTGGACCACCACGTCCGCGTGCTTCTGACCGGGCTGCTTGGACAGCCGCTCGATGGGACCGGAGATCGAGACAGCGGCGATCACCCGGCCCGAGGGCCCGCGGACGGGGGCGGAGACGGACGCGATGCCCGCCTCGCGCTCGCCGATCGACTGGGCCCAGCCGCGGCGTCGTACCCCGGCGAGCGTGGTGGCGGAGAAGCGGGCGTGCTGCAGACCCTCGATCAGGCGCGCGTGGTCCTCCCACGCCACGAGGACCTGGGCCGCGGAACCGGCCTTCATGGACAGCTGCGTGCCCACGGGGATCGTGTCCCGCAGACCGATGGGCCGCTCGGCCGAGGCCACGCACACGCGCCACTCGCCCTGGCGGCGGAACACCTGGGAGGACTCGCCGGTGCTGTCCCGCAGCTGCAGCAGCACGGGTGCCGCGGCGGAGATGAGCCGGTCCTCGCCCGCGGCGGAGGCGAGCTCCACCAGACGGGAACCCAGGACGAAGCGCCCCTGGACGTCCCGGCCCACGAAGCGGTGGTGGGCCAGGGCGACCGCGAGACGGTGCGCAGTGGGGCGCGCGAGTCCCGTGGCCTCCACCAGGTCCGCCAGGGATGCCGGCCCGGCCTCGAGGGCGTCCAGGATGAGGGAGGCCTTATCGATCACGCCCACCCCCGAGGAGGAGTGCGTGGGCTCGTCGTTCAACCGGGACCCGGTGCCCAGACCACCCAGGGGAGAACCCAGGGGGGCGCCGGTGGGGTCCATCGCGTGCGTGGTGTCCATGCTCCGATAGTGACGTCTCACAATGCGAGAAGCAAGTCCACGGGCTGGAACTGGCCGCGGGCAGCCGGGACGATGGGTCCAGCGGCCGCACCCGTCGGCCGCCCGACGCCCGGGCCCCGCGGACGCCCGGGACCCGAGAGGCAAGGAGAGCAGAGATGAGCACCACGGACACCGCCGCACCGCGCACGCTCGCGGAGAAGGTGTGGGACGACCACCTGGTCCGCCGGGGCGAGGCGGGCCGCCCGGACCTGCTCTACATCGACCTCCACCTGCTCCACGAGGTGACGAGCCCCCAGGCCTTCGAGGGCCTGCGGCTCGCCGGCCGGGGCCTGCGACGCCCGGACCTGACGATCGCCACGGAGGACCACAACACCCCCACCGAGGACATCTTCTCCACCATCGCGGACGAGACCTCCCGCAAGCAGATCGAGACGCTGCGCGGCAACTGCGAGGAGTTCGGCGTCCGGCTGCACTCCCTGGGGGACGCCGAGCAGGGAATCGTGCACGTGGTGGGCCCGCAGCTGGGCCTGACCCAGCCCGGGATGACCGTGGTGTGCGGTGACTCCCACACCTCCACGCACGGGGCGTTCGGGGCGCTCGCGTTCGGGATCGGCACCTCGGAGGTGGAGCACGTGATGGCCACCCAGACGCTGCCGCTGGCACCGTTCAAGACCATGGCCGTCACGGTGGAGGGAACGCTCAAGCCGGGGGTGAGCTCCAAGGACATCATCCTGGCGGTGATCGCCAAGATCGGCACCGGCGGCGGTCAGGGGTACGTGCTGGAGTACCGCGGCTCCGCCATCCGGGCGCTGTCCATGGAGGCCCGCATGACCATCTGCAACATGTCGATCGAGGCCGGTGCCCGTGCGGGCATGATCGCCCCGGACGAGGTCACCATGGACTACGTCCAGGGACGCCCCCACGCGCCGCAGGGCGAGGACTGGGACGCCGCCGTGCAGTACTGGCGCACCCTGCACACGGACGAGGGTGCGGAGTTCGACCGGGAGGTCTTCATCGACGCGGACCAGCTGGAGCCGTTCGTCACGTGGGGCACCAACCCCGGCCAGGGTGTGCCGCTGTCGCAGCCCGTGCCGGACCCGGAGGACGCGGGCGACGACAACGCCAAGGACGCCGCCCGCCGCGCCCTGGACTACATGGGCCTCGAGGCCGGCACACCTATGAAGGAGATCCCGGTGGACACGGTGTTCCTGGGCTCGTGCACGAACTCGCGGATCGAGGACCTGCGTGCCGCCGCGGACATCCTGAAGGGACGCCGCAAGGCGGAGAACGTGCGGATGATGGTGGTCCCGGGCTCCGCGAAGGTCCGGCTGCAGGCAGAGGCGGAGGGCCTGGACCGTGTCTTCCGCGACTTCGGCGCGGACTGGCGGTTCGCCGGGTGCTCCATGTGCCTGGGCATGAACCCGGACCAGCTGGCCCCGGGGGAGCGCTGCGCCTCCACCTCCAACCGCAACTTCGAGGGACGCCAGGGCAAGGGTGGGCGCACCCACCTGGTCTCCCCGGTGGTCGCGGCGGCGACCGCCGTGCGCGGGACGCTCAGCGCGCCGTCGGACCTGGAGCCCGTGCGTGAGGAGACCGCGGTGCCCTCCGGGTTCCAGCCCGCCGTCTGACCACCACACCCGCCCGCAGCACCAGCAGAGAGGGACACAGCCATGGAGAAGTTCTCCACCCACCGCGGCGTGGCCGCCCCGTTGAAGCAGTCCAACGTGGACACGGACCAGATCATCCCCGCCGTCTACCTCAAGCGCATCACCAAGACGGGTTTCGACGACGCCCTGTTCGCCGGGTGGCGCAAGAATCCCGACTTCGTGCTCAACCGTCCGGAGTACGCCAACGCCTCGGTCCTGGTGGCCGGTTCCGACTTCGGCACCGGATCCTCCCGCGAGCACGCGGTGTGGGCGCTGCGCGACTATGGCTTCAAGACCGTGATCTCATCGCGCTTCGCGGACATCTTCCGTGGGAACTCGGGCAAGCAGGGCCTGCTGGCCGCGCAGGTGGACCAGTCGGACGTCGAGCTGCTGTGGAAGCTCATGGAGGAGCAGCCCGGCATCGAGGTCGAGGTGGACCTCGAGGCCCGCACCGTGACCTGCGGAGCCGTGACCGTGCCGTTCCAGATCGACGACTACACGCGCTGGCGGCTCATGGAGGGCCTGGACGACATCGGTCTCACCCTGCAGCGGGAGACGGACATCGAGGCCTACGAGCGGGACAGGCCGAAGTTCAAGCCCACCACGCTCCCCGCCAGAGTCTGACAGCCGGCTGGACCGGGAGCCGGTCCGGGCCGGTAGAATGTCGAGGTCCCGTGCGTGTTCCGCGCGCGGGAGATCACTTCCCCCAGATCGGTAGGTCATGACTTCTTTGCGCATCACCGGCGGAGTTCCGCTGACGGGTCAGGTGACGGTACGCGGCGCCAAGAACCTGGTCCCCAAGGCCATGGTGGCCGCGCTGCTCGGCGCCTCGGCCTCCACCCTGGGCAACGTTCCGGAGATCAAAGACGTCGAGGTGGTCACCGACCTGCTGTCGCTGCACGGAGTGGAGGTCACCCGCGACGACGCCCTGGGGCGCCTCACGCTGGACCCCACCAACGTGACGCGGGCGCGCCACGCGGACATCGACGCCCACGCGGGGGATTCCCGCATCCCCATCCTGCTGTGCGGTCCGCTGCTGCACGCACTGGGTGAGGCGTTCATCCCGGATCTCGGTGGCTGCCGGATCGGGGACCGCCCGATCAACTACCACCTGGAGGTGCTGCGCAACTTCGGTGCCAAGGTGGAGAAGCTGGACTCCGGCATCCGGATGAGCGCCCCGCACGGGCTGCACGGTGCCAAGATCGACCTGCCCTACCCCTCCGTGGGCGCCACCGAGCAGGTGCTGCTCACCGCCACGCGCGCCGAGGGCCACACCGAGCTGCGCGGCGCGGCCACCGAGCCCGAGATCATGGACCTGATCGCGATCCTGCAGAAGATGGGCGCGCTCATCACCGTGCAGACGGACCGCGTGATCCGCATCGAGGGTGTTCCCGAGCTCCAGGGCTACGTGCACAGCGCCCTGCCGGACCGCATGGAGGCGGCGTCGTGGGGTTCCGCGGCCCTGGCCACGGGCGGGGACATCTTCGTGGCCGGCGCCAAGCAGGCGGACATGATGACCTTCCTCAACACCTTCCGCAAGGTGGGCGGCGGGCTGGACATCCGTGAGGACGGCATCCGCTTCTTCCACCCGGGCGGGGACCTGAACCCCCTGATCGTGGAGACGGACGTCCACCCCGGGTTCATGACCGACTGGCAGCAGCCGCTCGTGGTGGTGCTGACCCAGGCTAAGGGCGTGTCCATCGTGCACGAGACCGTGTACGAGAACCGCTTCGGCTTCACCCGCGCCCTGAACCGCATGGGAGCGACCATCCAGGTGCACCGCGAGTGCCTGGGCTCCGTGCCGTGCCGCTTCGGGCAGCGCAACTTCCTGCACTCCGCAGTGATCTCGGGACCCACGCCCCTGCAGGCGGCGGACATCAACATCCCGGACCTGCGCGGCGGCTTCTCGCACCTGATCGCGGCGCTCTCCGCCGAGGGCGTGTCCACGGTGACCGGGGTGGAGCTCATCAAGCGGGGCTACGAGCACTTCACCGACAAGCTGGGCGGACTGGGCGCCAACTTCGACGTCACCGAGCAGTGACGCCCGGTGTCCTGAGCGTCCGGCACTGCGGCCGCCGCGCCCCGGTCCTCCCGGGTGCACCGCACACCGCGCGGGTCTCCCGCGCACCGTTGCCCGAGGAGGGGGTCTCCGGATGAGCAGAACGTCGCAACGATCCACGTTCCGGCTGATCGCCGCGGCCGTGATCCCCGCGTACCGCTCGCTCGCGGTGCCGCGCTGGCGGGGCACGGAGAACATCCCCGCGTCCGGCGGCTTCGTGGTGGTCTCCAACCACCTCACGGAGATCGACCCGATCACCGTGGCCTATGCGGTCTACAAGGCGGGCGTGATGCCGCGGTTCCTGGCCAAGGAGTCCCTGTTCCGGGTGCCCGTGCTGGGCCCGGTGCTCACGCGGATCGGGCAGGTTCCCGTCTACCGGGGCACCTCCCGGGCCAAGGACTCCCTGGAGGCCGCCTTCGCGGAGCTGGCCAGCGGGGGAGCGATCATCGTTTACCCCGAGGGCACCATCACGCGCGATCCGCAGATGTGGCCCATGCGCGGGCGCACGGGTGCCGCGCGCCTCGCGCTGCAGGCGGACGTTCCCGTGGTGCCCATGGTGCACTGGGGGGACCAGGAGATCGTCTACCGGGACCCCCAGGGCCACCGCACCGCCAAGCCCTTCCCGCCCAAGCGCGTGGACGGGATCGTGGGTGAGCCCCTGCGTGCCTCCGACCTGGTGCCCGGTGGGCTGAAGCACCCGGGGGAGCCGAGCAGCGAGGAGCTCGCGACCGCCACGGCCACGATCATGGTCACGGTGGCCCGCCTGCTGGGTGAGCTGCGCGGTGAGCCCGCGCCGCAGGAACTGCTCGATCCGCGCGCGCCCCGCCGGGCGGCGTCGTCGGACCCGGGCGACGCCGCGGTGCCCGAGGACGACCTCGGTTCCGCCGGCGGGAGCGTGGCCCCGTGAGCGCGCGTCCGCAGGGACCCGCCAGGATCACGGTGCTCGGCGCCGGATCGTGGGGCACCACCTTCGCCAAGGTCCTCGCCGACGCCGCCGTGGACGCCGGTGCCGAGCGGACCGTGTGCCTGTGGGGCCGTGACCCCGAGGCCGTCGAGCGCATGGCGCGCGAACGGCGCAACGAGCGCTACGTCCCCGGGATCGACCTGCCCGCAGCACTCACGGTCTCGAGCGACCTCTCCGAGGCCCTGGACGGCGCGGACCTCGTGGTGGCCGCGATCCCCGCGCAGGCGCTGCGTGCCCAGCTGGAGATCGCCGCCCCGGCGGTGGCGCCGGACGCGGTGGTGCTGTCCCTGGCCAAGGGCCTGGAGTCCAGCACCGGGCTGCGGATGACCCAGGTGATCGCCGAGGTCCTCGCGGAGGCAACCGGGGTCCCCGAGCAGGACTGGGCCCGGCGCACGTGCGTGCTGTCCGGACCGAACCTGGCCATGGAGATCGCCCGGGAGGAGCCCACGGCCTCCGTGGTGGCGGCGCCGGAGCACGAGACCGCGGCGTGGGTGGCCCGTTGCTGCGCGGCGCCCTACTTCCGCCCGTACACCAACACGGACGTGGTGGGCACGGAGATCGGCGGGCTCGTGAAGAACGTGATCGCCCTGTGCGTGGGCATCTGCGACGGCCGCGAGTACGGGGACAACTCCAAGGCCTCCGTCATGACGCGCGGCCTCGCGGAGACCACGCGGCTCGCCCTGGCCCTCGGTGGCCGCACCACCACCCTGTCCGGTCTCTCCGGCATGGGCGACCTGGTGGCCACGTGCTCGTCCTCCCTCTCCCGCAACCACACGGCCGGCAGGCTCCTGGGCGCGGGGCTGACCCTCGCGCAGGTGCAGGACGCCATGACCCAGACCGCCGAGGGGATCAAGTCCGCCCCCGCCGTGCTGGAGCTGGCACGGCGCCACGGCGTGGACATGCCCATCACGGAGGCCGTGGTGAGCGTGCTGAGGGGCGAGACACCCGTCCACGAACTGGCCCCCCGACTGCTGGGCCGAGACCTGAAATCCGAAGGGAACACCGCATGAGCACCACCCACGAGACCCCGGAGGCCACGGCGGAGGGTGAGAAGCCCTGCATCGCCGTGGTCTTCGGCGGCCGCTCGTCCGAGCACTCCATCTCGCTCATCACCGCCCGGTCCGTGCTGCGCGCGATCGACAGGGACCGCTGGGACGTGGTGAGCGTGGGGATCTCCCCGGACGGCGCGTGGTTCCTGTGCTCCCAGGAGGAGCTCGAGGCGCTGCTGGACGAGCAGCCCATGGCGCAGCTGCCCGTGGGCCCCCACCGCGTGAGCCTCCCGCTGCAGGCCGGGGACAGCCGGCTGCTGATCCACGACACCTCCGAGCACGGGGCTCCGCTGTCCCGCGGGCGGCACATCGACGCGGTGTTCCCGCTGCTGCACGGGCCGTTCGGCGAGGACGGCACGCTGCAGGGCATGCTGGAGCTCGCGGACCTGCCGTACGTGGGGTGCGGCGTGGCGGCGTCGGCCATCGGGATGGACAAGCACTTCATGAAGCTCGCGTTCGAGGCCGCCGGCCTGGAGGTGGGCCCGTACACCGTGGTCCACGACCGCACGTGGCGCACCGATCCGCAGGGCGTGCGCGATCGTGTGGCAGAGCTCGGCTTCCCGGTGTTCGTGAAGCCGGCGCGCGCCGGCTCGTCGTTCGGGATCACGCGCGTGGACGAGCCCTCCCAGCTGGACGCCGCGATCGCCACGGCGCGCGAGCACGACCTCAAGCTCGTGGTCGAGGCCGGCATCGACGGCCGGGAGATCGAGTGCGCCGTGCTGGGCGGGCACGGCACGGACGAGGCGCGAGCCTCCCTGCCCGGCGAGATCGAGGTGCACGGCCACGCCCTGTACGACTTCGAGGCCAAGTACGTGGAGTCCGACGGCGCCACGCTCTCGTGCCCGGCGCGGCTGCCGGAGGACGTGATCGAGACGCTGCGCCGTGACGCCGTGCGCGCGTTCCACGCCGTGGACGGCGAGGGGCTCTCGCGCTGCGACTTCTTCGTGACCCAGGACCAGCGCGTGGTCATCAACGAGATCAACACCATGCCGGGGTTCACGCCCATCTCCATGTACCCGCGCATGTGGGCGGCCTCCGGGATCGACTACAGCACCCTGATCGACGAGCTCATCACCCTGGCCCTGGAACGGCCCGTGGGACTACGCTGACCGGCAACCGCCCCGTGCCAGGGGACTGACGGCAGAGAGGCACACCGTGTGGTGCAAGCGCGCGGACATGATCGTCCACGAGAGCGACCCGTACAACGCCGAACCCCCGCGAGCCGGACTGCACGAGACACTCACCCCGGCGGACTCCTTCTACGTGCGCAACCACGGACCCGTTCCGCAGCTCGACGCCGCGACGTGGACCCTGGAGGTCACCGGACTGGTGGCCGAGCCCGTGCGGTTCACCCTGGAGCGGTTGCGCGAGGAGTTCGCGCACCACACGGTCACTGCCACGATGCAGTGCGCGGGCAACCGTCGGGAGGGGGTCCTGGAGGTCCGTGACGTCCCGGGCGAGGACCCCTGGGGTCCCGGTGCCACGTCCACGGCCCGGTGGACGGGCGTGCGTCTGGCGGACGTCCTGCGCGCGGTGGGCGTCCAGGACTCCGCGGGACACGTGGAGTTCGAGGCGCCGGACGTCTCCGAGATCGCTGACCCTCCCCAGCACTACGGCGGCTCGGTGCCGCTGTCCAAGGCACTGGCGGACGAGGTCCTGCTGGCGTGGGCCATGGACGACGCCCCGCTGCCCGCGGTGCACGGCGGGCCCGTGCGCGTGGTGGTCCCCGGCTGGATCGGGGCGCGCAGCGTCAAGTGGGTCACGCGCGTCACGGTGCGCGCCGAGCCGTCCGAGAACTACTTCCAGGCTACCGCGTACCGGGTGCTGGAGCCGGAGGCGGATCCGGACGCGGCGGGGCCGGGGGACGGGATCTCCCTGGGCCCGGTGGCCCTGAACTGCGACATCCTCGCCCCGGAGCCCGGCCAGGCGGTCGGCACCGGGGAGGTACGGATCTTGGGCTACGCGCACGCGGGGGAGGACCGCGGCGTCGCCCGCGTGGACGTCTCCGCGGACGGCGGGCACTCGTGGCAGGCCGCGGAGCTCGGGCCCGAGCCGTCACCGTGGGCGTGGCGGCACTGGGAGACCACCGTGGACCTGGCCGGGCCGGGACCCCACACACTCGTGGCTCGCGCCTGGGACACCACCGGCGCGTGCCAGCCCGAGTCCGCGCGGACGCTGTGGAACCCCAAGGGGTACGTGAACAACTCGTGGGCCCGCGTGCGGGTCAACCAAGCGGGGGATCAGGGCTGAGCCGGCTCCTTCTTCACGTCCGCCACGGACTCGCACGTGCGCTCCTGGGGGATGCTCTGCACGGCGGAGCCGGTGTCCACCAGAGCGGTCGAGGACGGCACGCGCTGCCCGTCGAAGAGCACCTCGACCGCTGGTGAACGGCCGTAGGTCACGGCCCGCCACTGGTTCTCCTGGCCGGGAACCTGCGAGATGAGCCAGTCCACGCCGCTCACATCGGTGCACGGCTCCGTGGTGGGCCCCGGTTCCTCGACGCCGCAGCGCACGATCATGGCGGACGGGTCCCCGTAGGCGGTGGTGCCCTGGCTGGACGTCTCCCGCTGCTCCATGCCGCTGACCTCGTCCGGCATGGCGAGCATCACGGGCGCGCAGTCCGGGTTCGCGGCGTCCGGAGCGGGGTCCACGGTCACGGTGGAGCCGCAGCCGGTGAGCACGACGGCGCTCGTGAGGGCCGCGGCGCCCACGGCCAGGCGGCGTCGTGGGCCGGTGGACGATGCCGCCGGGTGTGTCCCTCCCTGAGCCTCCCCGGTGCACCCGGCCCCGGTGCGCCCGGCCCTGGGGGTCTCCGTCCCCGGGGTTGCTGCGACGCAGGTGGTGGTGCGCGCGGTGGACAGGACGGAGCGGCGTCGGAACGGGGAGACCATGGGGCCCAGGATAGTGGACCGGGCCTCGGAGCCGGGTGGGTGCGCGTGCGCTCCAGCGCGTCGGAGCCGCTGGCTAGGGTGCGGGGTATGACGCACGAGGGCGCTGACACGGCCACGGTCTCCGAGGTGGGTGAGGCGCGCCTGCTGGAGGCCTTCCTCCCCGGGGCCACCACGGACGGACCGCACGTGGAGGTGGGTCCGGGGGACGACTGCGCCGTGGTCACCACCCCGGGGGGACGCGTGGTGATGACCACCGACACCCTCACCCTGGACCAGGACTTCCGGACCGTGTGGCCCAGCGGGGTGCGCACCTCGGGAACGGACCTGGGCCACAAGTGCGCGGCCCAGAACCTCGCGGACGTGGCCGCGATGGGCGCCGTCCCCACGGCCGTGGTCGTGTCCCTGACCCTGCCCGGGGACACGCCCGTCGCGTGGGTCACCGAGTTCGCCGCCGGGCTGTCCCGAGCGTTCGAGAACCTCGGTGCGCGCGAGTGCGCCCTGGTGGGCGGCGACCTCGGGAGGGGAGAGGAGCTGTCGATCACCGCCACCGTGCTGGGGCGCTGCGAGCAGAGCCCCGTGCTGCGCAGCGGTGCGCGGACCGGGGGAGTGCTGGTGCACGCGGGCGTGCTGGGGTGCGCGGCAGCCGGGCTCGACGCCCTGCAGAGCCCCGTGCCGGGGAGCTGGGACGCGCTGCCCGCGGACGAGCGGCGGGAGCTGCACACGGCGCAGCTGCGGCCGCAACCACCCGTGACAGCCGGGCGGGAACTCGCCCGGGCCGGCGCCACCGCCATGCTGGACGTCTCCGACGGCCTGCTGAAGGACGCCGGGCGAATCGCACGCGCCAGCGGGGTGCGCATCGACGTCGATCCGGGTGCCCTGGAGCCGGACGTCACCCGGCTGCGGCGGGCCGGGGAGGCCGCCGGGGTGGACCCGTGGCAGTGGGTGCTCACGGGCGGGGAGGACCACGGTCTGCTCGCGGTGCTGCCTGTGGATTCCCGGCTGCCTCCCGGGGTCCGTGCGATAGGCTCGTGTGCGCCCGCGGACCCCGCGGGAGGGCGGCACAGGGACGGGCCCACCCCGGATCCGCGCCCCGGAACGGATGCGCCGAGCCCGGCCGTGACCATTGCCGGACAGGCCCCCGCAGAGTGGCTCGGGCGCGACGTCGTTGAAGGATGGGATCACTTTGAGCCATAAGCCAGGCTCCTCCACCACCGAGGTGCGCGACTGGCTCGACACCGCGCACCGGGAGCTGCGCCGGCACGCGGACGTGCTGGACAACCTCAACGTGTTCCCCGTGGCGGACGCGGACACGGGCTCGAACCTCAGCATCACGGTGGGCCACGCGGCGGAGGCCGCCCACCTCATCGAGGGCAGGGACGTGGGGGAGCTGCTCGTGTACGCGGGGCAGGCCGCGCTCGAGGAGGCGCGCGGAAACTCCGGGATGCTCGCCGCACTCACCCTCACCGCCATGGGAGGCGTGGTGGAGGGCAGCACCCGGCTCACGGCGGAGCAGCTCAAGACCGCGCTCATGGCGGCCCACGTGCGCTGCTCGTCCGCGCTCACCGAGCCCGTCCCGGGCACCATGCTGTCCGTGCTCGACGCCGCCGGCGCCGTCCCGGTCCCCGACACCTCCCCGGACGGCTCCAACCAGCAGCTCGTGGAGTGGCTCGACCTCGTGGTCGCGGCCGCCACGTGCGCCGTGATCGACTCCGTGACCCAGATCCCCGTGCTCGCCGAGCGCGGCACCGTGGACTCAGGGGCCCTGGGCATGCTGATCGTGCTCAGCGCGCTGCGCACCGCGCTCGCGGGCCACCCCGCCGCCGAGGACCCCGTGGTGGAGGTCATCCGTCAGCACACCCACCCCCTCTCGGACACCACCCTCGAGCGTCAGGACGGGTACGAGGTCATGGGCACCATGGACCTCTCCGCCCTGGACGCCGCCGAGCTGCGCCACGAGCTGGACGACGCCGGCAGCAGCGTGATCGTGAGCGCCGTGGGAGACCACGAGGACGGCTACACGTGGCGCGTGCACGTCCACGTGGCAGACCCGGAGACCGCCCTGGACCTGATGCGGGGCCGCGGGACCGCGCGAAACGTCACCGTCACCACCCTCGCGGCGGAGCCCCGGTGACCACCCGGGAGGTGCCCGAGCCGCTGCCCCTGGACATGCCGCCCGGGGCCGGTCGCACTGCGCGGACGACCGCTCTGGAACCGCAGGCGGCGCCGTCCCCGGACACGGGGGCCACCGCAGAGGAGGCCCCCGCCCCGCCCCCGGCGCAGACGCGGTCCCACTCGGCCTTCGTGGGGCTGCTGGACCAGCCGCTCACCCGCTACGTCCCCGGCTCCTCGCCGCGCTCCACCGTGGCCCTGCTCGCCAAGGACCTCGGAATCACCACCGTGGGCCAGCTGCTGGACCACGCACCGCGGCGCTACATCCACCGGGGCAGGATCCAGGCGCTCACGGACCTCGTGGCCGGGGAACGGACGTCGTTCGTGGCCCGCGTGGAGTCCTCCAGCACCCGCCGCATGCGCAGCGATCCCCGGCGCAGTCTCACGGACGTCGTGGTGGCGGACGACTCCGGGGCCCAGCTGAAGATCACGTTCTTCAACGCCTACTCCGCGCAGAAGGACCTCCCGGTGGGGTCCCTGGCCCTGTTCACGGGCAAACCCGAGTTCTACCGGGGTGAGCTGTCCATGACGGGGGCGGACTACGCGCCCGTGGAGACCCCCGAGGCCGTGTCCGGGGCCTCGTCGGAGACCGGTGAGCTGATGCCCATCCCGGTGTACCCGGAGGCCGGCAAGCTGACCACGCCGAGGATCGGCAAGGTGGTGCAGCAGCTGCTGCTCACCGCTGACCTGGACTCTCTCGAGGACCCGCTCGCCCCGGAGCTGCGGGACGCGGAGGAGCTGCCTCCCCTGGGCCGGGCCTACCGGGACCTGCACCGCCCCGAGACGGTCGAGGCGTACGAGCGGGCCCGCCGTCGGTTCCGCTTCCAGGAAGCGTTCGTCCTGCAGACCGAGCTCGTCCGCCGGCGGGCGGAGCACGCGTCCCACCCGGCGGATCCGCGCCCGCCGCGCGAGGACGGAATCCTCGCGAGTTTCGACGCGTCCCTGCCGTTCGCGCTGACCCCTGGACAGCGCGAGGTGGGGGAGCAGATCTCGGACGAGCTCGCGGGCACCGCGCCCATGAACCGGCTGCTGCAGGGTGACGTGGGGTCCGGCAAGACCGTGGTGGCCCTTCGTGCCATGCTGCAGGTCGTGGACCACGGTGGCCAGGCCGCGATGCTCGCACCCACCGAGGTGCTCGCCACCCAGCACTACGAGAAGATCACGGCCGCGCTCGGCCCGCTCGCCGAGCCCGGGCGGCTCGGCGGGGACCCCCTGGCCACGGGCGTCACCCTGCTCACGGGCAGCATGTCCGTGCCCGCGCGGCGCAGGGCCCTGCTGGACATCGCGAGCGGGGCCTCCGGGATCGTGGTGGGCACCCACGCCCTGATCCAGGAGAACGTGCAGTTCGCGGACCTCGGGCTGGCCGTGGTGGACGAGCAGCACCGTTTCGGCGTGGAGCAGCGGGACGCCCTGCGGGGCAAGGCCGCGAGCACACCGCACACCCTCGTGATGACCGCCACGCCCATTCCGCGCACCGTGGCCATGACGGTCTTCGGGGACCTGGACGTCTCCACCCTGCGTGAGCTGCCCGGGGGCCGCCGCCCCATCACCACCCACGTGGTGGGTCTCGCGGAGCACGGGCCCTCGTGGGAGCGCCGGGTCTGGTCCCTCGCCGCGGAGCACGTGGCCGCAGGACGGCAGGTCTACGTGGTGGCCCCCAAGATCGGCGACGACGCCGCCCTGCCGCCCTTCGCGTCCCTGCGCGCCTCCCTGGAGGCCCAGCAGGAGGAGCCGGAACCCGCCACCGTGGCGTGGCTCCAGGAGCTCGTGGCGGCCCAGCCCGAGCTGCGCTCCGCGCGGATCGCGGTGCTGCACGGGCGCCAGGACACCGGCACGAAGGCCGGGACCATGGCGGCGTTCGACGCCGGCGAGGTGGACGTGCTCGTGTCCACCACCGTGGTGGAGGTGGGTGTGGACGTGCCCAATGCCACGCTCATGGTGGTGGTGGACCCCGAGCGCTTCGGGATCTCCCAGCTCCACCAGCTGCGGGGCCGGATCGGACGTGGCGAGCACGCGAGCACGTGCCTGCTGGTCACCCGCGTGGCGCCGGACCACCCTGCCCGGGCCCGGCTGGACGCGGTGGCCGCCACCACTGACGGCTTCGAGCTCGCGGAGGCGGACCTGAAGCTCCGCAAGGAGGGAGACATCCTCGGGGCCTCCCAGTCCGGCGGTCGTTCCGGGCTGCGCTGGGTGGGCGCCCTGCGGGACGAGGCGCTCGTGGCACGGGCCCGGAACGCCGCGGAGGCCGTCATCCGGGAGGACCCAGGGCTCGGGAACCACCCCGTGCTGCGGGAGAGCATCGAGCGTGTGCTGGACGAGGACCGACAAGCATTTCTGGAGCGAGGATGACACGCATCATTGCCGGCCGCGCCGGGGGACAGCACCTCAAATCCGTGCCGGGCTCGGCCACCCGGCCCACCACGGACCGCGTCAAGGAGTCCCTGTTCGGCAGGCTGGACGCGTGGGGCATGTGCGAGGACGCCCGCGTGCTGGACCTCTTCGCCGGCTCCGGCGCCCTCGGGCTGGAGGCCGCCAGCCGGGGCGCAGCCACGGTCACGCTCGTGGAGAAGGCGGGAGCCGCGGCCAGGGTGTGCCGGGAGAACGCGGCGCTGCTGGCGGCGTCGTGCCCCGGGGCGAAGATCACCACGGTGCACGCGGGCGTGGCCGGCTATCTCGGGCGGGCTCCCTTCCACCGCTGGGACCTCGTGCTCGCGGACCCGCCCTATCCGCTGGAGAACGAGGAGCTCGCGCGCATGCTCTCGCTGCTCGTGGGGCGGCTGGGTCCGGGCGGGGTGATCGCGGTCGAACGCTCCGCACGCACCGGGGAACCGGCGTGGCCGAAGGGGCTGCGCCGTTTCGAGACCAGCGAACACGGTGAGACGGTCATCTGGTACCTGGAGACGGACGAGGAGTCGGACACGGCCACCACGCAGGACGCGGCCGAGGGCGGTGCCGCGCACGGCTGACGGATCGTCGCCCGCCGCCCGGGAGACCGCGCGGCGGGCGGGCTCAGACAGCCGCGACCAGCCCGGCCATCGCGGCGCGCAGCACGTCCGCGCGTTTGCAGAAGGCGAGCCGCAGCCAGTCCGCGTACAGGCCCTGGTTGGCGGGGCCCGCGAACGCCGACACCGGAATGCCCACGACGCCCGCGTTCTCCGCCCAGTGCTGGGCGAGTCCCGCGGCATCGCCGACACCGGCCAGGGGGTAGTGGTTGCTCACGTCCGCCACCGCGAAGAACGTGCCCTGCGGCTCGGGCGGGGTGAGACCCGCGGACCGCAGCCCGGACACCACCACGTCCCGGCGCTCGCGGTAGTCCTCCCGCAGACCCTCGAAGAACTGCGGAGGCAGGGACAGGGCCGCCGCCACGGCGTGCTGCAACGGGGCCGCCGCGCTGTGGGACAGGTACGTCTTCACGGCCACGACGCCGCGCAGCAGCTCACGGGGTCCGGTCACCCAGCCCACGCGCCACCCCGTGGCGGAGAACGTCTTGCCTGCGGAGGACACGCTCAGGGTGCGGGACGCCGCGCCGGGGAGAGTGCTCAGCGGCCGGTGGGGCCCGTCGAAGCGCAGGTGCTCGTAGACCTCGTCGGTGACGACCACGGCGTCGAACTCCGTGGCCAGCTCCACGACCAGCTCCTGGAACTCCCGGGAGGCCACCGTGCCCGTGGGGTTGTGGGGGTCGTTGAGCACCACAGCGCGGGTGCGCGGGGAGAACGCCGCGCGCACGTCGTCGGGGTCGGGTGTGAACGCGGGCGGCAGCAGCGGCACGGGGACCGCGGTGGCTCCCGCGAACTCCACCACGGCGCCGTAGAGGTCGTAGCGGGGCTCGAACAGCACCACCTCGTCGCCGGGCTGCAGCAGGGACAGCAGCGCCGCAGTGACACCCTCGGTGGCGCCGGCGCACACGAGCACCTCCGTGTCCGGATCCACGTCCAAGCCGTAGTGCGTGGCCTGGTGCGCGGCGACGGCCTCACGGAGCGCGGGGACCCCGATGATGGGGGCGTACTGGTGGTGACCGGCCTGCAGGGCGGCCGCCGCGGCGTCGAGCATCTGCTGCGGCGGGTCGAAGTCCGGGAAGCCCTGGCCCAGGTTGATTGATCCGGTGCGCCGGGCCAGGCCTGTCATCTCCTCGAACACCGTGGAGCGCAGGCCCCCGGCGGCGTCCAGGAGCCCTCCGCCGGCCGCCATGCGCTGCCAGGGCGCGCGTACGGCGGACGTGGGGGAGGAGAGGTTCTCAGCGGCGGATGTCATGGGCCCAGTCTAGGAACTCCGACCCCACCGCACGCGGGGTCTGCACGTCCGGGGCGCACAGACCCGGTGGGTGCGCGGCTCGGCGCCCCCGGGAACGCAGGCCCCGCGGGAGACCCGCTGCCGCTAGGGTGGGCCCATGCGACGCGCCATCTGCCCGGGTTCCTTCGACCCCCTGCACCTCGGTCACTGCGCGGTGATCCGCCGCGCCACCCACATCTTCGACGAGGTGGTCGTGGCGGTGTCCACGAACCCGAACAAGAGCCACCGCTTCAGCGAGGCGCGGCGGATCGAGCTGGTGCGCCAGGTCTTCGCGGACGAGCCCGCCGTGGTCGTGGAGCCACTGGAGTCCGGACTGATCGCGGACTACGCCGAGCGCCGGGAGGCCGTGGCCCTGGTCAAGGGTCTGCGCAACGGCGCCGACTATGACTACGAGCTGCCCATGGCCACCATGAACCGCTCGCTGACCGGCGTGGAGACCGTGTTCCTGCCCGGTGAGCCCTCCCTGCTGCACGTGTCCTCCTCCCTGGTCATGGAGGTGGCCGCGCTCGGCGGGGACATCGCGTCCTTCGTGCCGCCCGAGGTGCTGCACGCCATCAAGATCCGCTGAGCGGGCGGCGTCGGGCACCGGGCCGGGGCTGGCGGACGGGCCGCTCGCGGTGACGGCCCAGCGGCCGGCGGGCACGCAGGCACGTGCGGCAGTCGGCGCACGGGCTCATGGGAAGCACGGGATCGCGAGAAACCTGGGCAGAGCTGAGGGATGAACCGCGGTCCTGCCGCGTGCTAGGATGTTCTGTCGGCCAGTGTCGTTAGCCAGGAGTTCCGTGAATCACCGCAACAGTTCAGCCCTCGCGTACAGCGTCAGGGAGCTGCAACACCGCCCGGGGACCATGGACACCCTGGATGTCGAGGCACCCGCACCGAAGGACTTCGGTACGGCGCTCATCGGTTCGCCCGAGGGCGCGCCCATGGAGCTGCAGCTGCGCCTGGAATCCGTCCACGACGGTATCCTGGTGTCCGGAACCGTGATCGTCAGTGTTCACGGGGAGTGCAGCAGATGCCTCGACCCCATTGACTACGAACTACCGGTCGACGTGCAAGAGCTTTTCGTCTTCGAACCGTCTCCGCAGGGTGACGAGAACGTCGAGGACGAGCAAGTGTATGAGGTGCGGGACGAGGAGATCGACCTCGAACCGATGCTTCGGGACGCAGTGATCACTCAGCTGCCGTTCCAACCGGTGTGCCGGGCCGAGTGCCCGGGCCTGTGCGCCCAGTGCGGCGCACGGCTCGAGAACGACCCGGACCACCACCACGACGTGAAGGATCCCCGCTGGTCCGCCCTCGCAGGGCTGCTGACCGACTCGGAGGATCCGGAACCGTCGGAGCCGACAACCGACACGAGAGAAGAGAGATAGCCGTGGCTGTTCCCAAGCGGAAAATGTCCCGTGCGAATACCCGCATGCGCCGGTCCCAGTGGAAGGCTCAGGCCCCCAAACTGGTGAAGACCGTGGAGAATGGCAAGGTCAGCTACAGCCTGCCGCACCAGGCCAAGCTGGTCTCCGATTCCGCCGGCACCCCCTTGTTCTACGAGTACAAGGGTCGCAAGGTCGCTGACGCGTAAGGTGACCGCTTTGCCGGATCCCGGCGAACTGCTTGAGCGTCTCGGTGTCGATCTCGACACCGAGACGCTTCGCATTGCGCTGACGCACCGCTCCTACGCGTACGAGCACCCGGGGGAGGTGCACAACGAACGCCTGGAGTTCCTGGGGGACGCCGTGCTGCAGCTCGCGGTCACGGACGAGATCTACCACCGCTACCCCGAGTGGGACGAGGGGCGCCTGGCCAAGCTGCGCGCCTCGGTGGTCTCCGCCCGCGCGCTGGCCGGTGTGGCCCGTTCCCTGGGGCTGGGCCCGCACATCCGCCTGGGCAAGGGCGAGGTGCGCACCCACGGCAGTGACAAAGCATCGATCCTCGCGGACACCACGGAGGCCGTCATCGGCGCCGTGTACGAGTCCCTGGGGCCCGTGCCCGCGCGTGACCTTGTGCTGCGGATGATGATCCCCCTGCTCGAGGACACCCGGGTGCTGCACGAGGGCAAGGACTGGAAGACCCACATCGTGGAGCTCGTGGCACAGCACGGTCTGGGGACCGTGCGCTACGAGGTGGAGGGTACCGGCCCCGACCACGAACGCCACTTCACGGCGGATGCCGTGGTGGACGGGCAGGTGCTCGGCCACGGGGAGGGCACGTCCAAGAAGGCCGCCGAGCGCGCCGCGGCCGCCGCCGCGTGCGAGGCCCTGGCCACACGTCTGCCCGCGAAGGGCTGAGCGCACCGTGCCCGAGCTGCCCGAGGTCGAGGTGGTCCGCCGCGGCGTCGAGCGCTGGGTGGTTGGCCGCACCGTCGAGTCCGTGCAGGTCTTCGACGCCCGTTCCCTGCGCCGCCACACCGCTGGTGTCCTGGACTTCCAGGAGCGCCTGGCCGGGTTGAGCGTGGACTCCGCACAGCGGCGCGGCAAGTTCCTGTGGCTCCCGCTGCGGGAGCGCCCCGGCAGCGAGCCGTCGCAGGCGCTGCTCGTGCACCTGGGCATGAGCGGCCAGCTCCTGGTGGCCTCCGCGGACCAGCCGCAGCCGCGCCACGAGCGCATCCGCCTCGCCCTCTCTCCGGCCCACGACGACGCCGGTGCCGCCCTCCCGGAGCAGGCCCGGTTCGTGGACCAGCGGATCTTCGGCGGCATGCTGCTCGATCCGCTCGTGCCCAGCACGGACGGTCACGGCACGGTGCCGGAGCACGCCGCGCACATTGCGCGCGACCCCCTGGACCCGCTCTTCGACGTGGACGCCTTCCACACCGCCCTGCGACGACGCCGCACCGGCCTGAAGCGCGCGCTGCTGGACCAGGGGCTGATCTCCGGGATCGGGAACATCTACGCGGACGAGGCTCTGTGGGCCGCCCGGCTGCACTGGGCCGCACCCACCGAGACGATGACCGCGCCCCGCACCCGCGCACTGGTGGCGGCGTGCCAGGAGGTCATGCGCCGCGCGCTGGCGGCGGGCGGCACGAGCTTCGACTCGCTGTACGTCAACGTGAACGGGGAGTCCGGGTACTTCTCACGCTCGCTCAACGCCTACGGCCGGGCGGGGCAACCCTGCCCGCGCTGCGCGGCGGCAGGGGAGGACGGCGTGATCGTGCGCGAGCAGTTCGCGAACCGCTCCTCGTACCGGTGCTCGCGGTGCCAGAGGCGGCCGAGGCGGTTCAGAGCGTAGCCCCCGCCGTGAGCCACAGGGGGTGGGCGGTCCCGGTCCCGTGAGGCCGTCCCTGACCCATCGCTGGCGGATCTGCCGGGGCCCGGAACGAGCGGTGCCCGCGACCGTGCGGTCGCGGGCACCGTGGCGCTCAGAGGGGACAACATCACTCCAGCGAGCGCACGCTCTGCAGGTCCGTGGACAGGTTGCTGTTCTCGCTGTCAGAGGCCACCGAGGCGCTCTCGGCGCGGGCGCGCTGCTCGTCCGCGACGTCCTCCACGCGCTCCAGGGACACCGACCCGGTGTTGCGCTGCGGGCGCGGGTGGTCCTGGTAGTACGCGGCCAACCGGGCAAAGCCCTCGTCCAGGCTCACGGACGGAGTCCAGTCCAGCAGCTTTCGGGTCTCGCTCTGGTCGAACCAGTGCGCCGTGGAGAGCTGCTCGGCGAGGAACTCGGTCATGGGCGGCTCTCCGTCGCCCGCGCGCAGCTTGGCGGGCAGGTGCGGCCACACGGTCTCGATCACGCGGCCCGCGAGGCGCGCCGCCTTGCCCGGCACCGAGCGCGTGGGCGCGGGAGAGCCGGTGGCCCGGCACATCCGGGCGATCAGCTCGCCCACGGGGCGCGGCTCGCCGTTGGTGAGCACCAGGGCCCGGCCGTGCACGTGGTCGATGCGCTGCAGCGCCCGGACGATGCCCTCGGAGGCGTTGTCGATGTACGTGGTGTCGATCATCGCGGCACCGTGGTCCAGGTTGGGCATGCGCCCGGCGGCCGCACGGTCCGCCACGCGCTCCACGAGCTGCGTGTCCCCGGGGCCCCACACGATGTGCGGGCGCACGGCGGCCACCTTGAGGTCCCGCTGCCCGTCCATGCTCAGGGCCAGCAGCTCGGCCGCAGCCTTGGAACGGGCGTAGTTGCCGCGCGCATTCTCCGGGTCAGCGGGCTCCGCGCCCGCTCCCTCGATCGAGACCCCGGTGTGGGCCACGGAGGGGGAGGACACGAACACCACGTTCTTCACGCCGGCGTTCTGCGCCTGGCACAGCAGGATGCGCGTGCCCGTGACGTTGACGCGCACGAACTCGGACCAGTCCCCGGTGAAGGAGACCTTGGCGGCCAGGTGCACGACGTCGTCCACGCCGTCCAGTGCGCGGGCCACGTCCTCGGGATCGGTCACCGAACCCAGCACCTCGTCCACGCCCTCGCGCTCGGCCACGGGAGCGTGACCGCGCTGGAACACGCGCACCTTCCAGCCGTGCGCAAGCAGCACGCGGGCGACGTCGCCGCCGAGCATTCCGGACGCGCCCGTCACCAGGACGGTGCGGCCCGTGCCGTCGAGCTCGCCGTGGGTCACCGTGGCACCGCCGCGGTCCGGGTCCGCGATCTGTGCGGAGCCGGAGACGTCAGCACCCTGGGCATCGGGCCGAGCGGAAGGCTCGGACGAGGCCGGCGAGGACGCCGAGGAGGTGGGCCGGGGCGCCGCAGCCGGGCGGGCGGCGTCGGTGGCCGGTGCGCGGTGGCGCCCGGTGCCGCTGGGCTGTGCGGGGGTGTCGCGGGGATCGTCGCTCACAGTGAACTCAGCTTTCCGGTGGCCAGGGCGCGCTCGGCCCAGTCACTCAATTCGGCTCGGTCGATCTTGGAGTTGTGACGGATGTCGGTGGGGTGCTCCGGGACCACCAGCACCGCGCTGACGGGCAAGCCCGTGGTGGCGTGCACCGTGGTCCGGATGCGCTCGGTCAGCTCCGGGGACGCCAGCGCCGGTGCGGACGCGGCGGGATCGGTCTCGATGACCGCCACCGCGGACTGGGACCCAGCAGGACCCACGCCCACCACGGCGGCGCGGCCGACCCCGGGGACGGTCTGCGCGGCGTGCTCGGCCGCCACGGAGGAGACCGGGCCGTCGGACATGGTGATCACGTGCGCCAGTCGGCCCTCGTACCAGAGCCGCTCACGGGCGTCGAAGTGCCCGACGTCGCCCGTGCGGTGCCAGCCCGGGGTCCCGTCCGAGGCACGCTCGGTGATCCAGAGCCGGTCGTAGTGGTCCTTGGCGTGCGGGGCGCGGGCCACGATCTCGCCGGTGACGCCGGGGGTGGTGACGATCTCCGGGGAGACGGAACCGTCCGCGCGCAGCGGCAGCACGCCCAGCTCGGCACCCGCCACGGGGGTGCCCACGCACACGCCGCCGCCGGCACCGGCCATGCCCGCCTGCGCGTCCTCACGGGCGGTGCGGATCACTCCCAGACTGACGTCCGTGAGCGGCAGCGCCTCGGTCATCCCGTAGGGCGTGTGAAGCTCGGCGGCGGGCATGAGCTCCTGCAGCCGGGCCAGCAGCTCCTCCGGGATGGGGGCGCCCGCGGAGAGCATGAGGTCCACGCGCGCGAGGGCGTCCCGCTCGGCGGGGGCCAGCTCGTCCGCCGTGGCGAGCACGTTGGCGATCGCGGCGGGCGAGGCAAACACGGCGGTCGCGCGGATGGCCATGGTGGCTTCCGCCAGCGCCCGCGCGGTGAGCGTCTTGGGGCTCGTGACGTCCATGTCCGGCGTCACGGACGCCGCGCCCAGGGCGGGGCCCAGCAGGGCGAAGGGGGCGAAGCCCGCCACGAGCCCGGTGCCGGCACGCAGGCCGTACGTGTCACGGATGGTGTCGCGCATCCCGGCCATCTGGCGGTGCGTGTACACCACGCCCTTGGCCGGGCCGGTGGAACCGGAGGTGAACAGCACGGCGGCCTCGGCGTCCGGGTTCACGGCGGGGATCTCGTCCGGGGACACCGTGGTCACGGAGTCCATCAGCTCGGGCACGGTGTGCGCCACGCCCAGCAGCTTCTTGGACACGGGGTCCATGGCGTCCGCGGCGATCCGCGTGCCGGGCCAGCCGAGGGCCCGCGCGCCCACGAGGGCCTTGCGGATGCCGATGAACCAGCGGGGCGAGGAGCCGCGCAGCGCCCGGGTGAGTCCCTGGCGGCCGAGGCCCTGGTCCGCCACCACGATCACCGCACCGATGCGCAGGCACGCGTAGATCAGCGTGGTGAGCATGGACCCGGGCGGCACCATGAGGTTCACGCGGTCCCCGGGGCGCACCCCGGTGCGCAGCAGGGCCACGGCCAGCTGGTCCACGGAGGCGGAGAGCTGCGCCCAGCTCACACTGCGCCGGATGTCCAGCTCGGGGGCGGAGCCGTCCACGGTGGTGGCCACGGGGCCCATGTCCACCACGGCGGGGGAGTCGTCACGACGCCGCGCGTCCAGCTCCGCGAAGAACGGCACGAACGCGGCGCGGCCGCGGGCCCGCTGCTCACGGTGGGTCTCGACGACGGGCTCGGCGTCCCCGAAGCGCTCCTCGAGCCACGTGAACAGCGGGGTGGCGATGTCCCGGGCCTCGGGCAGCAGGTGCTTGGCGCCCTCGAAGCGGTGCACGTCCGCGTGCGGGGCGCGGCGCATGAGGTCGTCCAGGTAGCGCTGCTGGAACACCGGGTCCCCGGTGCCCCACAGCAGCAGCGTGGGGACCTCGCGCGCGCTCATCCGCCCCGCGATCCGCTCGTAGGCGGCGTGGGACGGGTGGTCCTCGGCGGCGGGGATGTCCGCCACGAAGTGGGCGATGCCCTCGCGGCGCTCTCGGGAGGTGTAGGGAGCCTTGTAGGCGCGCTTGACGTCCTTGGACGCCGCGGGATCGCACAGTGCGAGCGTGGTGTCCAGGAACGCGGTGCTCCCGGAGGTCAGCGGCTCGTGCACGGCCCTGTTCAGGGCGAGACGCAGTGCAGAGGGGATGGGCTCGGCGTTGTCGTGGTGCACCGCAGTATTGGTCAGCACGGTGGCCGCGTGGATCGCGGGGTGCTCCTGCGCCCAGCCCTGGGAGATGAGCCCTCCCCAGTCGTGGGCGAGGGTGACCACGGGAAGTCCGGCATCGTCGATCCCCAGAGCGGCGGTGAGGTCGCCGAGATCCTGGACACGGTCCTCGAGGCGGCGGAAGAGTCCGGTGCGCTCGGAGAAGCCCATGTCCAGGTGGTCCACGGCCACCACGCGCCACGGGTGCTCCAGCTCGTTCGCCGCGCGCAGGACGTCCCGCCACAGGTAGGACCACGTGGGGTTGCCGTGCACGGCCAGGACGATGCCCCGGGGGGTGCGGCCGGAGCGGTCGATCTGCTCGCGGTTGTCCAGCACGTGCCACCGCCGCTTGCGGCCGGCCACCGGTTCCACGGGCGCGGACGAGGGCACGGAGAGCACGGTGGACCACGCCGGGTCCACCCCCGGGAGCGCGGTGTCCGTGAACGGCAGGCGGTCGGCGCGGCTGCGGTGGGGGGAGGTGCTGGCGGTCACGGGTGCTCCTTCGCGGTGGTGGGCGGCGTGCGGCGGCATTCCGCCCTGCGGGTCACGCGGGCGGGATGCGCTCACCAGGCGATCTCCATGAGGGTGGTGTTCAGCCCGGACCCCACGCCGAGGCACAGCACCCGCGCTCCGGGTTCCAGCCGCTCGGCCTCGAGTGCCAGGGTCATGGGCAGCGCGGCGGCGGCCACGTTGCCCCAGTAGGGGAACGTCAGAGGCACCTTGGCGGCGTCGATCCCCATGTCCTCGATGAGCTTGTTGGTGTGGGAGTTGGAGACCTGGTGGGTCACGTAGGAATCCATGTTCCGCCAGTCCCAGCCGTCGCGCTCCGCATCCAGCCACGCCTCGACCACGAGTCCCACACCGTGGTTGAGCAGACCGGTGGCGTCCGTGAACATCCCGTCCCAGCCACCGACGCACAGGCGGCTGAACTCGGTGCCGGCGCGGGTCACCGAGCCCACGATCCGGTGGCCGTCCGGGTGGCGGTCCGCGGGGCCCACCACGGCGGCGGCGGCGCCGCAGCCCAGGGTGAGGGTTGCGAACTCCTGGACCACCTGTTCGCGCGTGATGTCGTCCTCGCTCAGCCGTGCGATGGCCGCCTCGTGCCACGGGGAGGGGTCCTCGCCGGCCACCACGAGGGCGTACTCGATGGCGCCCGCGTCGATCATGGAGGAGGCCACGGTGAGGGCGTTGACGAAGCCCAGGCACGCGTTGGTCATGTCGAAGTTCAGGGCGGAGCTGGGCAGGCCCAGGCGCTCGTGGATCCCCACGGCCACGGCGGGCTCGTAGTTGTCGCGCGTGACGGACGCGTTGATGAACAGTCCGATCTGCTCCGGGCGGATGCCGGAGTTCTCCAGGGCGGCCTGGCCGGCCTCGGTGGCGCCGTCGGTGAAGTGGCGTCCGGGGGCCCAGCCGCGGCGCTCCTTGATGCCCGCGAGCCGCTCCAGCAGACCCTTGGGAAGGCGCAGCCGTGTGAAGGTCTTGGCCAACTCCTCATCGAACCGGGTGGACGGGATCACCACGTCCGCTTCCGTCTTGGTCACCGACAGGATGGCGGCGTTGCGGTTTCTGATGGTGGAGTTACCGGTCAATGTGGCGCTTTCGATCAGACGCCACCCGTACCGTCAAGGAATCGATCGTTCGTGATGGACCTCGGCGCTCGGGTGAACAAGCGGGCTGGACCGGCCCAGTCTAGCGGTCCTGTCTGACAGGTTCCTCGGGGTGCGCGCCGCGTTCGTCCCGCGGTGCCTGGATGCGGTCCCGCGCCGGGCGGCACCGCGGCACCGGATCGGTCCGAGCGGACCCCGGGTAGAATCGGGGCCCACCCCTTCACGGCCTCCCGAAGAGCCGACCGCCAGACCCAGGAGATCCCCCGCGTGCACTTGAAGACCCTCACCGTGCGTGGTTTCAAGTCCTTCGCCTCCGCCACCACGTTCCACTTCGAACCGGGTGTCACGGCCGTGGTGGGTCCCAACGGCTCCGGCAAGTCCAACGTGGTGGACGCCCTCGCGTGGGTCATGGGGGAGCAGGGCGCCAAGTCCCTGCGCGGCGGCAAGATGGAGGACGTCATCTTCGCGGGCACCTCCGCCCGCTCCGCACTGGGCCGCGCGCACGTGTCCCTGACCATCGACAACGCCGACGGCGCCCTGCCGATCGAGTACTCCGAGGTCACCATCTCGCGCACCCTGTTCCGCTCGGGCGGCTCCGAGTATGCGATCAACGGCCGCTCGTGCCGCCTGCTGGACATCCAGGAGCTGCTCTCGGACTCGGGGCTGGGCCGCGAGATGCACGTGATCGTGGGCCAGGGCCAGCTGGACCGGATCCTGCAGGCCACCCCGGAGGACCGCCGCGGGTTCATCGAGGAGGCCTCCGGGATCCTCAAGCACCGCCGCCGCAAGGAGAAGACCCTGCGCAAGCTGGAGTCGGTGCAGCAGAACCTGGACCGCCTGGAGGACCTCACCGGTGAGATCGAACGCCAGCTCACCCCGCTGGGGCGCCAGGCCCGCACGGCCCGGAAGGCCCAGCGCATCCAGTACGACGTGCGGGACGCCCGCGCCCGGCTGCTCGCGGACGACGTCGTGGCGGCCCGCGCGGGGATGGAGGCGGACGAGGGCGCTGGAGCGGCCGCGCGGGAGCGCCGTGACGAGCTGGAGAGGACCACGGCGGAGCTCGCCCGTCGGCTGCAGGAGACGGAGGCGGCTGCCGCCCGCACCGCTCCGGCACTGAACGAGGCGCGCACGAGCTGGTACGAGCTGAGCACGGTGCGGGACAGCTACCGGGCCCTGGCCACCCTGGCCCAGGAGCGGCGTCGGCTGCTGGGCAGCACCGAGGAGGCCCCCGCGCAGGGACGGGACGCGGACGCCCTGGAGGAGCAGGCCGCGCGCACCCGCGCGGAGGCAGAGCAGCTGGCCGAGCGGGTCACCGAGGCCCAGCAGGGTCTGGAGCGTGCCCAGCAGTCCCGCGCCGAGGCGGAGGACGCGGCGCGGGCCGCCGAGAAGCGCTCTGCGGAGCTCGTGCGGCAGGCCGCGGACCGGCGCGCGGGTCAGGCGCGGCTCGCGGCCGCCGTGACCGCGGCGCGTTCCGGGGTGGGCTCGGCTGAGGCGGACGTGGAGCGCGTGCGCCGGGAGATCTCGGACGTGGTGGAGCGCGCGGAGCGGGCCCGTCTGGAGACCTCCTCTCTGCAGGAGGCCGCCGAGAGCGCGACGGCCCGGGCCGAGCAGGCCGCCGAGCGCGCCCGTGACGCCGAGGAGAGGGCCGACGCCGCCCGCGCGCTGTCCCGCGCGGCGGACGCCCGGCGGCAGCAGAGCGCGAGCGAGCTGCACACCCACACCGTGCGCGTGGACACCCTGCGGCAGTCCCTGCGCCAGCCGGACGGCTCCGCCTCCGTGGCGGACGTGGTGCCCGTGCTCGGGGACGTCCCCCGCTCCGTGCGCGTGGCCCCCGGCTGGGAGCGCGCGGTGGCCGCCGCACTGGGGCCGTGGTCCGACGCGCTCGCGGTGGCCTCCCACACGGGCGCCGCGCGGATCCTCGCCCACCTGGCCGACGCCGGGTCCGGGCGGGTCCACCTGCTGGTCGCCGACGAAGCCCACGCGTCCGAGCCCCCGGAGCTCCCGCTGCCCGACGGCTGCGTTCTCGCGCGGGCGGTGCTGTCCGCCGCGGTGACGGACGACGCCGCAGCAGCAGATCGTGTGCTGGCCGCCGTGCGTGCCGAGCTGGCCACCACGGTCCTGGTCCCGGACGCCTCCGCCGCACTCACCATGCTCGACGCCGCCCGCGCCCTCGGCCAGGCGGGTCGCGGCGTGCGCGTGGTCACCCGGGACGGGGACGTCTACGGCGGCCACCGCGTGCAGGGCGGGGCCACGGAGGCGGCGGGCAACCTCGAGATCATGGCGCTGCTCGACCAGGCCGAGGGGGAGACCGCGGCGCTGGAGACGGCGGCGCGGCGCGCCGCGGAGGCCGCCCGGAGTGCCGAGCAGGACAGCGCGGCCGCCGTCCAGGAGGCGCGCGAGGCCACCCGGGACCTGCAGCGTGCGCAGAAGGACGCCGCCGCGGCAGGCGCGGCGTCGAGCAGGGCGGAGGCCACGGCGTCGTCGGCGGACTCCGAGCTGGCGCGGCGCCGGGAGGTGCTCACGACCGCCGAGGAACGGCTCGCCCGGCGCGCCGCCGAGCTGGACGAGGCGCTGCGGCGCGCGGAGGCCGTGGAGACCGGCGACGAGGAGAGCCTGGAACGCGAGCAGCTCGAGGCCGCCGCCGAGCGCAACCGGGCCGAGGCGCGGGCCAAGGCGGCCCGGGAGGCCGAGACGCAGGCGCGGCTCGCGCTGCGCGGGCTCGAGGAGCAGCACCGGCACATCGTGTCCCGGGCGGAGGCCCAGGCACGTGCCGCGCGCTCCGAGCGAGCGGCACGCGCGGAAGCGGCCCGGCGTGCCGAACGGCGCCGGGTGCAGGCCGCGGTGGCGCGTGCCGTCGAGACCGCCGCCGGGCACCTTCGGGAGTCCGCGGAGGCATCGGCCAGGGAGGCCGCTGCCGAGCGGGACGAGATCGAGACGCGCCGTGCCGGGTTGGACGAGGCCGCCCAGCGGCTGCGCACCGAGCGTGACCGCGTGGGGACGGAGCTCGCCGAGCTCACGGAGAAGCTGCACCGCGCGGAGCTGGACCTCGCGCAACGCCGCGCCAGGCTGGAGGGTCTGGAGGCCACCTCTCTCGAGGAGCTCGGGATGACTCCGGACTTCCTGGTGGACCACTACGGTCCCCACCTGCCGGTCCCGGACGCGGACGCCGCGATCGAGGCCGCCCAGACCGCGGAGGACTCCGGCGGCTCCGTGCAGCTCGCCCTGCCCAGCATGACCGATCCCGGCACCCCGTTCCGACGGGAGGAGCAGGAGACCCGGCTGCAGCGGGCCCAGAAGCAGCTCAGGGCGCTGGGGAAGGTGAACCCGCTCGCACTTGAGGAGTTCGCGGCGCTCGAGGAGCGGCACAGGTTCCTGGTCACCCAGCTGGAGGACGTCAAGAACTCGCGCACGGACCTGCGCAACATCATCCGCCAGGTGGACCAGCACGTGGAGGAGGTCTTCGCGGAGGCCTACCGGGACACCGCCGAGCAGTTCGTGTCCGTGTTCGCCACGCTGTTCCCCGGGGGCGAGGGGCGGCTGCGGCTCACGGACCCGGACGACCTGCTCAACTCCGGCGTGGAGGTGGAAGCGCGCCCCGCGGGAAAGAAGATCAAGCGGCTGTCCCTGCTCTCGGGCGGCGAGCGCTCGCTGACCGCCCTGGCGCTGCTGGTGGCCATCTTCAAGGCCCGGCCGTCCCCGTTCTACGTGATGGACGAGGTGGAGGCCGCCTTGGACGACCGCAACCTGGGCCGGCTGCTCACCATCTTCGAGCAGCTCAAGGAAAGCTCGCAGCTGATCATCGTGACCCACCAGAAGCGCACGATGGAGATCGCGGACGCCCTCTACGGAGTGTCCATGCGCGGGGACGGTGTGAGCCTGGTGGTGGGGCAGCAGCTCTCGGAGCTTCGCTAGTCGGTCCCCGCAGACGACGCCGCCCGGTCGCCCTGGCGGCCATCGTGTCAGCCGTCTGTGGTTCGGGCCTCGGTGACGGCTCGTGCGCGGCGGATGAGGGCCGCGCCGCGGCGCCGAACTTCGTTCTCCACGAAGAACTCCGGGGGTGTCTCGTACCACCCGAGGTCGTCCCGGGCCAGCGCCACGATGCCGCACACGGTCGGTGCCGCGGTGAGCACGATGTCCACGGCGAGCGGCAACGCCTCCCAGCCCTTCATCGACCCCGCACCCCGCCACCGGAAGGTCTCGTCGGAGCCCGTGGCGATGTGGAACGCCGACTCCGTGGTGACCGTCCGGAATTCCGGGGCGACGAACTCCGCGCGCAGCCGCTCGATCACGGTCCCGGGTGCCAGGGGAGACGCCCAGCGGGCCTCCGTGACAATCCGCTCGTGCTGCGGGCGGGCCCGGGAGACGCGGGGCAGCCACCAGTAGCGGAGGAGGACCCAGACACCCGGCAGGACGACCGCAAGAAGTCCAAACAGCATCGGGGTGGTGAGGATGCCCCGGTTGCGCAGCTCCTTCAGGACACCGTTCAGCACCAGGGTGACGACGAACATCACGAGGAAGCGGATCAGCGCACGGCGGCGCGGGGACGGTTTCCCCGACCTCGTCATTTGCCGTCCGTCCCGCTCGGACGGGGTCGGCGCGCCTCTGACAGGGCGGTCTCCGGCAGCGTCTCCCGCACCGGCAGCCACGCGAGCGCCGCCAGCAGCATGAGCGCCCCGGACACCCCGAAGGCCCAGCCGAACCCGGCGGCGTCCGCCAGCGCCCCGGCAATGACCGGGCCCGCGATCTGACCGGCGTCGGCGCACATCTGGTAGCGGGAGAGCACCTTGCCGCCCGCGCGGTCTGGGCCGATCACGTCGGCCACTGCCGCCTGCTGGCCGGGGTTGAGCGTTCCGGAACCGACGCCCGAGAGCAGGGACAGCACCGCGAACGCCACCACGGAGGTGCTGAAGCCCACGCCGATGGTTGAGAGCCCGCACACCACCAGACCCGTGAGCACCAGGGGTTTGCGGCCGAGCCGGTCGGTCAGGCGCCCCGTGACCGTGAGCGCGGCGGCGTTGCCCACCGCGAACAGTGCAAGGGCCAGTCCGGCCACTGCGGGCCCCTCGCCCACCACCTGGGCCGCGAGCAGCGGCACGAGTGCCACGCGCACGCCCATGGCCGTCCACCCCGTGGAGAAGCTGGAGGCGAGCGCGGCACGGTAGGCGCCGGCGTCGAGCGCGTCGCGGACCCGCATGGGTGGCTGGGCGGCACCGGTCCGCTTGGCCCCGAGGGTCTCGTCCCTGAGCCGCAGCCACACCACGAGCACCGCCACGACCAGGGCGCCCGCGTAGATCAGGAACGGCGCGTGCATGCCCAGCCCGGCCAGGAATCCGCCGAGCACCGGGCCCAGGATCCCGCCCAGCAGGAACGCCGTGGCGTAGTAGCCGGACACCCGCCCCCGCATGTGCCGCGGCGCGAGCCGCACGATCAGCCCCATCGCGGAGACCGTGAACATGGTGGAGCCGATCCCGCCGAGCCCCCGGAACACGAGCAGCTGCCAGTAGGTCTGGGCGAACGCGGTGGCCGCGGAGGACAGCGCCACCACGATCAGCCCGATCAGGTAGGTGGGGCGCTCGCCGATGCGGTTGACCACCGCCCCGCTCGCGGGCGCGAACACGAGCCGGCACAGGGCGAAGGCGCTGATCACCGCGGAGGACGCCGCTACGCCCACGCCGAAACTCGCGGCGAACTGGGGCAGCACCGGGGCCACGAGGCCGTAGCCCAGGGCGATCACGAAGGCCGCCGCGATCAGGACCTTGATGGGGTCGGGGACCTTCTGCCCCGTGGGCGCGGCGGGCGCGGAGGCGTCCGGTGCCGGGGCGTCAGGACCCGGGGCACGCGGGAGGGGAGAAGGGTCCGGGAGGTGCCGTGCGGCGTCGTCGCCGGAAGAGCCGGAAGAGCCGGAGGAACCGGGAGAGCGGGGCGTGGGGTGGGACACGCCTGGCAGTTTATGGGAGATTAGACGGGTGATGACTCCTGAACTGATGTGGATCGTGATAGCCGCCGCGGTGGTGGTGCTGCTCGTGGTGTTCGGCGTGCTGCTGCTGCGCAAACCCAAGGCACCGAAGGGCGGGTACCAGGGCACCCGCGACCTCGACGACGTCCCGGGTCTGGACGAGGGCGAGGTGCTCGAGGACCGCCCGGTCAGCACCCTGGAGCGCCCCGAGTCCGCGCGCGGTCGCCTGGCGCGGCTGCGCGGGCGGCTCGCGAAGTCCAACAACGTTCTCGGCAAGGGCCTGCTCGTGCTGCTCTCGCGCGAGCGCATCGACCAGGACACGTGGGACGAGATCGAGGACACGCTGCTCATGGCGGACCTCGGCACGGACGCGTCCCTGGAGCTCGTGGAGAACCTCAAGAAGCGCGTCCGCGTGGACGGCACCAAGGACCCCGCGCAGCTGAAGACCATGCTGCGCGAGGAGATGCTCGCGCTCGTGGACCCCACCCTGGACCGTTCCCTGCGCACGGAGTCCGCTCCCGGCAAGCCCGCCGTGGTGCTCGTGGTGGGCGTCAACGGCGTGGGCAAGACCACCACGGTGGGCAAGCTGGCCCGCGTGCTCGTGGCCGAGGACAAGGACGTCATGCTCGGCGCCGCGGACACCTTCCGCGCCGCCGCCGCGGACCAGCTCGAGACGTGGGGCGTCCGCGTGGGCGTGCCCACGGTGCGCTCCGAGCATGAGGGCGCGGACCCCGCCTCCGTGGCGTACGACGCCGTGAAGGCCGGGATCGAGCAGGAGTCCGACGTCGTGCTCGTGGACACCGCCGGCCGGCTGCAGAACAAGGCCGGTCTGATGGACCAGCTCGGCAAGGTCAAGCGCGTGATCGAGAAGGCCGCCGCGGTGGACGAGGTGCTGCTCGTGATCGACGCGACCACCGGGCAGAACGGCATGACCCAGGCACGGGTCTTCGCCGAGGCCGTGGACATCACCGGCATCGTGCTCACCAAGCTGGACGGCACCGCCAAGGGCGGCATCGTGGTGGCCATCCAGCGCGGGCTCGGCGTGCCCGTCAAGCTCATCGGCCTGGGGGAGGGCCCGGACGACCTCGCGCCGTTCAACGCCGAGCAGTTCGTGGACGCGATCATCGACTGACGTCCCCGGTTCCCGCACCACGACGGCGTCCGCTCCCTTCCCGGGGGCGGGCGCCGTCGTTGCGTGCGGACCGCTCTGGCGGGGGCCGCCCCGTGCCCACCATGTGAGATGCGGCACCCCGGTTTAACGTGTGCGTCACACGAGCGGCGCATTCGAAACACGCTCGTTACGCCCTGGCGAACCCGGCGGTAACACGGGCGCCGTTGACTGGTCCCCGGAAGCGCAAAGGATGTGCTGGCACGAGACAGGGACGAGGTGATCCGGGTGGAACTGACCGCCGGACACGTGTGGATGGTGGTGGCTGCGGGGCTCGTGTTCTTCATGACCCCGGGGCTCGCACTGTTCTACGGAGGCATGACCCGGGCCAAGGGCGTGCTGAACATGATGATGATGAGCTTCGCGGCCCTCGGCGTGGTGGGGGTCGTGTGGGTGCTGTGGGGAGCGTCGATGCTCAGCGGCGACCCCGTGCTGGGCGGGCTCACGGCCAACCCGTTCGCGCACGCGGGGCTGCAGGGTCTGCTCGGCACCGAGGACCTGCTCGCCTCGGACTTCTCCGTGACGTTCGCCATCATCACGGTCGCGCTGATCTCCGGCGCGATCGCGGACCGCACGCGCTTCGGCACGTGGGTGGTGTTCACGCTCGTGTGGGTCACCCTGGTGTACTTCCCGCTGGCCTACATGGTGTGGGGCGACGGGCTGTTCTCGGAGGAGGGCGCCCTGGGACGGATCGTCGGTGAGCCCATCGACTTCGCGGGAGGGCTCGCCGTGCACATCAACGCGGGCGTCGCGGCCCTCGTGCTCATCCTGCTGATCGGGGCCCGCCGCGGCTTCGGCCGGGACTCGGGGCAGCGCCCCCACAACCTGCCCCTGGTCATGCTGGGCTCGGCCATCCTGTGGTTCGGCTGGTTCGGCTTCAACGCCGGGGCCGCCACCACCGTGGAGCAGGCCGCCCTGGTCTGGACCAACACGCTGGTGGCCCCGGCCGCCGCGATGCTCTCCTGGCTGCTCACCGAGCGGATCCGGGACGGCCACGCGACGTCGCTCGGGGCGGCCTCGGGCGTCGTCGCCGGCCTGGTGGCCATCACCCCGGCGTGCGCGAACGTGACCCCGCTGGGTGCGATCGGGCTCTCGGCTGTGGCCGGTGTGCTCTCGGCGCTCGCGGTGGGGTTCAAGTACCGGATCGGGCTGGACGACTCGCTGGACGTGTGCGGCGTGCACCTGGTCTCGGGCATCGTGGGCACCGTGGCGCTGGGATTCCTGGCGGTCCCCTCCGAGGGACGCGCAGGCCTGCTCCACGGGGGCGGCTGGGGCCTCATGGGCTCGCAGCTCGCGGCCACCGTGTTCGTGGCCCTCTACACGGGCGTGCTCACGCTGCTGATCGGGCTGGTGCTCCAGGCCACCATGGGGCTGCGCATCACGCGCCGTGACGAGATCATCGGCGTGGACCTCACGCAGCACGCGGAGTCCGCGTACTCGCTCAAGGACGAGGCCACCGGATCGTTCGCGGGCCACGGCACCCACCGCCCGCTGCCCGGCACCGCCGAGGCTCCCGTCCCCGCGAAAGGAAGCAACCCGTGAAACTCGTCACCGCAGTGGTGCGCCCGGAGAAGTTCAGTGACGTCAAGGACGCCCTGGAGAGCTACGGCGTGCAGGGGATGACCGTGCTCACCGTGCACGGCTACGGCCGCCAGCGCGGACACCGGGAGGTGTACCGGGGCGCGGAGTACACCGTGGACCTGCTGGAGAAGGTGCGCATCGAGACCGTCGTGGAGGACGCCGAGGCCCAGGAGGTCGTCACGGTGGTCGTCGGCGCCGCCCGCACCGGTGAACCCGGGGACGGCAAGGTGTGGGTCACCCCCGTGGAGCACGCGGTGCGCGTGAGCACCGGGGAGCGGGACGACGTCGCCCTCTGAGTCCCGGCGCGGCCGACGGTTTCGCGCCCCGGGCCCCCACGACCGCTCCGCCCGTGCCGCGGCCGCGGCCCGGGCAACCCACGGCGGCCCCCGCACCGGGGGCCGCCGTGCGGTGCGCGCGGGCCCGCGCCCGCTTGCTAACCTGGGACACCGAATCATCCGTCGTCCGAGGAAAGCAGCGACCTCCCCGTGTTCAATTCACTGTCCGACCGGCTCACAGCAACGTTCAAGAACCTGCGCGGCAAGGGCAGGCTCTCCGAGGCGGACATCGACGCCACCGTGCGGGAGATCCGCCGCGCCCTGCTCGAGGCGGACGTGGCCGTGCCCGTGGTGCGGGAGTTCACCGCGGTCATCAAGGAGCGCGCGCTCGGCGCGGAGGTCTCCGAGGCGCTGAACCCCGGCCAGCAGGTCGTGAAGATCGTCAACGAGGAGCTGCAGAACGTCCTCGGCGGCGAGACCCGCCGCATCAACCTGGCCAAGACCGGCCCCACCGTGATCATGCTCGCGGGCCTGCAGGGCGCCGGCAAGACCACCCTGGCGGGCAAGCTGGGCAAGTGGCTCACGGACCAGGGGCACAAGCCCGTGCTCGTGGCCTCCGACCTGCAGCGCCCCAACGCCGTGACCCAGCTGAAGGTCGTGGGTGAGCGTGCGGGCGTGGCCGTGTTCGCCCCGGAGCCCGGCGCCACCTCGGAGTTCGACGACCCCACGGGTGATCCCGTGAAGGTCGCCCGGGACGGTGTGGACTTCGCACGCTCCAAGCTCTACGACGTGGTGATCGTGGACACCGCCGGGCGCCTGGGCATCGACCAGGCACTGATGAACCAGGCGCGGGACATCCGCGACGCCGTGGACCCGGACGAGGTCCTGTTCGTGATCGACGCGATGATCGGTCAGGACGCCGTCAACACCGCCAAGGCGTTCGACGAGGGCGTGGACTTCACCGGTGTGGTGCTCTCCAAGCTGGACGGTGACGCCCGCGGTGGTGCGGCGCTGTCCGTGCGCGCGGTGACCGGCAAGCCCATCATGTTCGCCTCCACGGGCGAGGGCGTGCGGGACTTCGAGCAGTTCCACCCGGACCGCATGGCCTCCCGCATCCTGGACATGGGTGACGTCCTCACGCTCATCGAGCAGGCCGAGCGGCAGTGGGACAAGACCGAGGCCGAGCGGATGGCCAAGAAGTTCACCGACCAGGAGGACTTCACGTTCGAGGACTTCCTGGCGCAGATGCAGCAGCTGCGCAAGATGGGATCCATGAAGAAGATGCTCGCCATGATGCCGGGCGCCGCCGGCATGCGGGAGCAGCTGGAGAACTTCGACGAGCGCGAGATCGACCGTGTGGAGGCCATCGTGCGCTCCATGACCCCGCACGAGCGCGTGGCCCCCAAGATCATCAACGGCTCCCGCCGCGCCCGCATCGCCCGCGGCTCCGGCGTCACGGTCTCCGAGGTCAACCAGCTCATGGAGCGCTTCGCCCAGGCCCAGAAGATGATGAAGCGCCTGGCCTCCGGGCAGGGCGTCCCCGGCATGCCCGGTGGGATCCCTGGCATGGGCCGCGGCGGCGCCGCCAAGAAGGGCAAGGCCAAGAAGAAGGGTTCGCGCTCCGGCAACCCCGCCAAGCGGGCCCAGGAGCAGGCGGCACTCGCGTCCGGGCAGAAGCCGGCCGCGAAGGGCAGCGCGTTCGGCACCCAGGGCAAGGACCTGGACGCCGAGTCGCTCAACCTGCCCAAGGGCTTCGAGAAGTTCCTCGGAAAGTAGGCATCCATGGGTTCGTACCTCCCCGACGACGAGCTGCGCGAGTTCATCGCCACGCTGCCCACCCGGCGGCTGGCCTCCGCCGCGGTCATCCGTGACGAGCACGGCCGCGTGCTCGCGGTGGAGCCCAACTACAAGGACGGGTGGACCCTGCCCGGCGGCACGGTGGAGGCGGGGGAGGACCCGCGCACCGGGTGCTTCCGTGAGGTGGTCGAGGAGGTCGGACTGCACCTGCCCGAGGGTCGGCTCATCGCCGTGAGCCACGGTGTGGGCATGGGCATGTGGGGGGACTCGGTCTCGTTCCTCTACGACGGCGGCACCATCCCGTCCGACACCCCGATCACCGTGCAGGAGGAGGAGCTGCTCTCCTACCGCTGGGTGGCGCCCGAGGACCTGGAGACGGTCATGCCGGCAGGCATGGCCGAGCACCTGCGGGCGGCCATCGAGGCCCTCGAGGCCGGCACCGTGGTGGAGCGCGTGATGCACGGGGGTTCCCGCTCATGAGCGAGCGGCCCGCACCGCGCACTGTGGTGCTCGTGCGCGCGGACGCCCCCGAGCTCCCGTTCGTGGCGTCCGCCCTCGGCCTCGGCTTCACCGCCGTCTCACGGGACGGCTGGTCCGCGGTCGTGCTTCCGGAGGGTGTGGATCCTGCTGGGCTGGCCGCCGCGGGGGACCCGCGCAGCATCGCCGTGCGCCTGGACTCGGACGGCAGCGCACGCGCGCTGCGCGTCTACCCACCCGTGGCCGCGCTCGATGCCCGTGAGGACTGGGGCACCCAGTTCGACGAGCTCGAAGAGTCCACCACGCTGCGCTGGCCCGCCGTCCACGAGGACCCCGTGGCGGGGCTGCTGGCGGGCGCGCGAGACGCCGCCGGTTCGGACGGGCCCCCCGTGGACCGTGGCACGGACGGCGACGCCGCGGCGTCGGCACCCGAGGGCAACCTCACGGCCGCGGCGAGCATCGCGTCCCTGTGCGACCTCGATCCCGCTCAGACGGCACGGCTGGAGAACTACGCCCGCACGGCGAGCTCCGCCCTGCTGCTGGAGTCCGTGCTGCAGCTGCTCGGGCTGCCCGTGGTCGCCGCGAAGATCGTGGAGGGCCAGCGGGAGGTCTCGGAGCTCGACGGGGTCACCCGCCACGAGCCCCGCCCCGCGGCACTGTCCGTGCTGGACGCCGCGAGCGTCGAGCCCAGCAGCTCGGACGTGCTCTCCCGCCTCCAGCGGGCCTACGTCCGCAGGCCAGGACTGCTGCTCGCCCTGGGCGGCGCGGAAGCCGTGCTCGGCGCGGGGCTGGCCGGTCTGGCCGCGCGGGGTGGACGCAGTGCCAAGGTGCTGGGATCGGCCTCCGCGCTCATGCTGTCCGACGCCGCCCTGCAGGCCGCGCTGTGGGCCTCCGTCCGCTCGCGCAGGAATCGCTGAGCCCTCCGCCACCCCGCTCGCGTCCCGTCACCGCGTGCGCCGGCCGGTTTGACAGCTGTGGCACAATGGACGGGTACTCGAACCGTGCGGACCCTCTCACCGTGCGTGACTTCGTGTCCACAGGAAACCCACGTGCTGCCCGCCCCACGGGCTGGCGTGTGCGGTGACCGATTCCATTCGAAACAGGAGTAACCACACAAGTGGCAGTCAAGATTCGTCTCAAGCGTATGGGCAAGATCCGCGATCCCCGCTACCGCGTGGTCGTCGTCGATTCCCGCAAGAAGCGCGACGGTCGCGTGATCGAGGAGGTCGGCGTGTACCAGCCGACCGAGAACCCCTCGTACATCAACCTGGTGTCCGATCGCGTGCAGTACTGGCTCGGTGTGGGCGCGCAGCCTTCCGAGGCCGTGCTCGCTCTCATGAAGATCACCGGCGACTGGCAGAAGTTCAAGGGCCTGCCGGGTGCCGAGGGCACGCTGAAGCAGCCCGAGGGCAAGACCCCGTTCGTCGCCCCGGACAACGGCTCCGTGATCATTCCCGAGGCCATCACCCCCAAGGCTGAGAAGGCCGAGGAGGCACCCGCCGAGGACGCCGCTCCCGCAGAGGACGACGCCGAGAAGGCAGAGTGAGCATGCTCGCGGAAGCCCTGGAGCACCTGGTCCGTGGCATCGTGGACAACCCCGAGGATGTCTCGGTGCGTTCCCGCGACAACCGCCGCGGCGAGACGCTCGAGGTGCGCGTGCACCCGGATGATCTGGGTCGCGTGATCGGACGCTCGGGACGCACGGCCAAGGCCCTGCGCACCGTCGTCTCGGCACTGGCTTCCGGCGAGAGCGTGCGCGTGGACGTGGTCGACACCGACCGCCGCCGCTGAGCGGACGCAGCACTCGTCACGGCCCCCGTTCCCTCTCGAGGGGAACGGGGGCCGTGTGCATACCGGATGCGGTCCCCGGACACGGACCGCGCAGCACCCAGCAGGACGTCCCTGGAGGAGAAGACATGAGCGTTCGGGTCGCCCGGATCGGCAAGCCGCACGGTGTGCGGGGGGAAGTGACCGTGGAGCTGTTCACGGATGATCCGCAGTCACGCTTCGCGCCGGGCTCGGTGCTGAGCGTCCAGCAGGCGCGCGGTGGCCGCCGGGGCCAGGGCGCCGACCGCCCCGAGCCCCTGCGGGTCGAGAGCCTGACCGTGGGCGGGCACCGCTGGAACAAGGACGTGCTCGTGGCCCGGTTCGAGGAGATCCGTGACCGCAACGCCGCCGAGGCCGCCCGGGGTCTGGAGCTCCACGCGGAGGTCGCGGACCTCCCGCTGGAGGACGACGAGTGGCACCAGGACGACCTCCTCGGTCTCGTGGCCGTGGACCTCACCCGTGACGAGGCGCGGATCGGCACCGTCAAGGCGCTGATCCAGGGCAGCGCGCAGGACCTGCTGGAGATCACCCCGGAGAAGGGCGGGCGTTCCGTGCTCATCCCGTTCGTCGAGGAGATCGTCCCGGAGGTGGACCTGGACCGCGGGCTGGTCCTCGTGACCCCGCCCCCCGGTCTGCTCGAGCTCGGCGAGGACGACTGAGCCGTGCGCATCGACGTCCTGAGCATCTTCCCCGAGTACCTGGAGCCCTTGAAGCTCTCCCTGATCGGCAAGGCCGTGACCGACGGTCTGCTCAGCCTGCAGGTCACCGACCCCCGCCAGTTCGCCACAGACCGGCACCGCACCGTGGACGACACCCCCTACGGGGGCGGCGCCGGGATGGTCATGAAGCCCGAGCCGTGGGCGCAGGCCCTCGAGACCGTGGTGCGCGCCGGTGCGGGGGCCGGCCGTGCGGCGTCGTCGCGCCCCGTGCTGGTCGTGCCGTCCCCGGCGGGGGAGGTGTTCACCCAGGAGGTGGCGTACGAGCTGGCCGAGGAGGAGCACCTGGTCTTCGCGTGCGGGCGCTACGAGGGAATCGACGAGCGTTTCATCGACTGGGCACGGGACGAGGTGCGGGTGCGCCCCCTGAGCCTGGGCGACTACGTGCTCAACGGGGGAGAGGTGGCCGTGCTCGCGATGGTCGAGGCCGTGACCCGGCTGATCTCGGGGGTGATCGGCAACCCCGAGTCCCTGGCGGAGGAGTCGCACACGGGCGGGCTGCTGGAGTACCCGGTGTACACCAAGCCCGCGCAGTGGCGCGAGCGCACCGTTCCGGACACGCTGCTGTCCGGGCACCACGGGCGGATCGCGCGCTGGCGGCGCGACCAGCAGCTGGTGCGCACCGCACGCCGCCGCCCCGACATGGTCCTGGCCCTGGACCCCGCCGCCCTGGACCGCGCGGACCTCGCGGTGCTGGCCGAGGAGGGGTTCACCGTGGCCGGCGGGCAGTGGCAGCGCTCCGAACGCACTACGCCGCAGGGCGCACCGGAGGACCCGTCCGATATGGCATAATGGTGGGCTGTGTGTGCGTCGGGCACGCCCCTGCCGCAGGGGGGAGAGCGACCAACGACGCACCGCCCGGGACGGCCACTTCACGTCCTGTCCCGGAACCTGGAGCACGTGCACCCCGCGGGGTGGCGCGCGAACCACACGTGAGAGACCTGCGGCGATCACGAGGAGTCACATCATGAACATTCTTGACCAGCTTGATGCCAAGTCCCTGCGCGACGACGTCCCCGACTTCCGTCCCGGCGACACCCTGAACGTGCACGTGAACATCGTGGAGGGCAACCGCTCCCGTGTCCAGGTGTTCAAGGGCTTCGTCATGGGCCGTCAGGGCTCCGGCGTGCGCGAGACGTTCACGGTCCGCAAGGTCAGCTTCGGTGTGGGCGTGGAGCGCACCTTCCCGGTGCACTCCCCGATCATCGAGAAGATCGAGCTCGTGAGCCGCGGCGACGTTCGTCGCGCCAAGCTGTACTACATGCGCGACCGTCACGGCAAGGCTGCTCGCATCCGCGAGAAGCGCGAGTCGAGCGCCTCGAGCAAGTAGGACTCACCGGGTGCCTGAGCACACGGAACACGCAGAGGACCCGGCACCTGCCGGGTCCTCTGCCGTGAGACGGCCCGTTTCCACCCGGCGCTGGTGGTTGCGCGTGATCGCCGCCGCCCTCGCGACCGCGCTCGTGGTCACGGTGCTCGTGCGCGGGTTCGTGCTGGACGTGTACTGGGTGGGCTCGGACTCCATGGAGCCCACGCTCGAGGGCGGAGACCGGGTCCTCGTGAACAAGCTCGTGTCCGAGGACGACATCCAGCGGGGTGATCTCGTGGTCTTCGACGGCCGAGGCACCCTGGACCCGCTGCACTCCTCCGACCCCTGGTACGAGCAGGCCGCGGACACCGTGGGACAGTGGCTCGGCCTCACCGGCTCGGACACCATCTACGTCAAGCGGGTGACCGCGGTGGCCGGGGACACCGTCTCGTGCTGCACCGCCGAGGGCCTGATCACGGTCAACGGTCAGCCCCAGCACGAGGACTACGTCTACCCTGGTGATGCACCGTCGGACATCCCGTTCACGGTGCGGGTCCCCCCGGGACGGGTGTGGCTCATGGGCGACCACCGCAGCGTGTCGGTGGACTCCCGTTCGTTGCTGGGCGCCCCCGGCGGTGGCCTGATCCGCACGGAGCGCATCGTGGGCACGGCCGAGAGAGTGGTGTGGCCGCTGGACCGGGCCCGCTCTCTCGAGGGGTGAACCGCATCCGCACGTGCCGGTGAGCGCGGCAGCGCCTCCCGGCACCTCCCACCCGGAACCGTCAGAACGCAGAGAAGGACAGTGCAGTGGCTGAGCAGCACGACGCCGGCGCCAACGGCGCCCACCCCCAGGACGACGCCGCCCAGCCCACGCGGCGCGGCAGCGGCGGCAGCGCCGCCAAGAGGTCACCGGGATGGAATGCGGTCCGGGAGGTCCTGATCGTCATGGCGCTCGCCGTGGTCATCGCCTTCGTGGTCAAGACCTTCCTGGTGCGCGGCTACTACATCCCCTCGGGCTCCATGGAGCAGACCCTCGAGCTGGACGACCGCATCTTCGTCAACGTCATCGGTGCCAAGACCGGTCACATCGACCGCGGGGACATCGTGGTCTTCGACGACACCCAGGGCTGGCTGCCCGAAGCTCCGGAGACCCGCACCGGGCCCGTCCGCGAGGGCCTCGAGTTCGTCGGTCTGCTGCCGGACAGCAGCCAGCAGGCCCTGGTCAAACGCGTGATCGGTGTGGGCGGCGACCACGTGACGTGCTGCGACGCCTCCGGGAAGGTGTCTGTGAACGGCCAGCCGCTCGACGAGCCCTACATCTACCCCGGAGCCGCGCCCTCCGACTTCGCCTTCGACGTCACCGTTCCCGAGGGCAAGGTCTTCGTGATGGGCGACCACCGCAACGCCTCGGCGGACTCCCGCTTCCACATCGAGACCGGTACCCAGTTCGTGAGCGAGGACGACATCGTGGGCACGGCCTTCGTGATCGCCTGGCCGCTGGACCGGTTCCAGTTCCTGCACAACCCCGAGCAGACCTTCCAGGACGTCCCCGCGGCCGGCGGGCAGTGAGCCCCGCGCGCTCCGCCCCGGCCACCACCCTCGACGTGGAGGTGTTGCTCGCTCAGCGCGGGGCACGCTTTGTGGCGGGGATGGACGAGGTGGGCCGCGGTGCGCTGGCAGGTCCCGCGAGCGTGGGCGTCGTCGTGCTGGACGTCCCAGCCCTGCTCGCAGACAAGCCGGCGGCGGGTGCCTCCCAGGGCGGGCAGGCGCCGTCGACGCCGGACGGTCCGGGACCGCGCGCGCCGCACCCCTGGGAGGGCGTACGGGACTCCAAGGCCCTCAGCCCCGCCCGCCGCGCCGCACTGGCACCCACGATCGGCGCGTGGGCCGCGGCCACGGCGGTCGGCCACGCTCAGCCGCGAGAGATCGACGAGCTGGGGATCAACGCCGCGCTGCGGCTCGCCGGCCTGCGCGCCCTCGGGGCGGTGCGTGCTGCGGGCGTGCCCGTTGACGCACTGATCCTGGACGGCTCGTACAACTGGCTGGACGCTCCGGCGGTGCTGGGCCAGGCCGAGGACCCGGTCGAGCTGCCTGCCGTGGTGCACACGCTGGTGAAGGCGGACGCGCAGTGCGTGAGCGTGGCCGCCGCGTCGATCCTGGCGAAGGTCGAGCGCGACGCCCTCATGGGGCAGCTGCACCGGGAGCACCCGGACTACGGCTGGGCTTCCAACAAGGGGTACGGCAGCGCGGCTCACCGTGCGGCGCTCGCGGAACGGGGCACCACCGACCACCACCGGCTGAGCTGGAACCTGGGCGGGCGGTAGTTCGCGCAAAGGGCTCTGCGGAGCCCCGGTCGGCGTTCGCGCGGTGGGCTCCGCGGTTGGCGATCGAACGGTGGCTTCAGCGGTCGGGCTGCGGTTGCGGCCTGGGTGCACGCGGCTCCGCGACAGGGAGTGTCGAGCAGACCGGACGGCCGGTCGGCCCGGGGGAGCGGGGGGTGTGCCCTGCGGCTCGGCGAGCTCCTCGTGCCAGCCGCCATCCGCCCTCCACACCAGCGGGCCCGGGGCGCCGCTGCGCCTTGATCGGCCCCACAGTGGGGTCATGACCGCGCCCGCAGCCCACCGCCCCGACCACCAGTCGAGCCCGAACCCACCCGGCGCTCCCCACATGAGCACCGGGCGAGCCGGTGAAGACCTGATCGCCGGCCTGCTGGAGCGCTCCGGATGGACCGTGAGGGACCGCAACTGGAGACCGGCGCCGCCCCCGGGGCGCCCACGGGGCGAGCTGGACATCGTGGCGGAACGCCACGGCGCCGTCACGGTCTTCGAGGTCAAGACACGCACCGGAGGGGACTTCGGCCACCCGTGTGAGGCTGTGGGTGCCGAGAAGCTCCGGCGCCTCCACGTCCTCGCCCGTGCCTGGGCCCGTGAGAACGGTCAGGCCGGGGTCCCGTCCGTGGACGTGGTTGCCGTGCACTGGCCCAGAGGGTCCTCTCCGCGTGTGGAGCACGTGGGTTCCATCGGCTGGCTCTGACCTCGGGGCCACCCCGGCCGCCCCGCCCTGGCCGGGCCGCCCGGCCGCTCGGGGCAGGGCCGCCCACCGCGACGTGACACGTCATCCGGCCCGCGGATGCTGCTCGGGGGTGGACACATTCACGTGGATGCACCGTGCATTAGGAGATCTTCTGTGTGGCGTGTCACGGTATGACGGGGCAGGAACCGGGAGTCCGTGGACGGGGGAATGGCATGAGAACCGCTGCGTGGTTGCCGCATGCGCTGTCTGCCACCGCTGTGGCGGCCGCCGTGGCACTGGGCGTCGTCGCGTGCTCCCAGACGGGCAACGATCCGGGCGGACATCCCACCGTCAGCTCATCCGTGGTCTCGGCGGACGGCGACCTGCACCCCGGCACCTTCCGCGCCTCGCTGCCCAACGGCGCCACCGTGCGGATCACGGTCCCCGCGGCGGTCCCGTCCAGTGACGAGCTCGAACGGCTGCGGCGGGAGGCGGGGGTCGAACGGGCCACCTACGCCACGGTGGAGATCGACAACACCCGGGGCCACTCACCCGTCTCCGTGAGCCGCCTCATCCTCACGGCGCGCGACGGCGCCACCTACCAGCTCGAGCACGTGTCACGGGCGGTCGAGAAGTGGCGGCCCCGGTCCTTCGAGGGCGCCTACCGGGCGCCGGACGGTTCAACCCTCTCCCGGGAGAAGGCGTGCAAGGTGAAGCGCCGGATCGCCGACGCGGCGGACGCCGCCACGGGCCCCGTCCCCGCCGGGCGGAAGGCACGCAACGTGCTGGTGGGGGACATCGACGGGATCCCGGATCGCTTCGCGAGCCTCGAACTCGTTCCCGTGATCGGTGACCGTGAAGCCGCACCGGTACGGCTGCAGCCCGACACGGGGCGCCACGGGGACACGGGCACGGAGTCGTGGGATCCCACCATCCCGCTGGAGGACGACGAGTACCAGGAGGACCCCGGGGACGGGTCGAGGGGGCCCGGCGGGGACCTGCCTGATCCGCTGCCGGAGGAGCCTGCTCCGTCCGGTACCCCCGCGCCGGGCCCCCTCGACC
>NZ_RCOM01000020.1 GCF_003667225.1 Kocuria rhizophila
CTCCTGACATGTCGCACGGAATCGGTTATCGCTGGTAACCTTTCGTTCATTGTGAGACGCACCACAATCAACGGTGACGCCAGTCACGGCTCGGGGTGACCACTTCCGAGGGTGCAACGCACATTCCATGGGCACCACATCAGGAGGAAACGACATGGGCAAGTACACCTTCAAGGGCAAGGCCGCCGTCTCCGTCGCGGCGATCGCAGCACTCACTCTGACCGGCTGCGCCAGCGTGGGCGGCGGCGGGGACCAGGGTGGCGGTGAGAGCAGCGCGGCGGGCCAGGAGGGCGGCGTCGTGACCGTCGCGGAGACCAACGCGTTCTCCGGCGCCAACCCGAGCTACACCAAGACCAACCTGGACATCAACAACAAGATCGCCCAGATGACCCGTGAGGGCTTCTACACCGTGGACACGGAGCAGAAGATCCAGCCCAACGAGGGCTTCGGCACCTACAAGAAGATCTCGGACGACCCGCTCACGGTTGAGTACGAGCTCAAGGACCCGCAGTGGTCGGACGGCAACAAGATCGACAAGGCGGACCTGCTGCTCGAGTGGAGCATGCTCTCCGGCTACGCCAACGACTCCAGCGAGGACGGCAAGACCGGCAAGGACTACTTCTCGATCGCCGGCTCCACGGACATCCTGGGCACCACCGAGATGCCCACGTTCTCCGAGGACGGCAAAAAGATGACCCTCACGTGGGGCAAGCCCAACGCGGACTGGGAGATCGGCTTCGGCGGCGTGACCGAGCCCGCCCACGTGGTCGCCAAGAAGGCCGGCATGACCGAGGACGAGCTGCTCAAGGTGCTCGAGAACCAGAAGAAGGGCGATCCCAAGAAGCCCCAGAAGCAGCCGGAGCTGGAGAAGATCGGCAAGGCCTGGGACACCGCCTTCAACTTCACCTCCATGCCGGACGACAAGGACCTCCTGGTCTCCAGCGGCCCGTTCAAGATCGAGAACATCGTGGAGAACAACTCCGTCACGGTGAAGAAGAACGAGAACTACACGGGCGACATGCCCGGCAAGCTGGACGAGATCACGGTGCGCACCATCTCCGATCCCACCGCCCAGATCCAGGCGCTGCGCAACGGCGAAGTGGACATCATGCAGCCGGGCAACGTCAACAAGGACACCCTGGACCAGGTCCAGCAGATCGAGAACGTGAACGTGCAGAAGGGCGACCAGCTCGCGTACGACCACTTGGACCTGAACTTCGGCTCGGACGTTTTCAAGGACCAGAAGGTGCGCGAGGCGTTCCTGAAGACGATCCCTCGCCAGCAGATCGTGGACCAGCTCATCAAGCCGGTCAAGGACGACGCCTCCGTGCTGAACTCCCAGATGTACGTATCCAGCCAGAAGGACGAGTACGGCAAGGCCGTGGAGAAGAACGAGGCCGAGTCCATGTACGGGGAGGTGGACATCGAGGGCGCCAAGGAGCTGCTCGGCGGCAAGACGCCCACCGTGCGGATCCTCTACAACAACCAGAACCCCCAGCGCGTGGACACCTTCCAGCTCATCAAGGAGTCCGCGGAGAAGGCCGGCTTCAAGGTCTCGGACATGGGCGACCCCAACTGGTCCGAGAAGCTCGCGGACGGTGACTACGACGCCTCCCTGTTCGGCTGGGTCTCCCCGGGCGTGGGCACCGAGATGCTCTCGCAGATCTTCAAGACCGGCGGCGGTGGCAACTACACCAAGTACTCGAACAAGGACGTCGACAAGCTCGTGGACGAGGCCCGCACGAACCTGGACGAGAACTCGCGCGTGGACCAGATCGTGGACATCGACAAGCACACCTTCGAGGACGGGTACGGTCTGCCGCTGTTCCAGTCCGTGGGTTACGTGGCCACCTCGGACAAGATCGCCGGCGTGGACACCTACCAGCCCAACCAGACCGGTGTGTTCTGGAACGTCTCCGAGTGGAGCCGCAAGTAGGACTGCCGAGCTCCTGTTGACCGAGGCACTCCCCTCATGAGCACTGCGCGGGCGCGGATCTGCTGCGCCCGCGCAGTGTCGTGACCACCACTCGTACAGAGGCTGCGACATGATTTCTTACATTCTCAGACGGCTCGTCACCGCTGTCCTCATCCTGCTGGGCGCATCGTTCATCGTGTACCTCATGACGGCGGCGTCCGGAGACCCCCTGTGGGACCTCTACGGCAACCCCAACGCCCAGCAGCTGATCCCAGCGCGCGTGGAGGCCCTGAACCTGGACACCCCGCCCGTGCTGCGCTACTTCACGTGGCTCGGCGGCGCGGCCGGGTGCCTGGTGCCCTTCGCGGACACCTGCTCCCTGGGCGTGAGCCGGGACGGCCAGGAGGTCACGGACCTGCTGGCCTTCGCCATGACCCAGACCATCATGCTGGTCACGGTGGGCACCATCCTGGCCATCGTGGTGGGCATCACCCTGGGCATCGTCTCCGCCCTGCGCCAGTACTCCGGGCTGGACTACGGCATCACGTTCTTCACCTTCCTGTGCTTCTCCCTGCCGAGCTTCTGGCTCGCGGTGCTGCTCAAGGAGATCGTGGCCATCCAGTTCAACGACTTCCTGCAGGACCCCGTGATGTCCATGGGTACCATCGCGCTGATTTCGCTCGTGGCGGGAGCCATCTGGTTCCTCGTCTCGTTCGGGCAGATGCGCACCCGCCTGCTCATGGGCCTGCTCGGCTTCGCGGTGACCTTCGGGATCATCTACTTCGTGCTGGCCACCAACTGGCTCAACCACCCGTTCCTGGGCATCCCGCTGATCGCCCTCACGGGCATCCTGGTGGCGGTGATCGCCACCGTGCTGATCTCGGGGCTGCGCAACAAGCGCGCCCTCTACGCGGCACTGGGCACCGTGGTGGTGGGCCTGATCATCTACTTCCCGGTGCAGTACCTGTTCGCGGACGGCGGGCTGCTGACCGTGCTGCTCCTCACCGTGGTGATGATCGGCGTGGGTGTGGGAGCCGGCTTCCTGGCCGGTGGCTACGACCGCGGCCAGGGCGCACGGGTGGCCGGTGTCACCGGCTTCTTCGTGGCGCTGCTGATCGTCCTGGACCGGTTCATGCAGTCCTGGCCGGACTACGTGAACTCGAGCCACATCCGCGGCCGTCCGATCGCCACGGCCAACTCGGCCACCCCGGGCTTCACCGGTGACTTCTGGACCACCGGACTGGACCGGTTCACCCACCTGCTGCTGCCCACCATCTGCTTGACGCTGCTGGCGCTGGCCTCCTACTCCCGGTACTCCCGGGCCTCGATGCTCGAGATCATGGGCCAGGACTACATCCGCACGGCACGTGCCAAGGGTCTGTCCGAGCGCACCGTGGTCATGCGCCACGCCTTCCGCAACGCGCTGATCCCGCTGGCCACCCTGGTGGCCTTCGACATCGGCGGTCTGATCGGCGGCGCGATCATCACGGAAACCGTGTTCGCGTTCACCGGCATGGGACAGCTGTTCGTCCATGCTGTGCGCAACGTGGATCCCAACCCGGTGATGGGCGTCTTCCTCGTCACCGGCATCGTCGCCATGGTCTTCAACCTGATTGCCGACCTGGTGTACTCCGTACTCGACCCGCGCGTGAGGGTGAAATCATGAGCCAGCCCCAACCCATCGACATCCCGCAGACCGTGGAGCAGCATCCCGAGGCGGGTCAGAAGCCCCAGGACGTGCGCGGCAAGAGCCAGGGTCAGCTGGTGCGCGGACGCTTCTTCGGCAACACCGGCGCGGTCATCTCACTGGTGGTCCTGCTGTTCATCGTGCTGCTGTCCGTCACGTCCATCGGCATCGGTCCCATCCCGGGCTGGTGGAAGTGGGACCCGGACACCACGGGGCCCGTGGTGGACGGCGGCGAGCCCACCCTGAGCCTGCTGCCTCCGAGCATGGGGGAGCACCCCTTCGGTCAGGACAACCTGGGCCGCGACCTCTTCGCCATGGTCATGCAGGGCACGCAGTACTCGCTCATCGTGATGCTCGTGGTGGGCCTCATCACCGGCATCGTGGGCACCGTGATCGGCGGCCTGGCCGGGTACTTCCGCGGCTGGGTCGAGGCCGTGCTGATGCGCCTGACGGACGTCATCATCATCATCCCGCTGGTCATCATGGCCGCCCTGCTGGGCCGCATGGCCATCTCCTGGGTCCGCGCCCACGGCCTGCCGTCCTTCGCCACGGTCATCGCGCTGGGTCTGCTGATCGGCCTGGCGGCGTGGCCGGGCCTTGCCCGCCTGGTGCGCGGCGAGTTCCTGTCCCTGCGCGAGCGCGAGTTCGTGGACGCCGCCCGCCTCGCGGGGGCCTCCAGCGGCCGGATCATCTTCAAGCACATCCTGCCCAACACCGTGGGCGTGATCACCGTGAACATCACGCTGCTCATGTCCTCGGCCATCCTGCTGGAGACCTCGCTGTCCTACCTGGGTCTGGGCATCCAGGCCCCGGACTGGTCCCTGGGCCGGTTGATCAACGAGAACCAGACGGCGTTCGCCACCCGGCCGTGGCTGTTCTGGTGGCCGGGTGTGTTCATCGTGGCCATCGCGCTGACCATCAACTTCATCGGTGACGGTCTGCGTGACGCCTTCGACCCGCGCCAGCGCAAGTTCAACCCCAAGCGGGCCCGCGAGACGGGGGCCGGCCGTGCGGCAGCTCCCGCCGCGTCACCGCAGGCGGCGCAGTGACCCGCGTGCGCTCACACCGAGTACAGGACCACGCTCGCGGCGGTCAGCACCACGACCGTCGCGAGCGGGCCCGGTACGAGGCGGGTGGTGACGGGTTCGGGGTCGCCCTGCCGGGTGAAGACGTCCAGCTCGCCGGAGTCCACGCGACGCTGCCACTGGATGCGGACGCGATGGGCCGCGGCTCCGGAGGCGGTGGACGTCAAGTCACCCACGCGCACCGCCCCCTCGGGGCGGGCAATGGGGTGGTTGCGGTTCACGGCGTCGGCGTCGGAGCGGAATGCCGCCCCCGCACCAGCGGAGGGCAGCGCGAAGCTGGAGTACGAGCCCTGGTCCGTCACCACGGTCACCGCGAACCGGGTGCGCACGTCCACGATGCGCGCCCACGGGATGCCCACGGTGCGCGCGGGGTTGACCAGCCGCACCCCGCTCTCGTGGACTTCCAGCCGGGGTCGCCAGTACAGGGCGTGGGCGAGTGCCACCAGCGCGAGACCACCGCAGACCGCTCCCGCGTGCTGGGTGGCGGTGTGGCCCCAGCCGCCCACGAGCACCAGGACTCCCAGGACCACCAGGAATCCCGTCAGCCACGGCGTCGACGACGCGCGGAAGGTCTCGTGGTCAGGGGCGGGTCCGTCGCTTTCAGGCATGGCCACCATGCTAGGCAACGCGCGCGAGCCACGGCCGCGCGCCCAGTTCTCGACACGATGGAGCACACACGATGAGCACCTCGCACCAGCCCGACGGCATCCCCGAGGGCACCCCCGAGCCCCACGGCACCCCCGAGAACCCTGCGGCCTCCGGGCACGACGACGCCCGGGCCGCGGGCGCGCAGGCCGGACCGGCGGCGTCGTCCACCGGTGGCGCCGAGTCCACGCCCGGTGACGTCACCGCGGCAGAGCACAACGCACCCTGGAACGGCGCGCAGGCGGGGGACGGCCGTGTGGCGTCCCCGGACGCCGCCCCGGTCACGGGGGAGGGCGCGGCCGTGGCCGGTGCCACCGCGGTGGGTGCCGAGAAGAAGCGGGGCCGGCGTGCCCAGCGCAGCGAGCCCGCAACGCGGCGGAGCAGGGCCAGGACGACCGTGGCGCGCGGTGAGCCCGTGCTGAGCGTGCGCGGTCTGTCCGTGGACTTCGGCGTGGACCGGGAATGGGTTCCCGCGGCGGTCGACCTCACGTACGACGTGGCCGCGGGCGAGGTGCTCGCGATCGTGGGCGAGTCCGGCTCCGGAAAGTCCGCGAGCTCGATGTCCATGCTCGGGCTGCTGCCCTCCAACGCCCGCGTGAGCGGTTCCGCGAAGCTCGGTGGCACGGAGCTGATCGGACTGCGTGGCAGCGGGCTGCGGCGTGTGCGCGGCGAGGAGATCGCCGTGATCTTCCAGGAGCCCATGACCGCGCTGAACCCCGTGTACACGGTGGGGCAGCAGATCGTGGAGACCATCCGGCTGCACCGGGACCTCTCGCCGTCGGAGGCCACCGAGCGCGCGATGCAGATGCTGACCATGGTGGAGCTGCCGGATCCGGAGAAGGCCTTCCGCTCCTACCCGCACCAGCTCTCGGGCGGTCAGCGCCAGCGCGCGATGATCGCGCAGTCGCTGTCCTGCGATCCCAAGCTGCTGATCGCGGACGAGCCCACCACCGCCCTGGACGTGACCGTGCAGGCCGAGATCCTGGACCTCATCCGCAACCTCAAGGACCAGCTGGACTCCGCGGTCATCCTCATCACCCACGACATGGGCGTGGTGGCGGACCTCGCGGACAAGATCGCCGTGATGCAGAAGGGCGTGATCGTGGAGCAGGGCTCGGCGGAGCAGATCTTCAGCTCCCCCCAGCACCCCTACACGATCTCCCTGCTCGAGTCGGTGCCGCACCTGGGCGAGGGCGGCGAGTCGGACGAGTCCGTGGACCTGGCGGCGGTGCTCGAGCAGTCCATCGCATCCCCCACCGTCGTGGACCGCAGCACCGCGGAGGAAGCCTCCATGGACACCCTCGCGCAGCGGGTGGTCGCCCCGGTGCTGCAGCTCAAGGACGTGGCCATCGAGTACCCCAAGCAGGGGCGCAACCCCGCGTTCCGCGCGGTGGAAGGCGTGAGCATCACCGTGGCCTCGGGCGAGACCGTGGGTCTGGTGGGCGAGTCCGGTTCGGGCAAGACCACGATCGGCCGCGCGGCCGTGGGGCTGCTGCCCGTGGTCGAGGGCTCGCTGATCGTGGACGGCGTGGAGCTGGCCGGTGCGTCGCGCTCGACCCTCAACAAGGTGCGCAAGGACGTGGGCATGGTGTTCCAGGACCCGTCCTCGTCCCTGAACCCGCGCCTGCCGATCGGCGAGTCGATCGGTGAGCCCATGTACCTGGCCGGCGTGGCCAAGGGTGCGCAGCTGCAGACCAGGATCGAGCAGCTGCTGGACCAGGTGCGCCTGCCGCGCAACTACCGCAACCGCTACCCCCACGAGCTCTCGGGCGGCCAGAAGCAGCGCGTGGGCATCGCCCGGGCGCTGTCCCTCAAACCCAAGCTGCTCGTGGCGGACGAGCCCACGTCCGCGCTGGACGTGTCCGTGCAGGCCACGGTGCTGGACCTCTTCGAGGAGCTGCAGGCGGAGATGGGCTTCGCGTGCCTGTTCGTGACCCACGACCTCGCGGTCATCGACCGGCTGGCCAACCGGATCGTGGTCATGCAGCACGGGCACATCGTGGAGCAGGGCTCGCGTGAGGCCGTGCTGCGCCACCCGGAGCAGGAGTACACCAAGCGGCTGCTCGCGGCCGTCCCGGTGCCCTCGCCCGAGGCGCAGCGTGTGCGCCGCGAGCTGCGGCAGCAGATGGCCCACCACGTGTCCTGAGCACCGCAGATTCCCGCGGCCCGGTCCGTGCCCCCGGGGGTGGACCGGGCCGCGTCGTGCCGTGGCCCTGCCTGCCTGCTCGGCCGGCCCGGCGGGGGCCCGTGTGCACCGCGCCAGGACACCCATGCGGCTCCCTGCCGCGCCACCTAGACTGCCCAGCATGACTGACACCACACGTCTGACCGCCGTCCTCGACCGCCTGATCCGCGAGCGGGACTCCTTCCTGGTCTCCGCGCGAGCCCTCTCGCCAGAGCAGCTGCGCGGCCCGTCCGACTGCGAGGAGTGGGACCGCGCCCACGTGGTCGCCCACCTCGCGTCCAACTCCCGTGCCCTCGTGAACCTGGTGGACTGGGCCACCTCGGGGGAGCCCAAGCCCATCTACTCGTCGCGGCACGAGCGCAACCGTGAGACCGACGAGCTCGCGCAGCTGCCCCCGGAGCAGCTGCTGCGGACCTTCGTGGAGAACAGCCAGTACCTGGCCGAACAGTGCGAGCGGCTCAGCGGCCCCCTCGAGGTGGAGGAGCTGGACCTCAACGGCAAGACCGTTCCCTCCGTGGGGATTCCCACCGTGTGGATCTCGGAGCTCGTGCTGCACCACCAGGACCTGAACACCGGGTGGACCGTGGCGCAGGCGGAGCCCGAGTCCCAGCTCAACGCCCTGGAGGGCGCGGTCCGTGCCATGCGCGCCAAGGGCGCACCGGGCATGACCCTGCGCACCACCGAGCACGACGAGTGGATCCTCGGTGACGGCGGTCAGCTCGTGACCGGTGACCGGGTGGGCATGGTCATGTGGCTGGCCCGCGGCGACGCGCAGGGTGTCTCCTCCGAGGGACCGCTCCCGGAGCTGCCCGAGTGGTGAACCGCCCCCGGACCGGGTGCGCTCAGGAGAACAGCGTGAGCACGTAGACCGAGAACAGCACCAGGTGGGCCGCCCCGTGCACGGCCGTGACGCGGGGTGCTGCGAACGTGAGGATGGAGAGCAACAGGCTCAGCCCCAGCAGCATGAGGTTCACGGGGCTCTCGGCGAGCACCACGGGCTGGCCCGTGATCAGGCCGATGACGAGCACCGCCGGGATCGTCAGCCCCAGGGTGGAGACCAGCGCCCCGTGGCACAGGTTGCTGACCCGCTGCATCTGACCGGCCCGCGCCGCGCGCACCGAGGTGATGGACTCGGGCAGGAACACGATGGCGGCGATCAGCACCCCGGCCAGGGCGGGCGGGGCACCCAGCCGGCCCAGACCGTCGTCGAGCAGGGCGGCCATCTCGTGCGAGAGCAGCACCACCGGCAGGGCGGTCGCCACCAGGAGCGCGAGCCGCACAGCCACCTCGCCGCGCGGCCCCGTGGCGGAGCCCGTGCGGTCCGTCTCCCGCGCAGCCGCGACCGGCTCCGGGCGGAAGCGGCGGTCCACCTCCGTGAAGTCCGCCGCCTGCGCACCGGTCTGGCGGACCAGGAAGAACGCGTAGGTCCCGACGGTGAGCGCGACCACCGGGATCTGCTGCCAGGTGCGGTAGGCACCGTCCGTGCCGATGGCCGCGGGCAGCGCGAAGGCAAGCGCGCCCAGCACCGTGAGCAGGCTCAGGTAGACGGAGACCCCCGCGCGGTGGTGCTCCAGGTGGCCGTGCCGCAGTCCTCCCACCAGCAGGCACACGCCGATCACGAGGTTCAGGATGATCATGGACACGGCCATGACGGAGTCCCGGGCGATCGTGGAGTGCTCGCCCGGGCCGAGCATCACCGCGCAGATCAGCACCACTTCGATCACCACGATCGACAGGGTGAGCACCAGGGAGCCGTACGGGTCGCCCAGCCGGTCCGCGAGCCGCTCCGCCTGGTGCACCACCCCGCCCGCCGCCACGAGGATCACGCCCACGATCAGCACGAGAGCGGTGACCAGCCGCCCGGCGGGGACGGGCGGGGGCAGGAAATCCCCGAGGAGCTGCAGGACCAGGACGGCGCCCCACCCGGTGAGCAGGCGCGCAATGGCCGTGGGAGTCAGGACGTGGTGCAGGGTGGTCTTCACGAGGGACCTCGTTCCTCGGGCCCGCGTGGGCGGGCCCGGTCGCGGGGTCGTCCCCAGGTGGTGTCAGACAGTGCGGGGTACGGGTCGTCCCGTGTCCCGGCGTGCGAGTGCGCTCAGTCGCGCACGCCGAACAGCCACGGCTCGGCGCGGTCCGTGTGGGGGTCGTCGAAGTTCACGAACGTGCGGCCCTTGGCCTCCACGGCCTTGTACTCCTGCACGACTTCCAGGCTCAGGCGCTCGCGGTGCTCGACCTCCGCGATCACGGCCGAGGCGCCGGAGCGGTCGGGGAGGGTGGCCGGGTAGGCCAGTGCGGCCACCAGAGTGGTGGGCGCTTTCTCCCGGGCGGTGGCCCGCAGGGAGTCCAGGATCTCCTCGGGGGACAGGCCCTCGGGGTCCACGGAGTCGAGCTCGAACTCGCCGTCCTTGCCGCCCGTGACCAGGAAGGCCGGGAACGCGCCGAACTGGGAGACCTGGTCCTCCACGACCGCCTGCACGTGGCTCAGCGCGGTGTCCACCGACTCCACGGCGGAGTCCGAGACCCACTGCCGCCACGCGTTGTCGTGATCGGCCCGGGCGCGGGCGGCCTCCGCCTTGGTCATCCGGGACGTGCCCCGGGACGGCGTGGAGCGGCGTCGTGAAGAGTGTGCGGAGGACTGGGCCACGGAGGAGGACTCCTTAGGAAGACGGGGGTGTGCTCAGACCAGGGTAGGCGCTCGCTAGACTGGATCGGAACCGCTGAAGCCAATCCCAGGAGCATGCATGTCTGCGATCGATCGCGAACAGGTGGCGCACCTGGCGGAGCTGGCGCGGATCGAGATGACGGACGAGGAACTGGCCCGGGTGGCCGGGGAACTCGAACTCATCGTCTCGTCCGTGGCCTCCGTCAGCCAGGCCGCCGGACCCGACGTCCCCGCCACGAGCCACCCCCTGCCGCTGCAGAACGTCTTCCGCGAGGACGTGGTGGGTCAGACGCTCACCCAGGAGGAGGCCCTCCTGAACGCCCCGGACGGCCAGGACGGCAAGTTCCGTGTTCCCGCGATCCTGGACGGTGAGTGAGCATGAGCGAGCAGATCATCGAACTCTCCGCCGCCGAGCTGGCGGGCAGGCTCGCCGCCGGCGAGATCTCCTCCGTGGACGCCGTGCAGGCCCACCTGGACCAGATCGAGGCCACGGACGGCGCGGCGCTGGACGCCGAGGACCGCTCCCGCGGCACGGCCGGGCTGAACGCCTTCCTGCACCGCAACACCGAGGAGGCGCTGCGCGTTGCCCGTGAGGTGGACGAGGCCCGCGCCCGCGGCGAGGAGCTGCCCGAGCTGGCCGGTGTGCCGGTCGCGGTCAAGGACCTCATCGTCACGAAGGGCCAGCCCACCACAGCGGCCTCCCACATGCTCGAGGGCTTCATGAGCCCCTACGACGGCACCGTGACCCGCAAGCTGCGCGCGGCGCGGATGCCCATCCTGGGCAAGACCAACCTGGACGAGTTCGCCATGGGCTCCTCTACGGAGCACTCCGCGTTCGGCCCCACCCGCAACCCGTGGGACCTCACCAAGATCCCCGGCGGCTCCGGTGGCGGCTCGGCCGCGGCGGTCTCCGCGTTCCAGGCCCCGCTGGCCCTGGGCACGGACACCGGCGGCTCCATCCGCCAGCCCGCGGCCGTGACCGGCACCGTGGGCGTGAAGCCCACCTACGGCTCGGTGTCCCGCTACGGCGTGATCGCCATGGCGTCCTCGCTGGACCAGGTGGGCCCGTGCTCGCGCACGGTGCTCGACGCCGCCCTGCTGCACGAGGTCGTGGGCGGCCACGATCCCGCGGACTCCACCTCCCTCACCGATCCCGTGGGCGGCTACGCGCAGGCCGCGCGTGCCGGCGCCGCGGACGGCGGGCTCAAGGGCCTGCGCGTGGGCGTGGTCAAGCAGCTCACCGGAGCGGGCTTCCAGGCCGGTGTGCAGCAGCGCTTCGAGGAGTCCCTCGAGCTGCTGCGCGCGGCCGGTGCGGACATCGTGGAGGTGGAGACCCCCAACTTCCAGTACGCGCTGGGCGCCTACTACCTGATCATGTCCTCCGAGGTCTCCTCCAACCTGGCCAAGTACGACGGCGTCCGGTTCGGTCTGCGCGTCACGCCCGAGGGCACCCCGACCATCGAGAAGGTCATGGGCGCCTCGCGCGCCGCGGGCTTCGGGGACGAGGTCAAGCGCCGCATCATCCTGGGCACCTACGCCCTGTCCGCCGGGTACTACGACGCCTACTACGGCTCCGCCCAGCAGGTGCGCACGCTCGTGCAGCGTGACTTCGCCGCGGCGTTCGAGAAGGCCGACGTGCTGATCTCGCCCACCGCCCCCACCACCGCGTTCGACATCGGCGGGGTGGACGAGTCCGCGGACCCCATGCAGATGTACCTCAACGACATCGCCACGATCCCCACCAACCTGGCGGGCATTCCCGCGATCTCGCTGCCCGGTGGACTGGCACCCGAGGACGGGCTGCCCGTGGGCATCCAGTTCATGGCACCGGCCCGGGAGGACGCCCGCGTGTACCACGCCGGCGCCGGGCTGGAGCGGCTGCTCGCCGAGCAGTGGGGCGGCCCGCTGTGGCAGCACCGCGGGGACGTGGCCGGGACCGTTCGTGACTTTGCGGCCACCGCCGCGCAGGGAGGCAAGTGATGAGCCAGGACGTGCTGTCCTTCGAGGAGGCCCTCGAGCGCTTCGACCCCGTGCTGGGGTTCGAGGTGCACGTGGAGCTGAACACGAAGACCAAGATGTTCGACGCCGCGCCCAACGTGTTCGGGGACGAGCCCAACACCAACACCACCCCGGTGTCCCTGGGGCTGCCGGGTGTGCTGCCCGTGGTCAACGGCAAGGCCGTGGAGTCCGCGATCAAGCTGGGGCTCGCGCTGAACTGCTCGATCGCCGAGAAGTGCCACTTCGCCCGGAAGAACTACTTCTACCCGGACACGCCCAAGAACTTCCAGACCTCGCAGTTCGACGAGCCCATCGCGTTCGACGGGCACCTGGACCTCGAGCTGGAGGACGGCACCGAGTTCCGCGTGGAGATCGAGCGCGCTCACATGGAGGAGGACGCCGGGAAGCTGACCCACATGGGCGGTGACGCCGGGCGCATCCAGAACGCGCAGTACTCCCTGGTGGACTACAACCGCGCGGGTGTGCCGCTCATCGAGATCGTCACCAAGCCCATCGTGGGGGCGGGGGAGCGGGCTCCGGAGCTGGCGCGCGCCTACGTGGCGGCCATCCGCGAGATCGTGAAGAACCTGGGCATCTCGGACGCCCGCATGGAGCGCGGCAACGTGCGCTGCGACGCGAACGTGTCCCTGATGCCCAAGGGCGCCACGCAGTTCGGCACGCGCTCGGAGACCAAGAACGTGAACTCGCTGCGCGCCGTCGAGCGCACCGTGCGCTACGAGATCCAGCGCCACGCCGCGGTGCTCTCCGCCGGGGAGAAGGTCACGCAGGAGACCCGCTTCTGGCACGAGGACACCCGCTCCACCACGGCGGGCCGCCCCAAGTCGGACGCGGACGACTACCGCTACTTCCCCGAGCCGGACCTCGTGCCCGTGGTCACCACCGCGGAGTGGATCGAGGAGATCCGGGCCACGCTGCCCGAGCCGCCCGCCGAGCGCCGCAAGCGGCTCAAGGCGGACTGGGGCTACTCGGACGAGGAGTTCCGGGACGTCGTGAACGCCGGCGTGCTGGACGAAATCGAGCGCACGATTGCCGCGGGCGCCTCACCGGCCACCGCGCGCAAGTGGTGGATGGGCGAGATCGCGCGCCTCGCCAAGCAGCGCGAGGTCGAGATCGCGGAGCTGCCCGTGACCGCGGAGCACGTGGTGGAGCTGGACGGGCTGATCTCCGAGGGCAAGATCAACGACAAGCTCGCCAAGAAGGTCCTGGGCTTCGTGGTCGAGGGCGAGGGCACCCCGGCGGAGATCGTCGAGGCCCGCGGCCTGGCGGTCGTCTCCGACGACGGCGCGCTCTCCACCGCCGTGGACGACGCCATGGCGCAGATGCCGGACGTCGTGGAGAAGATCAAGGGCGGCAAGGTGCAGGCCGTGGGCGCCCTGATCGGCCCCGTCATGAAGGCCACGCGCGGTCAGGCGGATGCCGGTCGCGTGCGGCAGATCATCCTGGAGAAGCTCGGCGTGCAGGGCTGACGCTCTCGCGCTTCTGTCGGCCACGGCCCGGCTCCCCGAACGGGGAGCCGGGCCGTTGCGGTCTCGCGAGCGCCACACATCCTTGGCCTGCTGACCGGGGGTGGACCGCGCCGGTGGTGTGCGGTGCTCGGAGGCTGACCCAGAAATGCGCGGCCACCGGAACCGCCGGTGCGGGTGGGGCTCGGACACCGTCCGGACGGGCGCCCGATGGGGTCCTGGGTGCCCGGAGGTCAGCCCGTGCGGTCCTCGCTGAGCTCCCACTCGTGCAGCCCGTGCGCCACGGCGGAGTCCGTGCTCACGATCCCGTCGATGCGCTCGCGGATCGCCCGGTCCTCGGCCCGGGAGCGGCACACACCGGCGGGGGCGTCCGAGGCCACGGGGCACCATGCGTACGCCCCGCCCCGGGTGTTGGAGCTCGGAGCCCAGGCCAGGTCACTCACCCACCACTGCCCGTCTGCTCCGCGGGCGAACTGGAAGCGGGCCAGGAGGCCCTGGTTGTTGCTCTCGTTCGAGGGCGGTGCGGACTCGGTGACGTTGTTGCCCACTCCATAGACGATCCATGTGCCGCGGTGGTTCTCGATGGGCTGCACGCTGTGGGAGCCGTGTCCGTACACGGCGTCGAAGGCCCCGGACTCCGCGAGGGCGTGCGCGGTGCGCTGCTGGTAGGCGTCCGCGGTGTCCGTGTACTCCGTGATGGAGTGCATTGCGGCGACCACCACGTCTGCCCCCTGCTCGCGGGCCTTCTCCGCCTGCGCCACGGTGTGCGCCACGTCCTGGGCTGCGGTGTCCTCGCCCACGCGCGGGTCCGCGCCGTCCCGCAGGCGGTCGATCCGCCACGGGGTGTCCTGGGGCTTCTCGTTGAGACTTTTGGTTCCCGTGACGACCGCCATCCGCCCGGTGGGGGTGTCCACGATCATGGGCTGCCCGGCGTCCTGCTCGTTCGCGTAGGTCCCGGTGTGCTGCAGCCCGGCGGCATCCAGGGCGGAGACGGTGCGCTCCACTTCGGCCACCCCCTGATCTACCGCGTGGTTGCTCGCGGAGGTGCACGCGTCGTATCCCGCGTCCTTCGCGGCCCGCAGGATCTCCGGGGGCACTTTGAACTCCGGGTAGGCCGAGTACGGCCCACCGGCTTCTGCCACGGGGGTCTCGGCCTGGCACACGGCCACGTCCGCCTCGTCCAGGTAGGGCTTCTGCTGCGCGAACAGGGGAGCGAAGTCGAAGTTCTCGCCGCCGTGCGTGGCGGGGTCCACGGCGAACCGGCTCCACAGCCCCTCGTGGAGCAGCAGGTCACCGGAGACCGCCAGGCTCATGCAGGTGTCCTCCGGGCACTCGGGTCCCCTGCCGGGGCCGGTGGCCCGTGACGCGGTCTCCTCGGGGGTCGACGACGCCGCGGGGCCGCCGCTCTGCCCGGGGTCCGGGGCCGTCCGGGGCGCGGAGCACCCCGTCAGCAGGAGCGCCCCCGCGCAGAGCACCGCAACGCCGGTCCGCAGGACGAACCGCAGCGATGAACGGGGGCGGGAGAGGTCGGCCATCCGGCGATGCTATCGCGAACGCGGGTGACGGGGGCCACCCCTGAGAGGTCACGCACGGACACGACAGCATTTAGGTCATGCATATCTGACGAAATTGCCGTTTTGGCTTCCGTTTCGGCTCCTCAAGAGGTTAGGCTTCCCTAAGTTCTGAAGTCGAGTGAGCGGGGACGGTCGTGGATCGAAGCACCAGCGGGCGGCACCACGGGGTGGCCTGCGTGGCGGACCGCGCGGTGTCCCTGGCCCACCGGATGATGTCCGGTGCGGGGCAGGCCGCCGTGGTGGCGTACCGGATGCCCGGTCAGCCGGTGCTGACCTCCGTGGCGCACGGCCTCACGGCCAGCGGGGAGCTGGTGCTGGCCGCCACCGTGGACACCGCATCGGTGGGGCCGGAGCTGCTGGTCACGGGGGAGTCCCTGGACGTGCGGATGGACATCACCAAGGTGGCTCCCGAGCCGGGGGTCCGGATCGTCGCCGCCACCGCCCACATGCTGGCCCGCCTGGAGTGGCTGGACCCCCTGGACGCCGAGCTCCTGGTGGGCACCGGCGAGGTGCCGGAGCTGGTGGCCGCCGTGGCCGCGGCACCGCGCGGGATGCTCGCCGTCCTGGACGTGGAGCGGGTGCTGCTGCACGACGGCTCGGGCGTGACGCCCATCGGGTACGGCGCCCTGCTGGAGCACCACGGCAGCGGGTGCGCCGGGACCGCGCAGGAGATCGAGGCCGCGGGTTTCGACGTGGTGGTGGACGTGGACCGGCTGGACCTGGCCAGCGTGTGCGACGCCGCGGAGCAGGGCTGGGTGCCGTGCCACCTGCTCACCCGCAAGCCGTCCGAGGGTGGGTGCGCGCACACGGTCGAGCGCGACTTCGTGGTGGACGTGGACCTCACCGGGGTCACCATCCTGCGCCACGGGGCGCGGCTCACGAGCGTCTACTTCGTCCCGTTCGTCTCGGAGTGCACCGGAGCGGCGGATCTCACCGACAATCTGCGCGAGCTGCTGGGGGCGCGTGTCGCGGCCTGAGCCGCCAGCGGGTGCCGGCCCCGCAGCGCACGACGAAGACCGCGAGTCGGGTGACTCGCGGTCTTCGTCATGGGTGAGGGACCGGGCCGGACGCGGTGCACGTGCTCCGGAGGGTGGGCTGCGGTGCCCTCTGGAACGGCCCGGGAATCGCTGCGGTGGCCGATGGGCCGCCGCAGAGGGGCCTTACGCGGCCTCGTAGCTGCTGCAGTCCGCGTCCGCGGTGACCTCGATGGAGGACGCCGTGCACATCAGGTCCTTGTTGTGCGTGCACTCGAGGCGCTGGCACGCACCCACCTGGCCGTTGGCCGTGGGGAGGCCGCCGCGGGCGTCCAGGGAGATGAACGTGGTGCAGGACGCGGCGGCGCCCTGGCCGCCCACCGTGATGGCGGGGGCGGTGCAGCCGTTGTCGTTGAAGGCGCAGCCGGTGGCGGTGCAGGTGGAAACAGCGGTGAGAGTTGCCATGATCTTCTCCTTCTGGTGCGGGTGGGCGGTGCCCGTCCCGGTGGTCGTGAAAGAAGAGTATGGGCATTCCAAGAATTCGGCTAGTAAGCAAAACCTTAGGGTACGGCATTGTTTTCTAATACCGCCGTGGGTTGCCCCGGTGAATTCAGGCAGGACTCAGTGGATTAGGAAAACGCATTGTTTCTTAATCAGGTCAGCACCAGACCGGACAGGGAGTACGCCGCGAAACCCGCGATGAAACCGATCAGGAAGTTGCGCGAGGCCAGGTTCACCAGCACGGACACCGCCGCTGCGAGCACCAGACGGGACAGCTGCACTCCGGAATCCGCCTCCAGCAGCGTGTAGGCCACCAGGATGAGCATGAGTCCCGCAGGAAGCAGCGCGGACAATTCCTGCAGGTCCTCGCGGTCGCGGTATCTGTGCGCCAGCTGCACGGGAATGAATCGCAGCGCAAAGGTGACGGCGGCGCACACTGCGATGGCGGCGAGCATCTCACACCCCGCTCTCGGGGATGGGTACACCGTGGCCGGAGCGCGGTCTCTTCACCATGAGCACGCACAGCAGGGCGTAGCAGAGCATGGCGCCGAGCAGGAACAGGTCGCGGGGCAGCAGCAGACCCACGCCGATGGAGACGAGGGCGGCCGCCAGGATCCTGGTCCGCTGCGCGGCCGCGGTGATGGCACCCACGAACAGCAGGGAGAAGAGTCCGGTGAGGGCGAAGTCGAATCCGTCCCACGAGGCGGGGATGAGCCCGCCGGCCACAGCGCCCACGGCCGCGCCGAGCACCCAGTAGAGGTGGGAGACGCCCTGGATCAGCATCAGCTCGCGCTCGGTGGTGGGGCGCACGCCGCTGGTGATGAGCGCGTAGGCCTCGTCGGTCAGCGCGTAGGGGCCGTAGAACCTGGCGAACGGTGTGCGCAGCAGGTGTGTGGGGTAGGAGAAGCCGTAGAACACGTGGCGGGCGTTGACCAGCAGGGTGGTCACGGCGATCTGTGCGAGTCCGGCACCGGCGGCCACGAGGCCCACGAGCAGGAACTCGATGGACCCGGCGAAGACCACCAGGGCGGTGAGGGGAGCGAGGTGGGGCGCGAAACCCAGGGACACCGAGTAGGCGCCGAAGGCCATGCCCAGGGGCAGGTACCCCATGGCCACGGGCACGGTGACCCGCAGGGCCCAGGCGAGGCTGCCCTTCTCGGAGGTCATGCGGGCACTCCTTGCTGCCGACCGGTGGGGATCCTGGGTCACGGTAGCGCGGACGGCGCCCTGTCACGGCCCCGGGGTGGCCGAGGCCGTCTGTAATGTACGACACATGACTTCCGGTTACTCGATTCCCGAACAGCTCGTGGCCGTTCCTCGACTCAGCGGTCTGGCCGCCCACCGCGCGGGACCCGTGGTGGCCCTGCGGCAGGAGCTCTCCTCCGACGCCAAGCGCTACGTGAAGCACGCGTGGGCCGTGCCCCGTCACGGTGAGCCGGTGCAGCTCACCCACGGGGACCACGGAGTCCAGGAGGTCCGCCCCACGTCCTCGGGCTCCGTGTGGTTCACCTCTGACCGGCCCGTGGCCGGTGACGACGCCAAGCGCACCCGGCTGTGGCTGCTCCCCGAGCACGGCGAGGCACGCATGGTCCTGGACGCCCCGGAGGGGGTGTCGAACCTCGAGCTCGGCGGTGACCGGCTGTTCTTCGTCTCCGGCCTGTACCCCGCGGCACGGGGTGCCCAGGACGAGTTCGCGCGCAACCGCGAGATCCACGACCGCCGCGACGAGACGGGGGTCAGTGGCATCCTCTACGACAGCGCGCCCATGCGCTTCTGGGACCACGACCTCCCCGCTGCGCAGGACGCGCTGTGGTTCCTGGACACCGCCGCCGTGGCGGGCGGCGTCGACCCCGTGGCGGCCGTGCGGCGGGTGGAGCTGCCCGAGGGTCGGCTGGGCCAGTACACCGTGGCCCCGGACGGCACGTGGGTGCTCGCCACGGTCTCCACCCTGCTGCCGGAGGGCACGCAGCGCTCGCAGCTGTGGCGGCTGCCGGTGGCCGCCGAGCACGGGGAGGAGGCGGTCCTGCTGCACGACACCGACGAGGCGGAGATGTGGGCTCCCGCCGAGATCAGCCCCGACGGCACCCGGGCGCTGCTCGGGCGCCAGCTGCTGTGGCGCGAGGGCGTGAGCATGGCCGTGTCCGTGTGGGTGCACGACCTCGCGAGCGGCGAGGAGACCGAGGTGGTCCCCGCGGACGAGCACTGGGCGCAGGACCCGCACTGGGTGGACGACGAGACCTTCGTGTGCACCGCCGACCACCGCGGCCGCGGCATCGTGCTGCGCGTTCGCTGCCCCCGGGGCGGCGCGAGCACGGTAGAGACGGCCGCGGGTGGCCCGGACCAGGACGAGACCTACTCCTCGGTGCAGGTCGCGGGCGACGAGCTGGTGGGACTGCGCGCGAGCTACGCCCACCCCTTCGAGCTCGTCCGGTGGCCGGCGACGGCTGCGGCCGGCTCGGCCGAGTCGGCGCCCGTGGCGGGCCTCGTCCCTGACCACGAGGTCCCCGGCCGCCTGGAGGAGGTCACCACCACGGCGGAGGACGGCACGGAGATCCGGGCGTGGCTCGCTCTGCCCCGCACGGAGGACGACGCCGCACGGCACCCGCTGCTCGTGTCCGTCCACGGTGGGCCGTGGGGCTCCAACAACCAGTGGAGCTGGCGCTGGAACCCGTGGCCGTTCGTGGCCCAGGGCTACGCGGTGCTGCTGCCGGACCCGGCGATCTCCACGGGCTACGGCCAGACGATGATCGACCGCGGTCAGCAGGAACTGGGTGGCGCGCCGTTCACGGACGTCATGGCCCTGACCGAGGCCGCCACCGAACGCCCCGACATCGACCCCGAGCGGCAGGCCCTGATGGGCGGGTCCTACGGCGGGTACATGGCCAACTGGGTGGCAACCCACACGGGGGACCGGTTCCGGTGCATCGTCACGCACGCGTCCCTGTGGAACCTGGACACCATGGGCGCCACCACCGACAACACCCTGTGGCGCGAGGCCATGGGGCCCTCCCAGGCGGGCACCTACTCCCCGCACCGGTTCGCGGAGGACATCGAGGTGCCGCTGCTGGTGATCCACGGGGACAGGGACTACCGCGTGCCCATCTCCCAGGGCATCGAGCTGTGGGCGGACCTGCAGCAGCGCACCGCGGTGGAGGGGCACCGCTTCCTGTACTACCCGGACGAGGGGCACTGGATCCTCAAGCCGGCCAACGCGCGCACGTGGTACGAGACCGTGCTCGCGTTCGTGGGTGAGCACGTGCTGGGGCAGGAGCAGGAGCGGCCCGAGCTGCTGGGCTGAGCGGAGAGATCCGTCACGCGTGTGCGGGTGCGTGGGCGGAGGGGAGTAGAATCACCACGATTCCCCTCTGCCTCTACCTGCGAAGAGAGACTCGTGTATGTCTGAAAACACCGCCCAGCGCGCCGATCTGCGCAACGTGGCCATCGTGGCCCACGTTGACCACGGCAAGACCACCATCGTCGACGCCATGCTCCAGCAGACGCACGCGTTCTCCAGCCACGGAGAGGTCGAGGAACGGGTCATGGACTCCGGCGACCTGGAGCGCGAGAAGGGCATCACGATCCTCGCCAAGAACACCACGGTGTTCTACGACGGGCCCGCCGCGAACGGCGAGACCATCACCATCAACGTGATCGACACCCCGGGCCACGCGGACTTCGGCGGCGAGGTGGAGCGCGGACTGTCCATGGTGGACGGCGTGGTGCTGCTCGTGGACGCCTCCGAGGGCCCGCTGCCCCAGACCCGCTTCGTGCTGCGCAAGGCGCTCGAGGCCAAGCTGCCCGTGATCGTGGTCGTCAACAAGGTGGACCGCCCCGATGCCCGCATCGAGGAGGTCGTCTCGGACACCATGGACCTGCTGCTGGGCCTGGCCTCGGACATCGCCGAGGACAACCCGGACCTGGACCTGGACGCCGTGCTGGACGTCCCCGTGGTCTACGCCTCCGGCAAGGCCGGGCGCGCCTCCACGGACCAGCCCGCCAACGGCGAGCTGCCGGACAACGAGGACCTCGAGCCGCTGTTCAAGACCATCATCGAGCACATCCCGGCGCCGTCCTACAACCCCGAGGGCGTGCTGCAGGCCCACGTGACCAACCTGGACGCCTCCCCGTTCCTGGGTCGTCTCGCGCTGCTGCGCATCTTCAACGGCACCCTCCAGAAGGGCCAGACCGTGGCCTGGGCGCGCCAGGACGGCACCATCAAGAGCGTGCGGATCTCCGAGCTGCTCGCCACCAAGGGCCTGGACCGCGTGCCCGCGGAGAGCGCCGGCCCCGGTGAGATCGTGGCCGTGGCGGGCATCGAGGACATCACCATCGGCGAGACCCTCACGGACCTGGAGAACCCGGAGCCGTTGCCCCTGATCACCGTGGACGATCCCGCGATCTCCATGACCATCGGCATCAACACCTCCCCGCTGGCCGGGCGCGTCAAGGGCGCCAAGGTCACGGCCCGCCAGGTCAAGGACCGCCTGGACAAGGAGCTGATCGGCAACGTCTCGCTGAAGATCCTCCCCACCCAGCGTCCGGACGCGTGGGAGGTCCAGGGCCGCGGCGAGCTGGCCCTGGCCATCCTGGTGGAGCAGATGCGCCGCGAGGGCTTCGAGCTCACCGCGGGCAAGCCCCAGGTGGTCACCAAGACCGTGGACGGCAAGGTCCACGAGCCCTACGAGCACATGACCATCGACGTCCCCGAGGAGTACCTGGGTGCGGTCACGCAGCTGATGGCCGGGCGCAAGGGCCGCATGGAGGGCATGAGCAACCACGGCACCGGCTGGGTGCGCATGGAGTTCAAGGTCCCCTCCCGCGGTCTGATCGGCTTTCGCACCAAGTTCCTCACGGACACCCGCGGCGCGGGCATCGCCTCCTCCTACGCGGACGGCTACGAGCCGTGGGCCGGGGAGATCGAGTACCGCACCAACGGCTCCATGGTCGCGGACCGCGCCGGCGTGGTGACCCCGTTCGCCATGATCAACCTGCAGGAGCGCGGCTCGTTCTTCGTGGAGCCCACCTCCGAGGTGTACGAGGGCATGATCGTGGGCGAGAACTCCCGCGCGGACGACATGGACGTGAACATCACCAAGGAGAAGAAGCTCACCAACATGCGTGCGGCCTCCTCGGAGACGTTCGAGAACCTCACCCCGCCGCGCAAGCTCACGCTCGAGGAGTGCCTCGAGTTCGCCCGCGAGGACGAGTGCGTGGAGGTCACCCCGGAGGCCATCCGCATCCGCAAGGTGGTCCTGGACGCCAACGAGCGGCTCAAGGTCGCCCGTCAGCGGGCGCGCGCCTGATCGTGGTCGACCCGAAGTACCCGGGCGGGGGACACGCCATCGCGGGCGCGGCGGACACGCTGCTGCCCGCGGGTGTGGACCCCGCCCGGGCGCGTCTGCTCTTCGTCCACGCCCACCCGGACGACGAGGCGATCAACACCGCCGCGTCCTTGGGCCACTACAGCGGCCTGGGCGCCACCACGGTGCTGCTGACCATGACGCGCGGTGAGCGCGGGGAGGTCATCCCGCCCGCGCTGCGCCACCTCGAGGTGGGCCAGCCGGGCTGCCCGGACACGGACGGCACCGCCCTGGGGCTGTACCGGATCGCCGAGCTCGACGCCGCCGCGGCCGCCATGGGTCTCACGGACCGGTTCTACGCGGGAGAGCCTCCCGCCCTGGACGCGTCTGTGGGCTTCGCCAACGGCGCGGGGAAGTACGTGGACTCCGGCATGAGCTGGGGCCCCGACGGCTTCGCCCAGCCGGCAGCGGACGTCTCCCCGGCCGCGCTGACGGCTGCGGACCCGGACGAGGCCGCGGCCCACGTGGCCGCCGCGATCCGTACACTGCGTCCCCACGCCGTGATCACCTACGCGGACGACGGCGGCTACGGCCACCCCGACCACGTGGCCACCCACCGGATCACCGTGCGCGCGGTCGAGGCGGCCGCCGCGTCCGACGACGCCGAGGACCCCGCGTGGGACGTGCCCCTGACCTGGGGGATCGAGTCCGAGGTGGACCCGACGGATACGCGTCCCCAGGCCGCGATCCACGGGGACCTCGCGGTCAAGCGCGCCGCCATGGCCGCGCACGCCACGCAGATCGTGCTCGCGGAGGACCTCGACGATCCCTCGTACACGATGTCCAACGGCGTGCCGCAGACGATCCACTCCACGGAGACCTTCCGGCTGCTCCGAGGGGACCGGGGATGAGCGGGCAGGGCACCCCGCGCCGCGCTGCCCCCTGGGCGGCCAACTCCTCCGTCCCGCGCACCGGCTCCACTGACGAGGCGCCCGCCGGGTCCTCGGAGCGTGCCGCCACGGGGCCCGTGGACGGCGTGGCATCCGTGTCCACGCACGACACCTCCGCCGAGCGCACTTCCGGGGTCGGCTCCGACGCGGAAACCGTTGCGCACGGTGACACCGCAGAGACCGTCGCGGCCCGTGAGCGGCCGGGAACGGCGTCGTCGGTGCTGACCGCCGTGCTCACGGGGCTGCTGGTCGGCGCGGTGGCCACGGCCATGCACGGGAACATCTGGTACCTGGACGGCTGGTGGCTGCCTTGGGGACTCGTGTTCTCCGGTGCGCTGCTGCTGAGTGCCAGCGTGTGGTGCGGCACGTCCACCGAGCGTGTGTGGGCGGCGGCGGTGCCCGGACTCGTGACCTACGTGATCGCGTGGGCCGGGGCGTACCTGCGAGAGGGCTCCGCACTGGTGGTCACCACGTGGCAGGCCCCGATCGGCGTGGTGGGGATCCTGTGGTTCGTGGTGGTCTTCGTGGCCGTCATGTGCTCCGTGATTGTGACGGGCCGTTGGCTCGTGCGCCGACGGGCGCGGTAGCGTCGGGAGCCCGTCGCTAGAATGAACGACAACTTGGGAACTGAAGGAAAGGTCCGTCACCCGTGACTTACGTGATTGCTCAGCCCTGCGTGGACGTCAAGGACAAGGCGTGCGTGGAGGAGTGCCCCGTGGACTGCATCTACGAGGGTGAGCGCACGCTCTACATCCACCCGGACGAGTGCGTGGACTGCGGTGCGTGCGAGCCGGTGTGCCCCGTGGAGGCCATCTACTACGAGGACGACACCCCCGAGGAGTGGGCGGACTACTACAAGGCCAACGTGGAGTTCTTCGACGACCTCGGCTCCCCGGGCGGGGCCGCGAAGCTCGGCAACACCCACAAGGACCACCCGCTGATCGCCGCACTGCCCCCGCAGAACCAGGACTGATCCGGTGAGCGAGCGGCGCGGCTTCGGCCTGGACCTGCCCGACTACCCGTGGAACGCGCTGGCCCCGTACCGGGAGCTCGCGCAGCAGCACCCGGGCGGTGTGGTGGACCTGTCCATCGGGACCCCCGTGGACCCCACGCCACTGGTGGTCCAGGACGCCCTCGCGGCCGCCGCGGACGCTCCCGGCTACCCCACCACGCACGGCACGCCCGCGCTGCGGGAGGCCGTGGTCGCGTGGTACGCCGAGCGGCGCGGTGTTCCCGGGCTGGACCCGGAGGCCGTGATGCCCACCGTGGGCTCCAAGGAGCTCGTGGCGTGGTTGCCCCTGCTGCTGGGGCTCGGCCCCGGCGACGTGGTGGTGCGCCCCGTGGTGGCGTACCCCACCTATGACATCGGGGCGCGGCTCGCTGGCGCCGAGTCCGTGGCCGCCGACTCCCTGGACGAGCTGGAACCGTCCGTGCGCGAGCGCGTGCGCATGGTGTGGGTCAACTCCCCGGGCAACCCCACGGGCATCGTGCGCGACGCCGCCTCGCTGCGTGAGCTCGTGGACCAGGCGCGGGCGCAGGGTGCCGTGGTGGTCTCGGACGAGTGCTACGCGGAGCTGGGCTGGGGCCGGTGGGATCCCGCGGAGGGCGGGGAGCCCGTGCCGTCCGTGCTGGACCCGCGGGTCAGCGGCGGGGACATGTCCCTGCTGCTCAGCGCGTACTCGCTGTCCAAGCAGTCGAACCTCGCGGGCTACCGCGCCGCGTTCCTGGCCGGGGATCCCGCACTCATGCCGTCCCTGATCAACTCGCGCAAGCACGCGGGGATGATCGTGGCCTACCCCGTGCAGGAGGCCATGCGCGTGGCCCTGGGGGACACCGCTCACGTGGCGGCGCAGAAGAGCCTGTACCGGCAGCGTCGTGCCGCGCTGAAGCCCGTGGTGGAGGCGTTCGGACTGAGCATCGAGCACTCCGAGGCGGGGCTGTACCTGTGGGGCGCGGCGGGGGGGGACACCTGGACCACCGTGGAGCGCTTTGCCCGCCTCGGCATCGTGGTGGGTCCGGGGACGTTCTACGGCGAGGCGGGGCACGGCTTCGTCCGGCTGTCCCTGACCGCCACGGACGAGCGCATGGCCGCGGCCGTGCAGCGCCTGGAACGGGCGGTCTGACAGCACCCCGCGCACCGGGGCAAGTGGAATCACGCTCGCACTAGCGAGTAGGTTGGTGCAGGATCACACCGTGTCCCGCCCGGTGTCCGTGCCCTCCCGCCGCCACGACGGTGTGGCGGCGTGCGAGGACACACCGATCAGCGGAACACCCGAGAAAAACGTGAAGGACTCACCATGGCAGAGGCCAAGAAGAACACCGGCAAGGTGGAACTGAGCTACGACAAGGACAAGACCCTGGACCTCCCCGTGCTGGAGGTGACCGAGGGCAACAAGGGCTACGGCATCGGCTCGCTGCTCAAGGAGACCGGCAACGTCAGCTTCGACCCCGGTTTCGTCAACACCGCGAACACCCGCTCCTCGGTGACCTACATCGACGGCGCCCAGGGCATCCTGCGCTACCGGGGCTACCCCATCGAGGAGCTCGCGGAGCACTCCAACTTCCTGGAGACCGCCTACCTGCTGATCTACGGCGAGCTGCCCACGCGTGAGCAGTACGAGGACTTCCAGCACCGGATCACCACGCACACCATGGTGCACGAGGACATCAAGCTGTTCTTCAACGGCTTCCCGCGCTCCGCGCACCCCATGCCCGTGCTCTCCTCGGCGGTCTCCGCGCTGTCCACGTTCTACTCGGACTCCCTGGACCCGTTCAACAAGGAGCACGTGGAGATCTCCACCATCCGCCTGCTCGCCAAGGTGCCCACCCTGGCCGCGTACGCGTACAAGAAGTCCGTGGGCGAGCCGCAGCTCTACCCCCACAACAACCTCAACTACGCGGAGAACTTCCTGCGCATGTGCTTTGGCGTGCCCGCCGAGGACTACGAGGTGGACCCGGTGGTCGCCAAGACCCTGGACATCCTGTTCATGCTGCACGCGGACCACGAGCAGAACTGCTCCACCTCCACCGTGCGACTGGTGGGCTCCTCCCACGCCAACATGTTCGCGTCCGTCTCTGCGGGCATCAACGCCCTCTACGGCCCGCTGCACGGCGGCGCCAACGAGGCCGTGCTGGCCATGCTGGACCAGATCCAGAACCGCGGGCTGTCCGCGGACGAGTTCATGGAGAAGGTCAAGAACAAGGAGGACGGCGTCCGCCTCATGGGCTTCGGGCACCGTGTCTACAAGAACTACGATCCCCGGGCCCGCATCATCAAGGGCTACGCCCACGACGTCCTGGCCAAGATGGGCGGCAACAACGAGCTGCTGGACCTGGCCATCGGCCTGGAGGAGAAGGCGCTCGCGGACGACTACTTCGTGGAGCGCAAGCTCTACCCGAACGTGGACTTCTACACGGGTCTGATCTACAAGGCCATGGGCTTCCCGGAGAAGATGTTCACCGTGCTCTTCGCGATCGGCCGCCTGCCCGGCTGGATCGCCCAGTGGCGCGAGATGATCGAGGACCCCGAGACCAAGATCGGCCGTCCCCGCCAGCTCTACGTGGGCGAGGGCGAGCGCCACTACCCCACGGCCAACTGAGCCGGCCGGCGCTGCCGGTACGACGCCGCCCCGGTCACCTTCTCGGTGGCCGGGGCGGCGTTCTCGTGGGGCCCGGCGCGGACGCCGGGACGGAGGCGGTCGCAGAGGTGCCGTGCGGCTCTCCTGCGCGTCCAGGCCCCCCTGCCCGGGCCGGCGCGCGGGCGGCGTCGGGCCCGGGACCGGGGAGGGTCTCAGCCCTCGTAGCCGTTGGGGTTGTTCTTCTGCCAGTTCCAGTGGTCCCGGCACATGGTGTCGATGTCCCGGTCCGCGGACCAGCCCAGCTCCGCGAGGGCGGACGCGGGATCCGCGTAGGACACGGCGGCGTCGCCGGGACGGCGCGGGGCGATCTCGTAGGGGATCTCCCGGCCGGAGGCCTTCTGGAACGCCTCCCGGACCTCCAGGACCGAGTAGCCGCGGCCGGTGCCCAGGTTCCACACGTGCACCCCGGGGTCCTCGCTGATGCGGTCCAGGGCCTTCAGGTGGCCGTCCGCGAGGTCCACCACGTGGATGTAGTCGCGCACGCCGGTGCCGTCCGGGGTGGGGTAGTCGTCGCCGAAGACCATGAGCTTCTCGCGCCGCCCCACGGCCACCTGCGCCACGAACGGCATGAGGTTGTTGGGGATGCCCGAGGGGTCCTCGCCGATCCGCCCGGACTCGTGGGCGCCCACCGGGTTGAAGTAGCGCAGCAGCGCCACGGACCAGCGCTCGTCCGAGGCCGCGAGGTCCGCGAGCATGTCCTCGATGTGCTCCTTGGTGCGCCCGTAGGGGTTCTGGGCGTCCATGGACAGCTTCTCGGTCAGCGGCATGGTCTCCGGCGCGCCGTACACTGTGGCGGAGGACGAGAACACGATGCTGCGGCAGTCGTTCTCCTCCATGGCCCACAGCAGGTTCACGGTGCCGGAGACGTTGTTGGTGTAGTACCACAGGGGCTTCTGCGCGGACTCGCCCACGGCCTTGAGCCCGGCGAAGTGGATCACGGCGTCCGGGCGGTGGTCCCGGAACACGGTGTCCAGGCCCGAGCGGTCCAGCAGGTCCACCTGCTCGAATGCCGCCACGTCACGACCGGCCAGTTCGGCCACGCGGTCCAGGGACGCGCGGGAGGAGTTGGAGAGGTTGTCCAGAACGACCACGTCGTGGCCGGCCTCCAGCAGGGCGAGGACGGTGTGCGAGCCGATGTAGCCGGTTCCCCCGGTGACAAGAATCTTCATGGGCTCCACCCTATCCAGTGCACCCGGGAAACACGGGTGGCCGGGCTCCCCGTCTCCCGGGAACCCGGCCACCTGCCGGCGGACGACGCCGCCCGCGTCAGTTCGCGTGCAGCTGCGCGTTCAGCTCCACGGTGCCGTTGCGGCGGGGCAGTGCCTCCACCGCGCCCGTGGTGGAGTTGCGGCGGAACAGCAGGTTGGAGACGCCCGAGAGCTCCGAGGCCTTGACCACGCGGGGTTCCGCGGCGGCGTCGAGCAGGGAGACCCGGGTGCCCGCGGTGACGTAGAGCCCGGCCTCGACCACGCAGTCGTCTCCCAGGGAGATGCCCACGCCCGCGTTGGCGCCCAGGAGGCAGCGCTCGCCCAGGGTGATGCGCTGCTTGCCGCCCCCGGAGAGCGTGCCCATGATGGACGCGCCGCCGCCGATGTCCGTGTGGTCGTGGACCACCACGCCCGCGGAGATCCGGCCCTCGACCATGGCAGCGCCCAGGGTGCCGGCGTTGAAGTTCACGAAGCCCTCGTGCATCACCGTGGTGCCCTCGCCCAGGTGCGCCCCCAGGCGCACGCGGTCCGCGTCCCCGATGCGGACACCGGAGGGGACCACGTAGTCCACCATGCGGGGGAACTTGTCCACGCCGAACACCGTGACGGCCCCGCCGGCGCGCAGCCGCAGCAACGACCGGGTCAGCTCCTCGGCGAGCACCGGACCGCGACTGGTCCAGGCCACGTTGGCGAGCAGACCGAAGATGCCGTCCAGGTTGAGCGTGTTGGGCTGCGCGAGGCGGTGGGAGAGCAGGTGCAGCCGCAGGTAGGCGTCGGCGGTGTCGCGGGGGGCCTCGTCGAGGTCGATCACCGTGGTCACGATCTCGGAGCGCACGTTGCGGTCCGGGTCCGTGGTCGCGGCCACGCGCAGGTCCGCCTCGTAGCTGGCGTCCGGGTTCGCGCTCAGGGCCGGGGCGGGGTAGAAGACGTCCAGGACGGTCCCCGCGCGCTCGCCGGCGTCCACCACGGTGGCCAGGCCCACGCCCGAGGCGACGCGGGAGTTGACGGTGCTCTTGCTCGTTGAAGTCATGGCTCCATCCTAAGTGCCGGGCGGAGACAGCAGAGGTGCCGCAGCCGCGCAGGACCGAGGGTGCACAACGGTGGCTAGGGTGAAGGCATGCTCACCGACGACGTCCGCGAACTCACCCGCCAAGTCATCGCCCACGCGCAACGGTTCCACGACGACGACGCCCACACCGTGGCGGCCGGCGCTCTGACGGAATCGGGGCGCGTGGTCCTGGGGCTGAACACCTACCACTTCCTGGGCGGACCGTGCGGGGAGATCGCCGTGCTGTCCAGCCATGCGGGCTCCATTCCTGAGGACCCCATTGCGGTGATGGCCGCCGCCTACGGGCCCACGGGGGACATCATCGCACCGTGCGGCAAGTGCCGGCAGATCGTCCACGACCTCTCCCCGGACATCCTCTTCGTGGTCCGCGACCAGGGCGGCCTGACCACACGGACCGCTCGGGACCTCCTGCCCCTTGCCTACGACCAGCACGCGGCGGAGCGCCCGCAGCGGGTCTACATGTGGGAGGGATACGAGAACGCCATCCGGTCCGGGGTGAAGCGGCAGACGATCCGCGTGGACGACCCCTTCCGGACGGGGCCCGCCGAGATCGTGTTCGACGGCGCCCGCGGCACCGAGGTGAGCTTTCCGGCGGTGGTCACCGACGTCCGGTCCACCCGTCGCTCAGACCTCACGGACGCAGACGCGCAACGGGACGGGTTCGACTCGCTCCGCGCCCTTCACGCGGCGCTCGACGCCCACTACCCGGGTCTCTCCGCAGACGCCGAGGTGGACGTCGTGGCGTTCAGGCTCCAGGACGACTGAGGCCGTGCGGTGACTATGCTGGCCGCCATGGCAGCCGATCAGCAGACACCCGTACTGGACCTCAGCATGGACCCCGCGGACCTCACGGCCGCGCTCGTGGACGTGGAGTCCGTCTCGGACCACGAGGGGCCGCTCGCCGACGCCGTGGAGGCGGCCCTGCGCGAGCTGCCGCACCTCACGGTGCACCGGGACGGGGACACCGTGGTGGCGCGCACCGAGCTGGGACGGGACGAGCGGGTGATCCTCGCCGGGCACCTGGACACCGTGCCCCTGCCCACCGTGGAGGGTGCCCTGGGCGCGGTGCCGTCCGTGCGGCGTCGTGAAGGGGACCGGGACGTGATCTACGGCCGCGGCACCACGGACATGAAGGGCGGGGTGGCCGTGCAGCTCGCGCTGGCCCACGAGCTGAGGGAGCCGAACCGGGACGTCACGTACGTGTTCTACGACCACGAGGAGGTCTCCAGCGACGCCAGCGGTCTAGGGCGCGTGATGCGCAACGCGCCGCAGCTGCTCGAGGCGGACTTCGCGGTGCTGCTGGAACCCACCAACGGCACGGTGGAGGGCGGGTGCAACGGCACCATGCGCTTGCGGATCACCACCCACGGCAAGGCTTCGCACTCAGGGCGCGCGTGGATCGGGGACAACGCGATCCACAAGCAGGCGGAGCTGCTGGAGCGGCTGGCGCGCTACGAACCGCGGACCATCACTGTGGAGGGGCTGGACTACCGCGAGGGGCTCAACGCCATCCGGATCGGCGGGGGAGTGGCCGGCAACGTCATCCCGGACACCGCGTGGGTGGAGGTCAACTACCGTTTCGCCCCGGACAAGACGCTGGAGCAGGCGCAGCAGCACGTCCGTGAGGTGTTCGAGGGGTACGAGATCGAGTGGCAGGACCTCTCCCCGGCGGCGCGGCCCGGACTGGACCGCCCGGCAGCCGCGCAGTTCGTGGCGGCGGGGGGCGAGGAGCCCATGCCCAAGTACGGCTGGACGGACGTGGCCCGGTTCCCCGAGGCGGGGGTGCCCGCCGTGAACTTCGGCCCCGGGGACGCCCTGCTGGCCCACACGGACGACGAGCACGTGGTCGACGACGCCGTGCGCGCGTGCCACCGTGCCCTGTCCCAGTGGTTGTCCTGATCCGCCACGTAGCCTGAGCCCATGACTTCCCAGCACACGACCCCCGATCCCCAGACGCCGTCCGCCGGCCCCGCCGAGCGCCACAAGGGCCCCGTGGTGCTGCGCCGCGGCCAGCTGCAGCGCCGCACCTCCGACCAGCGCTTCCTGGACCAGCGCCCCGCGGAGCCGGACGACTTCACCCGCACGGACCCGTGGCGCGTGCTGCGCATCCAGGCGGAGTTCGTGGAGGGCTTCGACGCGCTCGCGAACCTCGGCCCCGCGATCACCGTGTTCGGCTCCGCGCGCACCGCCCCCGGACACCCCGAGTACGAGCTGGGCCGCGAGCTCGGGCGGCAGATCGGCGCCGCGGGCTACGCCGTGATCACGGGCGGCGGCCCCGGTGTCATGGAGGCCGCGAACCGCGGTGCCGTGGACGTGGGCGCCCACTCCGTGGGCATCGGGATCGAGCTGCCCCACGAGCAGCACCTGAACCACTGGGTGGACCTGGGCATCAACTTCCGGTACTTCTTCGCGCGCAAGACCATGTTCATGAAGTACAGCCAGGGCTTCGTGGCGCTGCCCGGTGGCTTCGGCACCCTGGACGAGCTGTTCGAGGCGCTGACCCTGGTGCAGACCGGCAAGATCACCCGCTTCCCCGTGGTCCTGGTGGGCACCGAGTACTGGGGCCCGCTGCTGGACTGGATCACGGGCACGCTCGTGGCCGGCGGCAAGGTGGGCGAGGCGGACCTCGACCTGCTGCGCGTGGTGGACACCGCCGAGGAGGTCCTGGAGATCCTCACGTCCGTCCACGCCGAGGACCCCGGGATCCCGGTGGAC
>NZ_RCOM01000021.1 GCF_003667225.1 Kocuria rhizophila
CGCCCCAGCCACCGCTCCCGTCCCCGCCGCCGCCCAGGATGCGGGCCGCAGCGGGGTGCACCACATCGTGGCGCCCGCCGGGTGCGCGGACCCCGCCGTCGCCATGGAGTCCCTCACCACCGCCGTGACGCTCGCGGGCATCGAGCGCCACCGGGGCCGTTCCCTGATGTTCCACGCGGCGGGTCTGGCGGACCCGGTGACGGGCGGCACGGCGGTGCTCGTGGCGGCGTCGGGAACCGGCAAGACCACGGCGGCGCGCAGGCTGGGTCGTGACCTGGGCTACGTGAGCGACGAGACCGTGTGCGTGGACCCCGCGGACCTCGGCATCGCGCCGTACCCCAAGCCGCTGTCGGTGGTGCGCGGCCCCGGCGAGCCCAAGGAGCAGGTCTCTCCCGACGATCTCGGCCTGCACCCCCTGCGCGGACCGGCAGCGCTGCGAGCGCTGCTGCTGCTCGAACGCGACCCCGCGCAGGAGCACCCGCACGTCACGGACCCCCTGCCCCTGGTGACCGCGCTGGCCACCCTGGTGCCCAACATCTCGGCTCTGCCCGCGCTGCCCCGCCCCCTGCGCACGCTCGTGCGCGCGATCGACGCGTGCGGCGGGGTCCGCGCCGTGCGCTATCGCGAGATCGACGACGTCGCCGCGCACGTCCACCGCCTCGCCACCGTTCCCGCCGTTCCCACCGAGCGGCCGCGTCCGCTGCGGGCGTGGGCCCCGGACCCGGCCGCCCCTGCGCGTCCCGGGCCGCACGACCCCGCCGCGACACCGGACTCCGCCGCCGGGTCGCCCCGCGGGGAGCCGACGGCGCACGGCGAGCGGGCGGCGTCGTCACCCGCTCCCCGTGCCCAGGCAGCCGCCCGCGAGCAGGCGTCCCGCGCCCCGGGCGGCGGCCACGTGGTGCCGGGCGAGCGAGCGGGCGGCGCGCATGCGGACGCGCACCCCGCCGAGACGCCCCCGGTGGCCCTCGGGCCGTGGGTCGAGGCCCTCGAGAACCCCGAGGACCCCTCCCAGCTGCTGGTGCTGCTGCCCGAACACCTGGTGGTGCTCGCCGGGATCGCCCCGGTGGTGTGGCACGTGTGCCGCGAGCACGGCCCGCAGGCCGCGGACTCGCTGCGCGAGATGCTGGACGCCGCGTGCGGTCCGCACCCCGAGTCCGCGCGGCTGACACGCGAGTGCGTGGGCGAGCTGCTCTCCCTGGGGGTGCTGCGGGAGGTCCCTGGGCCGGAAGAGTCGCCTTCCTCGACGGCCGCCGTCACGGCCGGCGTCCCCGGGCACGGGCATGCTGCCGGGGCCGAGGGACCCACCAGATCCTCGGTGGCCACCGCTGTCCCGTGCCCCGAGCCGTACCCTGCCCGGAACGCGCTGCCCGCCGCGCCGTAGAGTGGGCCCGTGGAACCTTCACTCATCCTCGCGTCCCAGTCCCCCGCCCGCGCCGGGCTGCTGAGCAAGGCCGGCATCCCGTTCGAAACCGTGGTCTCCCACGTGGACGAGGACGCCCTCGTGGCCGCCGAGGGGCCGCTGAGCCCCCGGGACACCGCGCTGCGCCTGGCCCGCGCCAAGGCCGAGGCCGTGGCCCAGTTGCCGGGCTCGGCTGGCGCGCTCGTGCTGGGGTGCGACTCCGTGTTCGAGCTGGACGGGCAGAGCTACGGCAAGCCGTACACCCCCGAGGTGGCGGTGGAGCGGATCGCGGGGATGAGCGGTCGCACCGGGACCCTGCACACCGGGCACTGGCTCGTGGACACGCGGCGCGATCCCGCCCTCGGGGAGGGTGCCACCGCCTCCGCGGACGTCCAGTTCGCCCACATGAGCGCCCAGGAGATCCGTGACTACGTGGCCACGGGGGAACCCCTGCAGGTGGCCGGGTCCTTCACCCTGGACGGGCGCGGGTCGGTGTTCGTGGAGCGCGTCACGGGAGACCCCAACGCCGTGATCGGGCTGAGCCTGTCCACGCTGCGGGAACTGCTGCGCGCGGTGGGGGTGTCGGCCACCTCCTGGTGGTCAGCGGCGTGACGAAGCGGACCGCACGGATTTGTAGGGGTTCCACAGCTGGCGTGACGGGTTGCCGCCACACTTAGGCGATCCCCCGGGACGGGCACTAATCTTTCGGCAGAGAGTCGACAAGGAGTTCACACGTGACAACCACCTCGCGGCAGCAAGAGGCCGCCACCGGCACCCGCCCCCTCACCAAGGTCCTCGTGGCCAACCGGGGGGAGATCGCGGTGCGCGTGATCCGTGCCGCCCGTGACGAGGGCATCACCTCGGTGGCCGTGTACGCGGACCCGGACCGGGACGCATTGCACGTGCGCATGGCGGACGAGGCCTACTCCCTGGGCGGCACCACCGCCGCGGACTCCTACCTGCGGATCGACAAGGTGCTCGACGCCGCACGGCGCTCGGGTGCCGACGCCGTCCACCCGGGCTACGGCTTCCTCTCCGAGAACGCGGAGTTCGCCGCCGCCGTGATCGACGCCGGCCTCACGTGGATCGGCCCGCCGCCCGCCGCGATCGCCCAGCTGGGTGACAAGGTCGCGGCCCGGCACATCGCCGAGAAGGTGAACGCGCCCCAGGTGCCCGGCACCGCGGACCCCGTCTCCTCCGCCCAGGAGGTTCTGGACTTCGCGGACCAGCACGGTCTGCCCATCGCGATCAAGGCGGCCTTCGGCGGCGGCGGTCGCGGCATCAAGGTGGTCCGCGAGCGGGACGCCATCCCCGAGCTCTACGAGTCCGCGGTGCGTGAGGCCACCGCCGCGTTCGGCCGCGGCGAGTGCTTCGTGGAGCGCTTCCTGGACGCTCCCCGCCACGTGGAGACCCAGTGCCTCGCGGACCAGTACGGCACCGTGGTCGTCGTCTCCACGCGGGACTGCTCGCTGCAGCGCCGCAACCAGAAGCTCGTGGAGGAGGCCCCCGCGCCGTTCCTGAGCGAGGAACAGAACCGGCGGCTCTACGAGTCCTCCAAGGCGATCCTTCGCGAGGCCAACTACCAGGGCGCCGGGACGTGCGAGTTCCTGGTGGGTCAGGACGGCACCATCTCCTTCCTGGAGGTCAACACGCGCCTGCAGGTGGAGCACCCCGTCTCCGAGGAGGTCTCGGGCCTGGACCTGGTGCGCGAGCAGTTCCGGATCGCCCGCGGCGAGGCCCTGGGCTACGAGGACCCCGAGGTGCGCGGGCACAGCATCGAGTTCCGCATCAACGGCGAGGACGCCGGGCGCAACTTCATGCCCTCCCCCGGCACCCTGACCACGTTCACGGTCCCCTCCGGACCGGGCGTCCGCGTGGACTCCGGTGTGGAGGCCGGCGAGACCGTGGGCGGGAACTTTGACTCCATGCTGGCCAAGCTCGTCGTCACCGGAGCCACCCGTACGCAGGCGCTCGAGCGTTCCCGCCGTGCCCTGCAGGAGATGACCGTCGAGGGCATGCCCACCGTGGTCCCGTTCCACCGCGCAGTAGTCTCCGATCCCGCCTTCGCCACCCCGGAGGGGACCCCCTTCACGGTGCACACCCGGTGGATCGAGACGGAGTTCGACAACAGCATCGAGCCGTTCGCCGCGTCCCCCGAGCCCGCCGCGGACGAGCCCGAGCGGCAGACCGTGGTGGTGGAGGTCGGCGGCAAGCGGCTGGAGGTCACCATGCCGCAGCTGCCCGGCACCGCCCGCTCCGCGGCGCCCGCCCAGGCCAAGCCCCGCAAGCAGCGCGGCGCCCGCGGCGGCACGGCCGCACGAGGCGCCTCCGGCGACGCCCTGACCTCCCCCATGCAGGGCACGATCGTGAAGATCGCCGCGTCCAACGGGGACGAGGTGGCCGAGGGCGACCTGATCGTGGTGCTCGAGGCCATGAAGATGGAGCAGCCGCTGACGGCCCACAAGGCCGGTGTGCTCAAGGACCTGGAGGTCTCCGAGGGGGACACGGTCTCTGCGGGCACCGTGCTGGCCACCATCGAGTCCTGAGTCCCCTCGCCCTCACGAGGCCCCGGTCCCCCGCGGACCGGGGCCTCGTGCGTTGCGCCGTTTCCTTGCGGACCGGGGCCTCGTGCGTTGCGCCGGACCCCCGACGACCGGAATCTCGTGCGGGGTACCGGTCGAGGCCCCCGGAACGGCCACCCGCAGGACGTCAACGGGATGTCTCACATGATGGACACCTGAATTCACCATGTGGTATCCGCGCCCCTATCTTGTAGTCATTCTTCGAACCGACTGCCGATGAGGAGCTCCATGTCCACGACCGCTTCCCCCGCGGGCCCCGGCTCGCCGTCCCTGAACCAGAGGGTGCCGCGCGGCCGCGTGATCCTGGCCTCCCTGGTGGGAACCACGATCGAGTTCTACGACTTCTACGTGTACGCCACGGCCGCCGTGGCCGTGTTCCCCGCCCTGTTCTTCACGGGCAACGACGACACCGCCAAGCTGCTGGCCTCGATGGCCACGTTCGCCGCGGCGTTCTTCGGCCGACCCATCGGCTCCGTGATCTTCGGGCACTTCGGGGACCGGATCGGCCGCAAGGCCACCCTGATCGGCGCCCTGCTGACCATGGGCATCGCCACGTTCCTGATCGGCGTGCTGCCCACGTACTACCAGATCGGCATCTGGGCGCCCCTGATCCTCACCATCCTGCGCTTCTGCCAGGGCGTGGGCCTGGGTGGCGAGTGGTCCGGCGCCTCGCTGCTGGCCACCGAGTACGCCGAGGAGGGCAAGCGGGCCCGCGCCGCCATGTGGCCCCAGCTGGGTGCGCCGTTCGGATTCATCCTGGCCAACGGCTTCTTCCTGCTGCTCACGGTGCTCATGCAGTTCGGCACCGCCGGTGAGGACCCGAGCACCAGCCACGCATTCCTGGTGTGGGGCTGGCGCATCCCGTTCCTGGCCTCGGTGGTCATGGTGCTGCTGGGCCTGTGGGTGCGCGTGAAGCTCGAGGAGACCCCCGTGTTCAAGCACGCGGAGAAGCAGGGGCAGAAGGTCACCGCCCCCGTGCTGGAGGTGTTCAAGACCTCGTGGGTGCAGATCGTCCAGGGCACGTTCATCATGCTGGCCACCTACGTGCTGTTCTACCTGATGACCGCGTGGATCCTCTCCTACGGCATCGGCAAGCCCGCCGCCGGTGGTCTGGGCATCCCCTACCGCACGTTCCTGGTGCTGCAGCTGCTCTCCGTGCTGCTGTTCGCGGCCATGGTCCCCGTCTCCGGCTGGCTCGCGGACCGCTTCGGACGCCGCTCGTCCCAGCTGGTGATCACGTCCCTGATCCTGGTCTTCGGGCTCACGTTCGGGATCGTCATGGCCCCGTCCCTCGTGGGCACGGGTGCCGAGGCCTCCCTGCCGCGCGTGCTGTTCTTCCTGACCGTGGGCATGACCCTGATGGGCCTCACGTTCGGCTCGATGTCCGCGATCCTGCCCGAGCTGTTCCCCACCAACGTGCGCTACACCGGCTCCGGGATCGCGTACAACGTGGCCTCGATCCTGGGCGCGGCCATCACGCCGTACATCGCCGTGATGCTCAACGCCAACTACGGAGTGGGCTCGGTGGGCCTGTACCTGTCCCTCGCGGCGCTCATCACGCTGGTGGCCCTGTGGTTCTCCCCCGAGACCCGCCACGTGGACATGAACACCGTGGGTGCCGCCCGGGTGGTCGTGGAGTAGCCCTCCCCCGCCCCGCGCACGACGACGCCGCGGTGACCTTCGCAGGAAGGGTCACCGCGGCGTCGTCGTACCGCCCCCGGGAGCCGGGTCAGCGGTGGACGTGCAGGCGGCGCGCGGCCTCCGCAATGGTCCCGGACAGGGACGGGTAGACCGCGAAGGTGTCCGAGAGGTCGTCCACGCCCAGGCGGTGGGTGACCGCGAGCGCGATCGGGAAGATCAGCTCCGAGGCGCGCGGGCCCACCACCACGCCGCCCATCACGGTGCCGCTGCCGCGGCGCGCGAAGATCTTCACGAAGCCGTCGTCCACGGCCATCATCTTGGCGCGCGGGTTGGTGGCCAGGTTCATGGTCATTCCGGTGAACATGGCGGGGTCCGCCTCCACGTCCTGCTGGGTGATGCCCACGGACGCGATCTCCGGGGACGTGAAGATGTTGGAGGCCACCTCGTCCGTACGCAGCGGGTGAACGGTGTCACCCAGGATGTGCGCGACGGCGATGCGGCCCTGCATGGCGGCCACGGAGGCGAGCGGCATGACGCCCGTGCAGTCGCCCGCGGCGTAGATGCCGGGGGCGGTGGTGCGGGAGACCGTGTCCACGCGGATGTGGCCGGACTCGGTCATGGCCACCCCTGCCTCCTCGAGACCCATGTCCGCGGTGTTGGGAATGGAGCCCACGGCCAGCAGGCAGTGCGTGCCGCGGATCTTGCGGCCGTCCGAGAGGGTGACCCGCACGCCGTCGCCGGTGTTCTCCACGGCGTCCGCGCGGGAGCGGGAGAGCACGCGCAGACCGCGGCGCTCGAACACGTTCTCGAGCACCTGGGCGGCGTCCTTGTCCGAGCCGGGCAGCACCTGCTCACGGGAGGAGACCAGGGTGACCTCGGAGCCCAGACCGTTGTAGGCGGAGGCGAACTCCGCACCGGTCACACCGGAGCCCACCACGATCAGCTTCTCCGGGATCTCGGTGAGCTGGTAGATCTGCTTCCAGTTGAAGATCCGCTCACCGTCCGGCTTGGCGGTGTCCAGCTCGCGCGGGTGGGCGCCCACGGACACGAGCACCACGTCCGCCTTCAGCTCGTAGGGCTCGTCGTCGCTGGGGTCCACCACCACGGTGTAGCGGTCCACGATCTTCCCGCGGCCGACCACCACCCGCACACCCACGCGCTCCAGGCCGCGCTTGATGTCCCGGGACTGCGTGGCCGCGAGGCGCAGCAGGCGCACGTTGACCTTGTCCAGGTCCACGCGCAGGTTGTTGAGCTCCTCCGTGGCGTCGAGGTCGTCGCCCACGTGCACACCCAGGTCACGGGCCGAGGCGAAACGGTTCATGGTGTCCGCGGACGCGATGAGCGTCTTGGACGGCACCACGTCCGTGAGCACGGCGGAGCCGCCCATGCCCTGCTCCTCCACCACGGTGACGTCCGCCCCGAGCGACGCCGCCACGAGGGCGGCCTCGTAGCCACCGGGGCCGCCGCCGATGATCACGAGCTTCTGGTCCGCGAATTCCCTCTGCACAGTCATGTCAGCCATGCGCCCCAGCCTACCGGGGCGCGCCCACACGCTGACGCGGCCGCCGTGCGTGCCTAGGATGGTGGCATGACTGACACCACGGCCCAGGAACCCTTCGAGCTCGCCCAGCAGGCCGCCGACGCCCTGCGGGAACGCACCGGCGTGGACCGGTACAAGATCGCCCTGACCCTCGGCTCCGGGTGGGGTGGAGCGGCGGACCTGCTCGGGGAGACCGTGTCCGAGGTCCCCGCACACGAGATCCCCGGCTTCTCCAAGCCCGCGCTCGAGGGCCACGGCGGCACGCTGCGCTCGATCCGCCTGGCGGACGGCTCCCACGCCCTGGTGATCGGCGCCCGCACCCACTTCTACGAGGGCAAGGGCGTGCGCGCCGTGTCCCACGGTGTTCGGACCGCGGCGGCCGCGGGCAGCGAGATCATGATCCTCACCAACGGCTGCGGCGGACTCAACCTTGACTGGGCTCCCGGAACCCCGGTCCTGATCCGCGACCACATCAACCTCACCGCGCGCTCCCCGCTGGAGGGAGCCACCTTCGTGGACCTCACGGACCTCTACTCCCAGCGGCTGCGGGACATCGCCCGCGCGGTGGACCCCTCCCTGGACGAGGGGGTCTACGCCCAGTTCCCCGGCCCGCACTACGAGACTCCGGCAGAGGTGCAGATGGCCAAGGTGCTCGGCGCGGACCTCGTGGGCATGTCCACCGCGCTGGAGGCCATCGCGGCACGCCACGCGGGCCTCGAGATCCTGGGGATGTCCCTGGTGACCAACGCGGCCGCCGGCATCAGCCCGGAGGCGCTGTCCCACGAGGAGGTCCTGGAGGCGGGCCGCGCCGCCGGGCCCCGCATCTCCCGGCTGCTCGCGGACATCGCCGGCAGGCTCTGAGCCACCGCATCCGGCGACGGAATGTCAGCAAGTCCGGGTGCCAGGCACTAGACTGGCTGCACGACAGTACTGGGCCCGCCACGGCGGTCTGAAAGGGTGAACTCATGGTCAGAAGATCGGAAGCCGAGTCCAACGCGCACCGTCCGCACACCGGGCGCACCACGGAGGACGGCAGCCACGCCGCGGACGCTCACGCCACCCGCACCACCACCGAGCGCCACGGCCGCCGCGCACCGCAGTACTCGGGCGAGGGCGAGATCGTGAAGAACGCGATCCTCTTCGGCGGCGGCATGGTCACCATCCTCGTGAGCCTGTGGCTGTTCAGCACCTACCCGGACAGCTGGTGGCTCTTCATGGTGGGCATCCTGGCCTACGGCCTGGCGCTCATGGTCCCCACCCTGTTCCTGAGCGGTGCCACCGCCAAGCACTCCACGGGTGGCACCGAGGTCACCCTGGACCTGCCGCGCAACGCGTCCGAGATGGCGCAGCGCGCCGTGGGTTCCGGCGAGCAGAAGCAGGACCGCGCCGTCTGACTCCGGCCCAGTACCGCAGAGAGCCCCGCCGCCTCCTCGTGAGGCAGCGGGGCTCTCTCGTGTCCGTCACCGTGCGGTCAGTCGTGGGTGGTGGAGAGAACCGACCGCACCACGGCCCGGCTGTCCCGGGGGGAGAACCCCGTGGCCTCCAGGCTGGTGGTGTCCAGGCAGCTGTTGGTCGGTCGGGGTGCGATGCCCACTTTCCCCGCCGTGTACTCGGCCGTCCCGACCGGCCGCACCCGTTCCGGGTCCGCCCCCAGTTCCTCGAACACCCAGCGGGCGATCTCCGCCCAGGTGCACGGTTCACCGGAGCCGGTGAGGTGGTAGGTGCCAGGCGCGGCGCCGCTGTCCACCAGGTGCAGGGCACCCTCCGCCAGATCGGCCGCCGCGGTCAGTCGACCGTGCTGGTCCGCGACCACCGCCGGGTCCACCCCGCGGCGCGCCAGGTCCGCCATGGTGGCCACGAAGTTCTTCCCCTGCCCGATCACCCAGCTGGTGCGGATCACGTAGTGCCGCGGGCAGGCGCGGACGGCGGTCTCCCCCGCGGCCTTCGACTGCCCGTACACGGACAGCGGCGCCACGGGATCCTCCGGGGCGTACGCCGAGCCCAGAGGCAGGGCGCCGTCGAACACGTAGTCCGTGGAGAAGTGCACCAGGGTGGTGCCGGCCCGGGCGCACGCCGCGGCGAGTGCTCCCACACCCGTGGCGTTGACCGCCCAGGCGGCCGCCCTGCCCTCGGTGCTCTCGGCCGCGTCCACTGCCGTGAAGGCGGCCGCGTTGACCACGGCGCGGTACCGGCGCAGGGCGTCCCCCGAGCTGATCTCCGCGGGCCAGGAGGCCGGGTCCGCGAGGTCCAGCTCCGAGCGCGTCCACGACGTGAACGGCAGCTCGCTCGCGGTCAGCAGCTCGGTGAGGGCGGCACCCACCTGGCCGCGGGCTCCCAGCACGAGGACGGGCGCGGGAGCCAGCGGGGCGACGTCGTCCAGCGCGGGGTGCGCGCGGTCCTTGTCCGAGAGCTCAGCCTGCGCGAGCGGCACGGGCCACTCGATGCCCAGCCGCGGGTCACCGAGGTTCACGAACGAGTACTCGGCGGTGGCGTCCGCGCGCCAGTGGTCCGTGACCAGGTAGGTGTAGGCGGTCGCCTCCTCGAGCGTCTGGAACGCGTTGCCCACGCCGCGCGGGACGAACACCGCGGTGCCCGAGGTGACCTCGTGCGTGACCACGGTGCCGAAGCCCGGCCCTTGGCGCAGGTCCACCCACGCGCCGAAGATCCGCCCGGTGGCCACCGAGACGTACTTGTCCCACGGCTCGGCGTGGATCCCGCGCGTGGTGCCGCGGGAGCCGTTGAAGGAGATGTTGTGCTGCACGAACGAGGCGTCCGGCAGGCCCGCGGCCACGGCCTTGGCGCGCTGCCAGTTCTCCTTGAACCAGCCGCGGTTGTCCCCGTGGACGGGCAGCTCCACGAGCAGCAGCCCGTCGATGGCGGTGGTGTGCACGGTGAGGTCCTGGGCGTTCACTGTCCGGCCTTCCGGTAGGCGGCTTCGGTGGCGGACTTCGCGGGTTCCCACCACTCGCGGTGCTCGGTGTACCACGCAATGGTGTCCGCGAGGCCCTCCGAGAAGTTGGTGTAGCAGGGTTTCCAGCCCAGTTCCTCGCGGGTGCGGGAGCCGTCGATCGCGTAGCGGCGGTCGTGCCCGGCGCGGTCCGTCACGTGCTCGAACGCGTCCTCGGGCTCTCCCATGAGCCGCAGGATCTCCCGCAGCACCGTGAGGTTGTCCCGTTCGCCGTCCGCGCCGACCAGGTACGTGCGGCCGGGAGTTCCGGACTCGAGGATGCGCAGCACCGCGGCGGAGTGGTCCGCCACGTGGATCCAGTCCCGCACGTTCTCCCCCGCGCCGTACAGCTTGGGCCGCTGCCCGGTGAGCACGTTGGTGATCTGGCGCGGGATGAACTTCTCCACGTGCTGGTACGGGCCGTAGTTGTTGGAGCAGTTGGACAGCGTGACCTCCACCCCGAACGAACGCGCCCACGCGCGCACCAGGTGGTCCGATGCCGCCTTGGTGGCCGAGTACGGGCTCGACGGCCGGTACGCAGTCTCCTCGGTGAAGCGCTGCGGGTCGTCCAGCGCCAGGTCCCCGAACACCTCGTCCGTGGACACGTGGTGGAACCGCGTCCCGTGCCGCCGGGCGGCCTCCAGCAGGGTGTAGGTCCCCACCACGTTGGTCTGCACGAACGGCCAAGGGTCCCGCAGGGAGTTGTCGTTGTGGGACTCGGCGGCGAGGTGCACCACGGCGTCCGCCGCGCCCACCAGGTCGTCGACGACGCCGGCGTCCGCGACGTCCCCCACCACCAGGTCGCAGCGGGCCGGGTCAGCGACCGCCAGGTTCTCGCGGTTGCCCGCGTAGCTGAGCTTGTCCAGCACCGTGACGGAGTGCTCCGTGTGCGCCAGCACGTGGTGCACGAAGTTGGCACCGATGAATCCGGCGCCGCCGGTCACGAGCAGATGTCCCATGACTGTTCATCCTAGGAGCCCCGAACGGAGGACGCGCGCAGCCGATGGGTCGCGGGGCCGAGGTCCCCGGGGCCGCTACCCCGCGGCGACGTCCGTGCCCGCAGTGGCGTCCGTGCCCGCGGCGGCGGGCTCGAGCACCGGGAAGATCGCGTCCAGCACCTCGCGGGCCCACGCGAGAATGTCCCCGTCCACGAGGTCCTTGCCGCCGATCCGCGCGGTCTTGGGCTTGGGGATCAGCACCATGCGCTCCTCCGTGCCCGGCACCGGACGGATCTGCGCTCCCGGGTAGAGGCGCGTGAGGCGCATCTCGCGGGACTCGCTGAGCTCGGCGGGTGAGAACCGGACCATGGTGCCCTGCGTGGCCACATCCGTGAGGCCCGCGGCGCGCGCCCGGATCCTCAGCCGGGCGACCTCCAGCAGGTTCTGCACCGGGGTGGGCAGGGGCCCGTAGCGGTCCTTCAGCTCGTTGCCCGCCTCCGCGACGGCGTCCTCCGTGGCGGCGTTCGCGATGGTGCGGTATGCCTCCAGACGCAGCCGCTCCCCGGGCACGTAGTCGTGCGGGAGGTGGGCGTTGACGGGCAGCTCGATCTTCATCTCCGCGGGTCCGGTGTCCTGGTCCCCGCGGTACTCCGCCACGGCCTCGCCCACGAGGCGCAGGTACATGTCGAAGCCCACGCCCGCGATGTGCCCGGACTGCTCACCGCCCAGCAGGTTGCCCGCGCCGCGGATCTCGAGGTCCTTCATGGCCAGCTGCATGCCCGAGCCCAGCTCGTTGTGTGCGGCCACGGCCTTGAGCCGCTCCAGGGCGGTCTCACTCAGGGGCTTCTCCGCGGGGTACAGGAAGTAGGCGTAGGCGCGCTCGCGCCCGCGACCCACACGGCCGCGCAGCTGGTGCAGCTGCGAGAGCCCGTAGCGGTCCGCGTGGTCCACGATCAGTGTGTTGGCGTTGGCGATGTCCAGACCGGTCTCCACGATGGTGGTGCACACCAGGACGTCGAACTTCTTCTCCCAGAAGTCCACGATGATCTGCTCCAGGCGGGACTCGGTCATCTGCCCGTGGGCCACCGCGATCCGCGCCTCGGGCACGAGCTCGGCGAGCTCCTTGGCCTGCGCCTCGATGGTCGAAACACGGTTGTGGATGAAGAACACCTGGCCCTCGCGCATGAGCTCGCGCCGGATGGCCGCGGAGACCTGCTTGTTCGTGTAGGGCCCCACGTACGTGAGCACGGGGTGGCGCTCCTCGGGCGGGGTGGCCAGCGTGGAGGTCTCCCGGATGCCCGTCATGGACATCTCCAGCGTTCGCGGGATGGGCGTGGCGGACATGGCCAGCACGTCCACGTCCGTGCGCATGGCCTTGAGCTTCTCCTTGTGCTCCACGCCGAAGCGCTGCTCCTCGTCGATGATCACGAGGCCCAGGTTCTTGAACTGCATCTCCTTGCTCAGCAGCCGGTGGGTGCCGATCACCACGTCCACCGCACCGCTGCGCAGCCCCTCCATGGTGGCCTTGGATTCCTTGGCCGTCTGGAACCGCGAGAGCGTGGCCAGGCGCACGGGGAAGCCCGAGAACCGCTCGGCGAACGTCTCGGAGTGCTGCTGCGCGAGCAGCGTGGTGGGCACGAGCACCGCCACCTGCTTGCCGTCCTGCACGGCCTTGAACGCGGCGCGCACCGCCACCTCGGTCTTGCCGTAGCCCACGTCCCCGGAGATCAGCCGGTCCATGGGGATGGGCCGCTCCATGTCCGCCTTGACCTCGTCGATGGTGGTGAGCTGGTCCGGGGTCTCGATGTACGGGAACGCCTGCTCCAGCTCGCGCTGCCACGGGGTGTCCGGGCCGAAGGCGTGGCCCTTGGACGCCATGCGCGCCGAGTACAGCCGGATCAGCTCGTTGGCAATCTCCTTGACGGCCTTCTTGGCGCTGCGCTTGGTCTTGTTCCAGTCCGCCCCGCCCATCTTGGACAGCGACGGCGCCTCCCCGCCCACGTAGGAGCTCACCTGGTCGAGCTGGTCCGTGGGCACGAACAGCCGGTCCTTGGGCCCGTTGCGCTTGGACGCCGCGTACTCCAGCACGAGGTACTCGCGCACCGGCTTCGGCTGGCCGGGTGCGGTCATGGCGCCCGCGATGGGCCGCTGCACGAGCTCGATGAACTGACCGATGCCGTGCTGCTCGTGCACCACGTAGTCGCCCTTCTGCAGGGCCAGGGGGTCCACCTGGTTGCGCTTGCGGCGCTGCGGGAGCTTGCGCTCGGCGCGGTTGTCGTAGGTGCTGGAGCGGCCCAGCACGTCCGCCTCGGTGAGCAGCGCGATCCGCTGCGCCTCGAGCACGAAACCCCGCCCGGCGCGCGCGGTGGTCAGCTCCACGAGGCCGGGCTGGGGCGCGTCGTCGATGCTGTCGTGGCGGGCGGCGGGGACGTCCGCGCTGTGCAGCAGCTCGCTCATCCGTTGCAGGGGACCGGGCCCGTCCGTGACGAGCACGATGCGCCAGTCCTCGCGCGCCCGCTCCCCCAGGAAGGACAGCACGGCCGGCACATCCCCCGAGAACCGGGTGGGCTCGCGCGCGGTCACGGTGAGGGTGTCCGCGTCCGTGTCCGCGAGGTGGACCTCCTCGTCGGAGGTGTCCGCGCTGATCTCGGAGGTGGTCACGGCGTTGACGTTCAGCCCGGTCACGGCCCACCAGCCCACCGAGCGCTCCAGGGCGAGCTCGCGCACCTCGGCGATCGTGTGGAACGAGCCGGAGGAGAGGGTGCGGGCGGCGCCGTCGTCCGTGTCCAGGGCCGCGTTGAGGTCCAGAGGCGCGTCGCTGCCGCCCGAGGCGGAGTCCCACGCGGCCATGAGGAACTCCTCGTTGGTGGCCACGAGGTCGTGGGCGCGCGCCCGGACCTTCTCGGGCTCGAGCACCACGGTCATGGAGCCCCCGGGCAGCAGGGACAGCACCTGCACCATCTCGTCCGCGAGCAGCGGGGCCAGGGACTCCATGCCCTCCACGTACTGCCCACCGGCAATCCGCTCGAGCATCTCCCGCCCGCCGGGCAGCTGGTCCTTGAGCTTGGCCGCGCGGGACTGCACGGACGGGGTGATGAGCAGCTCGCGGCACGGCGGGGCCACGATCACCGAGGGGTGCTCGGCAGTGGTCAGCGTGCGCTGGTCCGCCACCGCGAACCAGCGCATCTCGTCCAGCTCGTCCCCGAAGAACTCGGCCCGCACGGGATGGTCCTCGGTGGGCGGGAACACGTCGATGATCCCGCCGCGCACCGCGAACTCCCCGCGCCGGGTGACCATGTCCACGCGGGAGTAGGCGGCACCGGCCAGCTCCGCCACGAGCTGCTGGAAGTCGTAGTCCTGCCCGGTGCGCAGCGCCACGGGCTCCATCTGCCCGAGCCCCGCGACCACTGGCTGCAGCACCGAGCGCACCGGCGCCACGACCACGCGCAGCGGCTGCTCGGAGGGATCGGTGCGCTCCAGTCGGCGCAGCACGCTCAGCCGCTGCCCCACGGTGTCCGAGCGCGGGGACAGCCGCTCGTGCGGCAGGGTCTCCCAGGACGGGAAGTTCGCGATCTGCTCGCTCGGCAGGTAGGAGCCCAGCGCGGCCTGCAGCTCTTCGGCCTCACGGCCCGTGGCGGTCACGGCCAGCAGCACCGGGGGGTGGGCCCCCTCGGCGGAGGCGCCGGAGCTCCCGGGAGCCGACGCCGCGGCGTCGTCCGCGAGACCCGCCGCGATCTGCGCGAGCACGGGGGCGCGCAGCCCGTCCGTGGCGCTGATGATCGTCTCCGCGGAGCGCTCCGCGAGCGGGCGCGCGGCCTGGGTGCGGATGTTCGCGAAGCTGCGGTCCTCGGTGAGCGCGGTGAGCAGACCGGTCAGGGACATGGGTGGCGGGCTCCTGGTGTGTGGGGCGGGTGGCGCGGCGGCGCGCGGTCTGACCCGGCGCGGGGCACGACGACGCCGGGCGGGGCCTGGCCCCGACCCTCGCCGTGGTGCACGGGCCGGGCGGATCGCGCCCCAGCCTACTCGGGGCCTCGGACACCGCGGGCGCCGGGCCGGGACCGCGGAGGCCCGAGGGGTGCGTGCGGCGTCGGCGTCCCCTCCTACCCTGGGAGCATGACGAGCCCCGAGCACCCCGCCCTGACCGGACTGACCGTGGCGGTCACCGCCCACCGCCGCGCCTCGGAGCAGGGCGGGGCGTTCGAACGCCATGGCGCGCGGGTGCGCTACGCGCCGGCCCTGAAGCTCACGCCCGCGGACGAGGACGACGGCGTGCTGGCCGCCACCCGGGACCTGATCGCCTCCGCCCCGGGCACCGTGCTGGTCACCACGGGCTACGGGCTCAAGCGCTGGCTCGCCGTGGCACAGGAGCACGGACTGGGCGAGGAGCTGCTCGCGGCGCTGCGGGCCTCCACCGTGCTCTCACGCGGGGCGAAGGCCACGGGGCAGCTGCGGGCGAGCGGAATCCCGTGCGCGTACACGGGCTCCTCGGGACGCACCGCGGAGCTCGTGGACCGGCTGCTCGCCGGGGATCCCGCACCCCGCGGCACCGTGACGGTGCAGGTGCACGGCACCCCGGACGAGGAGCAGCTGGACCGGTTGCGCGCCGCGGGTCTGCCCGTGCGCACCGTGGCACCGTACCGGTGGGACTCCGCCGACGAGGGCTCACGGCTCGCCGCACTCGTGCGGGACGCGGTCGTGGGGCGCGTGGACTACGTGACCTTCACGGCAGCCCCGGCCGTGGACGCGGTCTTCGACGCCGCCCGCGCCCTCGGCGTGCTCGAGGACCTCCAGCGGGCCCTGCGGGACGGGCGCTGCACCGCCGTGGCCATCGGGCCCGTGTGCGTGCAGCCGCTCGAGGAGGCCGGAATCCCCGCTGTGGTCCCGGAGCGCTTCCGGCTCGGGGCCATGGTCAGGGCCGTGTGCGATCACGCCTTGGAGGCGGCCTCCCGGTAGTGCTCGAGCACCAGCTCCACGAGCTCCGGGGGCACCTCGCCGGGGTGCACGAGCAGCGGTTCGGCCGTGACGTCCGCTCCCGCGGCGAGCGCCCGGCCGTGGAAGAACCCGGGGGCCAGCAGGTACGGGACCAGCAGCACGCGCCCAGGACGCGCGGGAGCGGCATCCGTGCGGGGCGACCCTGCGGCGTCGTCCCCCGGGTTTGCACGGCCACGGGCCGCCGCGAGCGCATCGGGCAGGGACGGGCGGGCCGCGGAGAGGTAGGCCGAGGACACGGGGTGGCCGAGCACCTCGGAGAGCATGGCCGCCACCCGTTCGCAGTCCTGACCGGCGCGGGGGTCGGAGGAGCCTGCGGAGACCATCACGATCTCGTCGACCGGTTCCGGGGCCGCTTCCCCAGCGGCGTCGAGTGCCTCGGCCAGCCGGCGGGCCAGCACGCGCGCGAGCCGGTGGTCGGGTCCGAGGGCCGCGGCCACCCTGTGGTGCGGTGAGCCCTGCACGGCCCGGGCCATGTCCACGAACACGTGGTAGCCCGCGGACAGCAGCAACGGAACGACCACGGCGCGCTGCCCGGCGTGCTCGGCGGTGCGCGCCACGAGGTCCGGCTCCTGGACGTCCACCCACGTGTCCACCACGCCGACTCCCGGAAGCCGTTCGCGCACCGCGGCCACGAGGGCCGCGACCGCCTGCTGCCCACCGGGATCACGGGTCCCGTGGGCGCACGCGAGAAGGACGGGCGGGGTGTTCGACGAGGTGCTCACCCTGTCCATTGTGGGGCCCCGCTCCGTTGCGTGCGGCCGGGCACCGCACGAGGGGTCTGCTGCCACACGCCGGTCAGCGCCGCATGGCGTCCGTGTACCCCACGCTGCGGTCCACGGCCCGCTGGCGACGCACGAGCCACCGCATCCCGCCCGGGACGCGGGCGATCTTCGCCTTGAGCACCACGCGTCGCTGGCTCGGCATCATCTGCGCGGCCGTCTCCAGGTGACGCCGCGCGTCTGCCGCACGGCCCTCGCGCAGGGCCTGCTCCGCCTCCGACGCCGCCGCGAGCGGGGATCCGTTGCGCAGGCGGGTGAGCAGCTTCTCGCGTTCCTCGGGGCTGAGCTGCTGCTCGAAGCGGGCCAGCGTCTTGCGCAGCGCCATCTCCTCACCCGCCGCCATGCGGTCACGCTGGGACTGCATGGAGCCCCCGGACCACGAGAGGATCACGGTGACCTCGTCCACGCGGTCGAAGCGCCACCCGGAGTAGACGGCCCGCAGCCACAGCTCCCAGTCCTCCACGAAGACCTGCTCCGGGTCGAACACCCCCACCTCGCGGAAGAACTCCCGGGGGAACAGCCCGAAGAGGTGGCCGATGTTGTACTCCAGGATCACGCTGCGCTGCTCGTCCGGCGCCGGCATGGCCTCGCGGTACACCACACGCTCCGCGTTGATCCCGGAGGGTGTGCACTGCCACGCGTTGGTGTAGACCACGGTGCGCTCCCGCCCGGGCTCCTCCCCCAGCTGCCGGTAGCGGCGCAGCATTGTCTCCAGGTGGTGGGGCAGCAGCTCGTCGTCCGCGTCCAGGAACGTCACGAACTCGCCCCGCACCTGCTCCAGCGCCCGGTTGCGGGCCGCCCCGCACCCGGCGTTCTCCTGCCGCAGCACGCGCACGCGGCGGCCCGGGCGGTCCACCGCCTGGTACCCCGCGAGGACCTCCGGCGTGCGGTCGGTGGAGCCGTCGTCCACCACGAACACCTCGATGTTCGAGTGGGTCTGGCGCAGCACGCTGCTGATGGCCTGCCCCACCAGGTCCTGGCCGTTGTACACCGCGATCACCACGCTCACGAGCGGTTCCGCCGCGGCTGCCGCCCCCGCGCCCTGGTCCGTCATCTCTCCCCCGTCGATCGTCCCGTGCGGCCGCTGGCACGGCCACCCGGACAAGTCTAGGAACGCGGCCGGGCCCTCCTCCCGCGAATCCGTCCACACTATGGGGCACGTTTGTCCCGAACACACCGTTTCCGGGGATCGCGGTTCGTGATCCTGGCTAGAGTTCTGGTGCACGAACGAGGGGATCAGGGGACCGTCGTGTGCCCGGCGGCTCTCGCCGGGTGCGGGTTCCAGGGGGAGAGACATGAATTTGAGTCAGTACGTCCGTTGCCTGCGGCAGCTGTGGCCACTCGTGGTGCTCGCCACGGTGCTGGGAGCGCTCGCGGGCGTCGTCGCCGCGATCGTGGTGCCCAGCTCCTACGAGTCCCAGGCACAGGTGTTCGTGAACGTGGCCAACCCGCGGTCGGTCACGGACCTGCAGATGGGCGAGCAGTTCGCCGTGGCCCGCGCCGGCTCCTACGCGCAGGTGGCCACCACCAGCTCCGTGGTGCAGCCCGTGGTGGACCGGCTCCACCTGGAGGAAACTCCCGCGGAGCTCGTCGAGAAGGACCTCGTGGCCACCAACCAGCCGAACACGGCCATGATCACCATCACCGCCACGTCCTCCTCCGCGCAGGGCGCCGCAGACCTCGCCCAGGCCACCGCGGAAAGCCTCGTGACCGTGAGCCAGGAGCTCGAGACCATCCCGCCGTCCCAGGACGGCGCCCAGCCCGCCACCGTCAAGCTCAACGTGGTGCAGAAGGCCGCTCCGCCCGAGGGGCAGGCGGGGCCGTCCCTGGCCATCAACACCGCCCTCGGCACGCTCGTGGGACTCGTCGTGGGTCTGCTCCTCGTTCTGCTGCGCGGTCACCGGACCACCTCGGAGCGTGCCACCACCGAGCGCGCCAGCCGCCGTGCCCACGCCGCCGCGAACCATGAGCACTGAGCGCGGCGTGAGCGCCGAGCCCGCCCCGACCACGGGGCCCCGCGACGTCGTCGTGGTGTGCCCCACCGAGTACGGCGGCCAGCTGGAGCACGCCGCGGACCTCGCGCTCGCGCTGTGCGCGGACGAGGGCGTGGCCACCGTGCAGCTCGTGTCCCGGCCGGGCGCACGCGACTACCTGGGGTGGGGCGAGGACCACCCGGTGCGGATCGTGGAGACCGTCCCGCCGCGACGCACCCGGGTGCCGGGCTCGGCTGCAGGGAAGGCGCTGCGCGCCGGTCTGCAGGTGTGGGACCTCGTCCGGGAGCACCTCGCGGTGCGCGCAGCGGCGGGACGGGTGGGCCGCACCGCCGTGCTCGCCCTGGACTCCACCAAGTACCCGCTGCCGGGTGTGCTGCGAGCACACCGGGACCAGCGCACCGCGGTGTTCGTGCACAACGCCCAGCCGCACTTCGACCTGGACTCCGCCTCCCCGCGCGAGCGCTTCCTGCTGTGGCTGGACCGTTCGTGCGCGCGGCACGCGGACCGGGTGGTCACCCACGGCGCCGAGCAGGCCCAGATCGTGCGCGGGTGCACGAGCCGCCCCGTGGCGGCCGTGGACCTGCCGGTGTCCTCCCGACTGGATCCGGAGCCCGCCCAGAGCGCGAAGCTCCCCGCCGAGCCGTTCGCCCTGTGCATCGGGGAGATGCGGGCCAACAAGGGCATCGAGCTGGCCATCCGCGCCGCCGGGGACGCGGGGGTGCCGCTGCTGGTGCGCGGCGCCGCCGAGACCCCCGAGCTGGGCCGCGAGCTGACGCGCCTCGCCGCCGACCACCCCAGCGTGGACCTCGAGGACCGCTTCCTCAGCCGTGAGGAGTTCGCGGCGCTCGTGCAGCAGGCCGCGGTGATCGTGCTGCCCTACACGCACTTCGACGCGCACTCCGGTGTGCTGGCCAAGGCCGTGGGTGCGGGCACCCCGGTGGTCGCCTCGGACCTGCCCTCCCTGCGCGCGCAGGCCCGCGGCTACGACCGCTTCACCGCCGCCGACGTGCGCGACACCCGGGCGTTCGGCGCCACCCTGCGCGCGGTGTACGACGACGCCGCCACGCCACGGCGCGACCGCCGCGCCGTCTCCGGCCGGGACCACGCCGACTGGCAGCCCACGGTGGCCGCGGTGCTGGGAACCTGGACCTCATGAGCACGGCCGTCCTCCCCGTCCCGGGAGCCGGATCGCGCGGGACCGCACGCCGGGGCCTGACCACCGCCGCAAACCGCACGGACGGCTCGGTCCACGGCACGGCCCTGGACCGTGCCCTGTCGGGGGCGCTGATCGTGCTCTCCGCCCTGCCCTACGCCGCGGTGCCGCTGGGGTCCAACACCAACCTCCCGCTGTCCAGCGTGGTCTGCGTGGCGCTCATCCTGCGCTGCACCCGCCACATGCCCGTGATGTGGACCGCTCTGCTGGTGGGCGCGGTGCCGTTCCTGGCCTCGTTCGTGCGGATGTTCCTCACGCCGCAGCCCCTGCTGGTCTCGGGCTCCTTCACGTGGCTGGTCTACACACTCCCCGTAGCCGGAGCTGCGGCGGCCACCCTCTTCCTGGGTTCCCGGGCCATCGCGTGGCTGAGCTGGACCATCCTGCTCAGTGCCGCGTACACACTCGTGCAGAAGTACGTGTTCTTCGACCTCTTCGACACCATTCCACTCGAGAGCCTCTACAGCCTGCCCGGCTACGCGAACGTCTCCGAGTTCAGCGAGACGTTCATCATGTACGTGCGCCGGCCCTTCGGGCTCTTCCCGGAGACCTCCTTCATGGTGGGCACGCTGTCCCTCATGGCCATGGCCCTCGTGGTGGTCGTGCGCCACCACGGGCGCAGGATGACGCCGCGGGACGTCGTGGCCATGGCCCTCGTGCTGTGGGCCGTGGCGATCTCCGGATCAGGTGCCGCCGTGGTGGTGCTGGGAGTCGTGCTGATCGCCGCGATCGCGCCCTACGCCGTGCGCCGGGCATGGGCCGCCGTGCTGCTGGTGCCCCTGGGTCTCGCCGGCGCCGTCTACGTGGGCCTGGACGTCCTGCGGGACCGCCGCGAGTCCTTCAACTGGTCCTGGGCGGACCGCGGGTCCTCGATCATCGCCTCCGTGCGCTACCTGTTCTCGGACCCCACCGCGTTCCTGTGGGGTGTGGGGCGCGGCCGCTCCAACGAGCTGTTCCTCACGGGCCGCATGCCCCTGGGCGATCTGCAGCACTACAACCCGCTGCCAGACATCTACTCCGTGATCGGCCGCGTGGTGCTCGAGAGCGGGATGCTCTTCGGCCTGGCGCTCATCATCTTCCTGACCGTCCTGTGCCTGCGCTCCGGGGGCCGCAATCCCCTGTGGCTCGGCGCGTGCACCCTGGTGGTGTGGTTCGTGGTGGCCGGCGGCACCACCAGCTACGACTCCGCCTTCTGGGTGTGGGGTGTGGCCGGGGTGTGCCTCGGCCTGGAACTCTCGCGTGCCCGGGTCCCGGACGAGTCCGGGTCTCCGGTGGCAACCGGGCGTCCCGCACCACTCACCGCACACCAGACCACTCGCTGACCACCTGACCCGCTGGCCGGCGCGCCGCGCCCGCCCTCCCGTCCACCGCTCTGCAGAAAGGCCCGCCCCGTGCGAGTTCTCCACATCGTCAACGACGCCGAGACCGGCGGCGCGCAGACCCTCATCGAGCAGCTGCTGCTGAGCCGTGAGGCCGGGGACGAGGCGCACCTGCTGGTGCTGCTCTCCCCCGGGGCGCTGTCCCCTCGCCTCGAGGCCGCGGCCACGAGCACCACCTACGCGGGGATGAGCCGCCGTGACGTGCTCCCCGTGGCGGCCGTGCGGGCCGTGCGGACTCTCGTGAAGCGGCACGGGATCGACGTGGTGCACTCCCACCTGCAGCAGTCCGACCTGGTCAACGCGCTCACCCCCCACGGGGCAGTACGGGTGTCCACGCTGCACTCCAGCCTGGACCAGGCCTCGAGCCGCGTGGCGGGGATCGTGTGGCGCATCGCCGCGAAACTGTCCTCACGCTTCGACGCCGTGGTGGCGTGCTCACCGTCCGCGCGGGACTTCGCAGTGGAGTTCGGCTACCGCTTCCCGGGCGAGCAGATCCGGATCGTGCACAACGGCTCCGTGACCGCCGCGGAGCCCGCCCCGGAGCCGTCGGGAGATCCGCTGCTGCTGCACCTGGGCCGCCACGCGCCGTCCAAGGACCACCCCACGCTCTTCGCGGCCTTCGCGGGGGTGCTGCAGCGCCACCCCCGCGCCCGGCTGGTCTGCGCGGGTCACCGCGTGGATCCCGAGAACACGGAGCTCACCCGAGAGCTGGAACGGCTGGGCATCGACCACGCCGTGACCCTGCGCGGCTCGGTGTCCGACGTGCGCGGGCTGATCCGCTCCGCGCACGCCATGGTGTTCTCCAGCAACCACGAGGCCCTGCCCATGGCGGGCATCGAGGCCCTGGGGGAAGGACTCCCCGTGGTCACCACGGACACGGGGGACGCACGGCTGCTGGCCGTGGAGCCGTGGGCCGTGGTGCCCATGTCCGATCCCGCGTCCTTGGCGGACTCCGTGTGCCGGCTGCTGGAACTGGGCCCCGGGCAGCGCCACGAGCTGCGTCGTCGCAGCTGGGAGCTGGCCCGGGACGAGTTCGACATCCGCGGCGCCGCCCGGCGCTACCGCGAGCTCTACGAAGAGCTGACCGCGGAGTCCTGAACGACCTCCCGCTGGGCCACGTTGAGCTCGTGGTCCCGGCGGCGGATCCGGCGGAACGCCGCCAGGAACACCAGACCGAGCGCCACCGCGCACACCGCGATGGAGAGGACGTCCGGGAGCACGCGCCCCAGCACGGCGAACACGACGGCGCCCACCCCGGCGGCGAGCACCATGAGCGCCCAGATGCGGAGGTTCTCCGCCTTCACACCGCTGGGCTCGGCACGTTCGCTGAAGTGCAGCTGCACGGGCACCGCGAGCGCCAGGGGCACCACGGAGGCCGCCATCACGATCTCCAGGTTGTCCGTCCGGGCCGCGAGCCACACCGCGGGCAGGGTGACCACCAGCACGGCGAGGCTGATGAGGGAGGCCACGAGCGGGCTGCCCCGCAGGGTCATGACCAGGGTGGGCACCTGACCCAGTGACTCGGCGAGCACACCCACGACCACCACGGCCAGGGCCGGTGCCGCGAACGCCATCTTGGAGCCGAGCCACACGGTCAGCAGCTCCGTGGGGATCGCCAGCAGCGGGATGCTGATCATGAGCCCCACCAGCAGGGACACCGTCATGGCCACGCGGATGTGCTCCGCGGCCTCGGAACCACGGGCCCGTTTGATGGGGTAGGCGAACGGCATGGCGATCCAGCTGACCACCAGACGAGCGCTCTGGCTCACGCGCATGAGCGCGCCGAACGCGGTGGCGGCCTGCAGCCCGAGGGTGGGACCCACCACGAACAGCGGCAGCTGGTACACGCCCAGCAGGGACAGCGAGCCGATGGACAGGACGGAGGACATCCGCAGCAGCGGTCGGCCCTGCTCCCGCCACGCCCCGGGCAGCGGACGCGCCAGTCCGAAGCGGCGCAGCACGGCGATGAAGCACACGACCGGCGGCAGCAGCAGCGAGAGGCACTCCACGAGCACCAGGGCGATCAGTCCCCCCTGGAGGGGGATGAGCAGGACGTATCCCGCGGCTCGTCCCAGGATGGACACCACGGCGGCCTTGCGCTCGATGTCCGGGCGGTTCAGCGCCCACAGCACCGAGTTGCACGCACGGCCCAGCACGGACACGAACAGCGTGATCCCGGCCGCGACCACCATGGGCACCACGGCGTGGCGGTCCCGCTCGGGGACGGCCACGGTTCCCAGGTACAGCGGGAACACCACGAAGTACAGGGTGGTGAGCACCACGGCGAGCACCAGGAACACTCCCACCGACACCGCCACGAAGCTCTCCCGGCGGCGCCGGTGGGCGGCGTCGTCGGGCAGGTCCGCGAGGGTGCGCACGATGCCCGTGCCCAGGCCGAAGTCGGACATTGTGAGCAGCTGGATCGCGCTGAACGCGATGACCCACAGGCCGTAGGACTCGGTCCCCACGATCGCGATGGCGAAGGGGTAGAGCAGGAGCAGCCCGAAGACGCTCGTGAATCCCGAGATGTAGTTCCACAGGATGTTGGCTCCCACGCGGGACGTGTCCGTCCGGGGCGCGGGGGCGGCGGGGGTGTCTGGCATGACGGTGCTACTGGACCTTCCACTGGGCGAAGACCTCGTCGAGCTGACGAGCGATCAGGTTGCGTGCGGTGCGCGAGAGCACCGAGTGGTCCACGTGCGGCACGAAGTGCTCGTGAATGTCCCGGCCGCGCCGTTGCAGCCGGGTCACCGCCCGGTCCGCCATGGTCTCCCGGTAGCGGGGTTCGTCGTCCGGACCCACCAGCAGGGTCACGGACCGGTTGTGGCTCGCCCGCTCCAGCACGTGGTCCGGGATCGACGCCGCCGGGCTGCGGGCCATCAGGTTCCACACCGGTTCCGGCGTGTGGTGGCGCAGGGCGAGGGATCCCGCCTGCTTGGCGTCCCCCAGCCGGTCCGTGGCCCAGACCCGCGCACCGCTCAGGGCCGTGCGGGCCCGCTCCGGCACCGTGGGAGCCGCAGCGCGCTCGGCGCCGTGCGGGGCCGACGCCGCGCGGCCCGGTTCGGTCCGCCCGTCCCCGCGCCTGCTGCCCGGGTGCGGTCCGGACGCCTCCGCGGGCCGGGCCGCGGTCTTGGCGCGCAGCTTGGCGTCCCCGTCGTAGCTCAGCCGCAGCTCGTCGAAGAACTTCTGGTTCATGCGCCACTCGTTCTGGCTGACGAGGACCATGGACGTTGCGGCGATCCCCGCGGGTTCCCGCGCGGCACGCAGGGCGGCCCACGCGCCGGAGCACAGCACCGTGGCCACCACGTCCGTGTGGAAGTGGTCCGCGAGCCACTGGGCCTGCTCCCGCAGCGCCTGCGCGTTGAGGTACCGGTACGGGTTGGGGTCCCGGTCCGACCACAGCAGGGCACGGTCCCCCGCACCGTCCCGGTCCGCCCGCAGGCTCACCACGCCCTGCCCCGCGAGCCGCCGGGCGGTCTCGGACCACAGGGTGGAGCCGTCGCGCGGCTCGGAGGCCCCGGGGGCGAAGAACGTCGTGGGCTTGCCCGGCCACGGTGCCACCGCAGCGGCCTCGTCCTGCACGGGCCCGGTCAGCACCCCGGGGTAGCCCTGGGGATCCACCACCACGATCTCCTCGGCGCACAGCTCACCGCTGGGAGCCCGGAACACGTTGCGCTGCGGTCCCCTGCCCCCGCAGACGGAATCCACCAGCTGCGGGCGGGGCAGCCGCCACAGCAGCTCCTCAAGCACGTCGTAGTGCACCCGCACGTCCAGGGACTCCACGCCGTACATCACCTTGGCGCGGGGCTGGTCCTGCTCGCGGTGGATCTCCACGTTGCCGGGCAGCTCCGGGAGCTTGCGCGGGTCCGTGAGGGTGGACAGCTGCCGCGCCTGCTCGTCCGTGAGCCACAGGCCCATGAGGTCCACCCCTTCCCCCACGGGGATCTCGGGGAGCGTGGCCCGGCGCAGCCGCGCCCACTGCTTGACGAACACGGCGCCGCTCACGGGTTCCCACGCGAGCACCCGGTCGAAGTGCTCCGCACAGCGCGTGAGCAGCCCCGCCCCCACCCGGTAGCCGATGCCGAACACGGGCAGGTCCTCGATGCCGCACACCTCGCGGGCCTGGCGGGTGGCGTCCAGGATGTTGCGCTCCCACTCGGCGAGCAGGTCCTCCTCCGGGGACAGCGCGTGGGAGTCCCCCACGCCCCGGTAGCTCACGCGCGCCACGCAGTATCCTGCCCCCGTGAGCAGCATCGCGAGCTGGCGCAGCGGCCGGTAGGCCTGCACGTGCTCCCGACCCACGGGCGGGGCGATCACCACCAGTCCCCGCGTGCGTCCGTTCTCGGGTGTGTGCAGCCACGTGAAGGTGGCGCGCTCTCCCGCGCCCGTCCACATCCCCGCGCCCCGCACCCCTGCGGGTGCGGTGGGTCGGCTGTCCACCTCTGGTGCTCGTGCCTCGATGACGGTCATGGTCTTCTCCCCCGGTCTCTCCCCTGTGATGCGCTGTTCACGCGTCCGTGTGCTCCGCGAGCGGGACGCTGATCCCGTAGATCTCGCCGAGCCTGCGGCGCTGCACCGCGTAGCAGTTCTCCCACAGCGCCTTGCGCGCCCACGCCGAGACCTCGTCCCGCGCCCGCTCGTCCGTGATCTCCGCCCAGCGCCGTGCCACGTCCTCCGGGGTGTCCACGACGACGGGCAGCCCCGCGTCGTCGAACACCCGGATCCGGCGCACGACCACCGGGATGTCGCTGAGCGCGGCCTCAAGCACGGTGATGGGGAAGCCCTCCCAGCGCGCCGTGTGCAGGTAGACGTCCGCGCGCTGCAGGTGCTCGCGCACCTCGTGGTGCCCCACCCAGCCCGTGACCTCCACGCCGTGCTCCCGCAGGAGCTGCTCGACGTCCGCGTCCCCGCCGCCGATCCACAGCGGGGCCACGCGGTGCCCGGCCGCACGGATGGCCTCAACGGCCTGCACGAAGAACACCGGGTCCTTCTGCGCGGCAAGGCGCCCGGCTCCCGCGACCACGAGCGGCGCTCCCGGCTCCGGTCGGCGCCTGGGACCCCCGTGCGGGTGCGCGATGTTGGGCACGTACACCGTGTGCGGTGAGATGGGTCCCCAGTGCGCCACGTTGTTCTCGGCCTTGGAGCAGCCCGCGAGCACGTCCGTGCGTGCCGCGAGCGCGCCCTCCAGGACCCAGTAGCCCAGCCTGGTGAGGCGGGAGCGGTCCAGGCGGGAGAAGGACCACGCGTGCGGCGTGTACACCTGCTTGATCCGGGACAGCGAGACGTCCAGGTACTTGTTGCTCGTGAGCTCCCGCAGGGCACTGTCCAGCGGGGCCGGCACGGCGCGCGTGCGGCGTCGTCCCGTGCCCTGCTCCCGCGGTTCTGCGAGCCCCGCGGGAACCTGGTCCTGGCCCGACGGCGCGAGGTCCGCGTGCGAGAGCAGGTCCCCGTGGCGCTCGGCGCGCGTGGTGGGCGCCGCGGGCGCGTTCAGCGGCGAGAGCGTGTCGTTGCGGCGGCGCGGCAGGTGGCCCACGGCCAGGCGGGCGTAGACCCCCGCGTAGCTCGAGTGGGAGTGGATCACGTCCGGCTTGACCTCACGGATGGCCCAGCGCGTGGCCTTGATGTTCGCCAGGTGCCCCCCGGGCAGCGTGCGCACCGAGGTGAAGTCGCCGTCCCACTGCGCCTCGAGGTTCACGGCCTCGGGCCGCAGGTGGCACAGCAGGTGGTGCTCGCACTCCGGCGTGGCGCGGGCGTAGTCGCGCACCGCGGCCGCCACGCCGCCGCCGAAGGCCTCGACCACGTGGAGCACCACGGGGTGGCCGCCCCGCGGCCCGGGGACGTCCCGTGGCGCCGGTCCGGGCGCCACGGTCGCCGACGTCGCCGCGGTGCCCGGCGACGCGCCGTGACCCGCTGAACGCGGATGCTGCAGAAACATTCAACCCCCCATGGCTGCGCGTCCGCGCGGAGGTCGCGGGGTGCGGTCAGGTGCGCGCGTGCTTGCGCGCCGTGCGGGATCCCCACCCCGCCGTTCGGCCGCCGCGTCCAGAACCCCCGGGACGGCCGGAGATCAGTCTAGAGAGGCGGACACCCTGCCAGTTGCCGTCAGGAGCCAGTTTCCTGCCCGCTCTTTGGCGGACACCCCGGCACCGCCCCTGATCCTGCGGCGGTCACGGGGGTGGCTCCCCCTGGCCCGGGCCGAGGGCGGCGCCCCGCCCTCCCGCCGTTAGGATGGACGGAAGCACCCGCGCCGGTCACCACGGGCGCGGAACCGACGAACCGCTACCGATCCCGCAAGGAGCACCATGTCCGTCAATGCATCCACCACCATCAAGGCCCCCGTGGACACCGTCCTTAAGACCTTCGTGGACGAGGCGTTCGTGCGCCACGTGACCGAGCTCGGTGGCGCGCAGTTCGAATCCTTCGAGGTCAACGGCGACACCTCCACCGCGTTCACCGCGACCACCGTGCGCAGCATGGGTTCGGACAAGCTGCCGGACGCCGTCAAGAAGTTCGTGAAGAACGGCGTGAAGTTCACCCAGGTGGACACCTACGACGCCCCCGCCGCGGACGGCTCCCGCACCGTGCGCACCGAGATCAAGGCCTCCGGCCTGCCCGTGGGCGCCACCGCCCAGCAGCAGGTCAAGCCCCTGGGCGAGCAGGAGACCTCCGTGGACGTCACCGGTGAGGTCCAGGCCAACATCCCGCTGGTCGGCAAGAAGATCGCCGCCACGGCCGAGCCCTACATCGGCAAGGCCCTGACCCTGCAGGCCCGCCAGGCCGAGGCGTGGATCGCCCAGCACTGACACCAGCAACGCCCCGGACGGCCGGACGGCACCCCGCGTGCCGCCCGGCCGTCCCCCATCCGACACGACAGTCGCGGACCAACCACGGTGCGCGCGTTGGGAGATCCTCGTAGTGAGCACGGACACGCAAACGGCCCCGGAATCCGGGGGACGCATCACCACATTCCTCCGCAAGGACACCACGGGCGGGCTCCTCCTGCTGATCGCCATGGTCCTGGCCATCGTGGTGGCCAACTCCCCGTGGAGCGAGGCCTACTTCGGGCTCCGGGACGCCGAGGTGGGCCCGGGAGAGGTGGCCGGGCTGCAGCACACCGTGGGGCACTGGGCCTCGGACGGGCTGCTCGCCATCTTCTTCTTCCTCACCGGTCTGGAGCTCAAGGCCGAGTTCGTGGACGGGGAGCTGCACAACCTGCGCAAGGCCATCCTGCCCGTGGTGGCCGCCGTGGGCGGCGTGGCGGTTCCGGCGCTGATCTTCCTGGGCATCAACCTGGCCTCGGGCGGTGACCCCACGGCGCTGCACGGCTGGGCCATCCCCACGGCCACGGACATCGCCTTCGCGGTCTCGGTGCTCGCGGTCGTGGGATCGTCCCTGCCGGTGGCCATGCGCACGTTCCTGCTGACCCTGGCCGTGGTGGACGACCTCATCGCGATCGCCATCATCGCCTTCGTCTACACGGAGAGCGTGGAGTTCGGGTTCCTGGCCGGTGCCGCCGTCATGCTGGGCCTGTTCTGGTTCCTTACCCACAAGTACATGGGCTGGTTCATGGCGCAGCACTGGGCGGCGTGGGTCATCCTGCTGCCGATCGGTGTGATCACGTGGTGGCTCGTGTACGAGTCCGGGATCCACGCCACGATCGCCGGTGTGCTGCTGGGCTTCATGGTTCCCGTGCTGAAGCAGGAGCCGCGCATCATCCGCCAGGAGGACCCCCGCATGGGCCTGGCTCCCGCCCTGGAGTACCGGTTCCGGCCGCTGTCCAACGGGCTGGTCATCCCGGTGTTCGCGTTCTTCTCCGCGGGCGTGGCCGTGGGCGGCTGGGAGGGCATCACCGCCGCCGCCACGGACCCCGTGGCCCTGGGCATCGTGGCCGGTCTGCTGATCGGCAAGCCCGTGGGCATCTTCGGAGCCGCGTGGCTCATGGACCGGTTCACCTCCGCGGAGAAGGACCGGGACTACACGTGGTTCGACATGCTGGGCATGTCCGTGGTGGCCGGCATCGGCTTCACGGTGTCCCTGCTGGTCGCGGAGCTGAGCTTCGGAGAGGGCAGCCCGCACAGCGACCACGCCAAGGTGGGCATCCTGTGCGGCTCGCTGCTGGCCGCGATCGTGGGTGCCGCGCTGATCGCCCCGCGCAACCGCAAGTACAAGGCCATGCGGGCCGCCGGTCACGATCCCGACACCCTGGACTGAGTCGACGACGCCGCACGCGCCCCACCACGAGCAGCGCCCCTTTCCGTGTGGAAAGGGGCGCTGCTCGCGTTCGTCCCCTCCGTCGCGCAGCCGCTGGTCCGAGGGGTGGGACCCGTCTGGTCAGGCGGGGTTGCGCGGGTGGACGTGCTGCTGGGTGGCGGTGAGCCCCTGCTCCGTGAGCATCTCCACGGCGTCCGCGGCCTCGGACACCAGCAGCGGCAGCTCCTTGGCCTCCGCGCCGGAGAACTTCTTGAGCACGTAGTCCGCGGTGTCCATGCGTCCGGGCGGGCGGCCCACACCCACGCGCACGCGCACGTAGTCCTTGCCGCCCATGGCCTTGGTGATGTCCCGCAGCCCGTTGTGGCCGCCCTCCCCGCCGCCGCGCTTGAGCTTGACGGCCCCGAAGGGGAGGTCGATGTCGTCGTGCACCACCACGAGATCCTCGAGCCCCAGCGAGTAGTACCCGGCCAGTGCGCTCACGGGTCCGCCGGAGAGGTTCATGTAGCTCAGCGGCTGGGCCAGCACGAGCCTCGGGGCGCCCGGGCGCAACCGCGTCTCGGCCACCGCGGCGCGCGCCCTGTGCGCCGACAGCCGTGCGCCTGCCCGCGCCGAGAGCTCCGCGACCACCATGGCGCCGATGTTGTGCCGCGTGCCCGCGTAGCGCTCACCCGGATTTCCCAGTCCCACCACCAGGGTGCGATCGCCCATGTCCTGCTCCTCACTCGTCGTGACTCTCGTGCCGTGCGCAATCCCGCGCCCCGTCCCCCAGCATTCCGGAACCTGCCTGGCACCGGGGCCCTCGGCGCCCCCGGGAACTCCCCGAGGACTGTACGTCCGGGCTGGCCGGCGCGCTCCTCGGTGCCCGGAACACAGAACGGCGGCGGGCGCCCCTGGCACCCGCCGCCGTTCCGAGACCGCGTCGCGTCCGCCTGCGGGCGCGACCTGGGACCGGTCCTTACTCGCTGTCCTCGGAGGACTCCTCGGACTCGCCCTCGGACTGCTCGCCCTCGGTCTCCTCGTCCTCGGTCTCGGGCTCCTCGCCCAGGTCCTGCTCGATCGGCTCGGAGACGTTGACGACCAGGAGGTCGGGGTCGGACACGAGCGTGACATTGCCGGGCAGGGTGACGTCCTTGGCGTAGACGTGCTCGCCGGCCTCGAGGTCCGCGATGTCCACCTCGAGGTACTCGGGAACCTTCAGGGCGTCGGCCTCGACCACGAGGACGTTCTCCTCCACGTTGTGGATGGCGGTCGGTGCGACCTCGCCCTCCACGTGCACGGGGATCTCGACCTCGACGCGCTCGCCGCGGCGCACGGTCAGCAGGTCGATGTGGAGGATCTCGGGACGCACGGCGTGGCGCTGGACCTCCTTGATCATGGCCAGGTGGCCCTCGCCGTCCACGTTGATCTCCAGCACGGCGTTGGAGTTGCGGGAGGCCAGCATCATCTCGTGGCCCGGCAGGATCACGTGCAGCGGCTCGGCGCCGTGGCCGTAGATCACGGCGGGGGTCTGATCGTTGGCGCGCACGCGGCGGGCGTAGCCCTTGCCGAAGTCGGTGCGCAGAGTTGCGGGAATGGTGATGACATCCACCATGATGGTGCTCCTTCGATCGTTGGTCTGGTTGGTCACCGTCAGACCGTCCGCGCGCTCGCGGTGCGGGTGGCACCGGACGTTCGGGCGGTCTGCGACCGACGTGGTGCGGCACTCCGCCCACCGCCCGGGAAGTCTGCACCGGGTGCGGCGGATCGAAAGGATCCACAGGCCGTCGTCGATAACGGGGCGCGCACGCCCCCTCGCCTTGGCAACCCGCACAGGATACCACGGGCGCCGCGGGCCGGCGGGGATCACGACGCCGCCCGCGCGGGGCGGGGTGCGCCTCACGG
>NZ_RCOM01000022.1 GCF_003667225.1 Kocuria rhizophila
GGGCGGTCCCGGGAGGGGACGGCGGTCGTCGGATTCAGGACGTTCTGTCACCGCTACAACTCTCTCTGCACGGCCTCGCCGGTGTGGTGCTCGTCACCGGGCGGGGGCTCCATTGGTGGACACGGCCATCCTAGCGATGCCCGGGTCCTAGAATGACCAGCAGACACCCCGCGGCGCACGGCCGCTCCGCCACGCCCCTCCGCACAGGGAGCGCGCGGGCGCCCGTCCCGCCCCGCTCAGCAACCGAGGAGTTCCACCCATGGCCCGCACCACCTCACTGTCCGGTTTCCCCGAGTGGCTCCCCGAGGAGCGGATCGTGGAGCAGCACGTGATGGACTCCCTGCGGCGGACCTTCGAGCTGCACGGCTTCTCCTCGATCGAGACCCGTGCGGTGGAGACCGTGGAGCAGCTGCTGCGCAAGGGTGAGATCGACAAGGAGGTCTACGGCGTCTCGCGCCTGCACCAGGATGCGGACGAGACCAGCCCCGAGGGCGCCCTGGCCCTGCACTTCGACCTGACCGTGCCCTTCGCGCGCTACGTGGTGGAGAACGGTGGGCACCTCACGTTCCCGTTCCGCCGCTACCAGATCCAGAAGGTCTGGCGCGGTGAACGCCCCCAGGAGGGGCGCGCCCGGGAGTTCACGCAGGCGGACATCGACGTGGTGGGGGACGGCACGCTCCCGTTCCGCTACGACGTGGAGCTGGCACTCGTCATCGTGGACGCGCTGTCCCAGCTGCCCATCCCGCCGTTCGTGCTTCGCGTGAACAACCGCAAGCTCGCCGAGGGCTTCTACCGCGCCGTGGGCCTCACCGACGCCCCCGCCGTGCTGCGCGAGATCGACAAGCTCGAGAAGATCGGCGCGGACGCCGTGTCCCGCAACCTCCAGGAGCACGTGGGTGCCACCCCGGAGCAGGCGCAGGCCGCGCTCGCGCTCGCCGCGATCCGCACCGCGGACACCTCCTTCGTGGAGCGCGTGCGTGAACTCGGCCAGTCCAACGAGCTGCTCGAGGAGGGCCTCGCGGAGCTTGCGGAGGTCGTGGGGGAGGCCGCCCGCCGCGCCCCCGGAAAGGTCGTGGCGGACCTCTCGATCGCCCGCGGTCTGGACTACTACACCGGCACCGTCTACGAGACCGTGCTGGTGGGCCACGAGAAGCTCGGCTCCGTGTGCTCTGGCGGGCGCTACGAGTCCCTCGCGAGCAACGGGAAGAAGACGTACCCGGGGGTGGGGCTGTCCATCGGCGTGACCCGCCTGGTCACCCGCATCCTGTCCCAGTCCATGGCCCGGGCGTCCCGTGCCGTGCCCTCTGCCGTGCTGGTGGCCCTCAACGACGACGCCTCGTGGTCCGCCGCGCAGGACGTCGCCGCCGCGCTGCGCGCCCGCGGGATCGCCACCGAGGTTGCGGCCACCGCCCAGAAGTTCGGCAAGCAGATCCGCTACGCCGAGCGCCGCGGGATTCCCTTCGTGTGGTTCTCCTCGGTGGCCGAGGACGGCTCCGTGGTCCACGAGGTCAAGGACATCCGCTCGGGCGAGCAGGTGTCCGCGGACCCCACCCGCTGGCAGCCGCCGGCCGAGGACCTTCGCGCCACGGTTCTCACCGCGGAGCAGACCGAGGGCTGATTGCGCCTCCCGCTGTGAGCGGGATCTCCCGCGCGCTCGGCGGACCCGGCGCGCTTGTAGACTCGCGGGGAACGAGAACCCGGCCCAGCGGCGTCGTCCGCGGTGGCCGGGGCCCCGCGAGCCGCGGGAGCCAGGACTTCCGGGGTGCGCGACCCCGATCACGAACGAACAAGAAGGTGGATGCACGTGCTGCGAACACACGAGCTCGGCGCCCTGAGTGCCGAGAACATCGGAGAGACCGTCACGCTGGCCGGCTGGGTGGGGCGCCGCCGTGACCACGGCGGTGTCGCGTTCGTGGACCTGCGAGACGCCTCCGGCGTGGCGCAGATCGTGGTGCGTGACGAGGAGCAGTTCCACCAGCTGCGCAACGAGTACGTCCTTCAGGCCACCGGCACCGTGGAGCGCCGCCCCGAGGGCAACGAGAACCCCAACCTGCCCTCCGGGGAGGTCGAGGTCATGGTGGACGAGCTCACCGTGCTCAACACTGCGGCCCCCCTGCCGTTCCAGATCGACGAGCACGTGGAGGTGGGGGAGGAAGCCCGCCTAAAGTACCGCTACCTGGACCTGCGCCGCCCGGAGCCCGCCCGCATCATGCGGCTGCGCTCCGAGGTCAACCGGGTGGCCCGCACCCTGCTGCACGAGCAGGGCTTCACCGAGGTGGAGACCCCCACCCTGACCCGTTCCACCCCCGAGGGCGCGCGCGACTTCGTGGTACCGGCACGGCTGTCCCCGGGGTCCTGGTACGCGCTGCCGCAGTCCCCGCAGCTGTTCAAGCAGCTGCTGCAGGTCGGTGGGATCGAGAAGTACTTCCAGATCGCCCGCTGCTACCGGGACGAGGACTTCCGCGCGGACCGCCAGCCCGAGTTCACCCAGCTGGACGTCGAGGCCTCCTTCGTGGAGGAGGACGACATCATCGCGCTGGGCGAGCAGATCGTGAAATCCCTGTGGGCGCTGATCGGCGTGGAGATCACCACCCCGATTCCCCGCATGACCTACGCCCAGGCCATGGCGGACTACGGCTCCGACAAGCCGGACCTGCGCTTCGACCTCAAGATCACGGAGCTCACCGAGTACTTCAAGGACACCCCGTTCCGCGTGTTCCAGGCCCCGTACGTGGGTGCCGTGGTCATGCCGGGCGGCGCGTCCCAGCCCCGCCGCCAGCTCGACGCGTGGCAGGAGTGGGCCAAGCAGCGCGGCGCCAAGGGCCTCGCCTACGTGCTGTTCAAGGAGGACGGGGAGATCGCCGGGCCCGTGGCCAAGAACATCTCCGACGAGGAGAAGGCCGGACTCGCGGAGGCCGTGGGCGCGAAGCCCGGCGACTGCGTGTTCTTCGCCGCGGGCGGTGTGAAGACCTCCCGCGCGCTGCTCGGTGCCGCGCGCGTGGAGATCGGCCACCGCGTGGGCCTGATCGACGAGAACGACTGGGCCTTCGTGTGGATCGTGGACGCCCCGCTCTTCGAGCCCGCCTCCGACGCCGTGGAGTCCGGTGACGTGGCCGTGGGCTCCGGCGCCTGGACCGCGGTGCACCACGCGTTCACCTCGCCCAAGCCCGAGTTCATGGACACGTTCGACACGGACCCCGGCTCCGCGCTGGCCTATGCGTACGACATCGTGTGCAACGGCAACGAGATCGGCGGCGGCTCCATCCGCATCCACCGCCGGGACGTGCAGGACCGCGTGTTCCGGGTGATGGGACTGAGCGAGGAGGACGCCCGCGAGAAGTTCGGCTTCCTGCTGGACGCCTTCCAGTTCGGCGCGCCCCCGCACGGCGGCATCGCGTTCGGCTGGGACCGCGTGGTCGCGCTGCTCGCGGGCACCGAGTCCATCCGGGACGTCATCGCGTTCCCCAAGACCGGCAACGGCTACGACCCCCTGACCGCCGCGCCCGCGCCCATCACGGCGCAGCAGCGCAAGGAGGCCGGGGTGGACGCCAAGCCCGAACCGCGCGCCCAGGCCGCCGCGCCGACCACCGCCCCCGACGCTCCGGAAGGGTCATCACACTGAGCTCCGCTGCACCGCACGGTCGCACCGGCCAGGGCCTCGTGGCCCTGGCCGGTGTCGTTGTCACCGCCTTCACCCTCCGTCTGGCCGTCTCCGGGGTCTCACCCGTGCTGGGGCGCATCACCCAGGACCTGCACCTGTCACCCGCCGAGGCGGGACTGCTCGCGATGATGCCCTCGCTGGGCTTCGCGCTCACCGGGATCCTCACCACCCTGGCCATGCGGCGGGTGGGCCTCGAGGCGCTGCTGATGGTCTCGTGCGGTCTCGCCGCCCTCGGCACCCTCGCGCGCGCCGCGTCCCCCGGGGACGTGGGCTTCGTGGCCCTCACCTTCGTGATCATGTGTGGTCTGGGCATGGGCAACGTGGTCCTGCCACCCGTGATCAAGAAGTACTTCCCGCACCGCATCGCGGCCCTGTCCGCGATCTACTCGATGCTGCTGGGCATGTCCACGGCCACCGCACCCTTCTTCGCGGTCCCGCTCGCGGACGCCGCCGGGTGGCGGGTGTCCGTGGGGTCGTGGGCCGTGTTCTCCCTCGCCGCCCTCGTGCCGTGGCTCGTGCTGTGGGTGGGAGCCCGACGCCGCACCCAGCCGCCCGCCGAGCAGACCCCCGACCTGACCGTGCTGCCGGACGCCGTGGTGGCCCCCGCCTCCACCGCACGGGTCAAGCCGTGGCACTCCAGGATCGGGTGGGGCGTGGTGCTGATGTTCACCGGCACGTCCGCCAACACGTTCTCCATGTTCCTGTGGCTGCCGCGCTTCCTCACGGACACCGGGTTCTCCGAGCACGAGGCCGGCTTGATGCTCTCCTACTACGCCATCCTGGCCGTGCCGGTGAGCTTCGCGGTCCCGTTCCTGGTCCGCCGGTTCGGAAACACCGTGGTCCTGGGGCTGTCCACCGTGGTGCTGTACGCCCTGGGCTACCTCGCGGTGCTGCTGTGGCCGCACGCCACGTGGGGAGACTTCCGCCTGGTCTGGGTGTGGATCACGGTGTTCGGCCTGGCGCAGGCGTCCTTCCCGCTGGCCATCACGCTGATCAACGCCCGCACGCGCACCACCGCGGGCGCCGGCTCGCTCTCCGGCTTCGGCCAGGGCCTCGGCTACCTGGCCGGCTCGCTGGGGCCGCTGGCCTTCGGTCTGCTGTTCGGCGTCACCGGGTCCTGGTGGCCGTCCTTCGGCTACCTGTGGCTCATGCTCGTGGTGCTCGGCGCGGGCATCCTCATGACCGGACGCCACCGGTTCATGGAGGACGACGCCGCACGGTGACCCTCCGTGCGTCACTGGCGGTCCCGGCGCTCCCGGGGCGGTCGGCCGCGACGGCTTCGGGCGGCGTCGTCGACCGCCACCCGGGAGGCACGCCGCGGGGCGTGTGTGGTGGACTGGGCGCATGAGAATCGTGCTGCAAGTCGTGTCCCGTGCCGCCGTGACCGTGGCCGGGGAGACCGTGGGGGAGATCGAGGGCCCGGGTGTGCTGGCGCTCGTGGGCGTCACGCACACGGACACCCCGGAGACCGCCGCCCGGCTCGCGGAGAAGGTCGCGGGACTGCGGATCCTGCCGGGGGAGACCTCGTGCGCGGACGGGCCCTCACCCGTGCTCGTGGTCAGCCAGTTCACCCTGTACGGGGACGTGCGGAAGGGACGCCGGCCCTCGTGGTCCAGGGCCGCCCCCGGGGACGTCAGCGAACCCCTGTTCGAGGAGTTCGTCCGGGCGCTGCGCGGGCGCGGGATCCCCGTGGAGACGGGGCGCTTCGGGGCGCACATGGAGGTCTCGCTCGTCAATGACGGGCCCGTGACCGTCCTCGTGGACAGCGAGGAGCTGGACCGGCCCCGCCGGGGGTGAACGCCGCCGGGTCGCCACGGGCCCGCGGGTGCCCCTGACGGGGACGGGCGGCACGCGGCCTCCAGCAGAGTTCTGCCTGTCCGGGGCGGGCAGTACTGTCGGGGCGTGAGCACCTCCTTGTTCGACCTGCCGGACCCGCTCAGCGGTGACGGCTCGGCCACGTCCGATCCCACCGCCCACCACTGCGGGCCGCGGGGCCGTACCCGCGCCCCGCTCGCCGTGCGGATGCGCCCACGCACGCTGGACGAGGTGGTGGGGCAGAAGCACCTGCTGCGGGCAGGGTCCCCGCTGCGCGCACTGGTCACCGGCCGGTCGGGGCCGGCCGCGCCGTCCTCGGTGATCCTGTGGGGCCCGCCCGGAACGGGCAAGACCACGATCGCGCAGGTGATCGCGCGCGGGCACGGCACCACGTTCGTGGAGCTCTCCGCCGTCACGGCCGGCGTCAAGGACGTCCGCCGGGTCATGGACGAGGCCCTCACCGCGCGGGACCTGCACGGACGCACCACGGTGCTGTTCCTGGACGAGATCCACCGCTTCACCAAGGCGCAGCAGGACGCCCTGCTGCCCGGGGTGGAGAACGGGTGGGTCATCCTCGTGGCGGCCACCACCGAGAACCCGTCCTTCTCCGTGATCTCACCCCTGCTCTCCCGCTCCCTGCTACTCACGCTGCAGCCGCTCGAACGCCAGGACATCGGAGAGCTGCTGGACCGGGCGGTCGTGGATCCCCGCGGACTGGACGGCGCGGTGGTCCTCTCCCCGCAGGCCCGGGAGCACCTGCTGGACGTGGCCGGGGGAGACGCCCGCAAGGCCCTCACGTCACTCGAGGCTGCGGCCGGTGTCGCGCTGTCCCACGCGGGCGGCGTCGACGGGAGGGACCGGGAGGGCGCGGACGAGGGGAACCGCGCGGCACACGCGGACGGCACGGCAGACGCGGGCGGGCTGGCGGACGAGAACGGCGCGGCGGACCAAGACGGCCCGGTCGCCGGGGGCGCCGTGGCACACGAGGACGACGCCGCGGAACAGGACCGTGCCGCGGGGCAGGGTGCCACGACGGACGAGGCCCGCGCAGCGGAGCGGACCGGCGCCGGGCAGCCCGGCGCCACCACCGGCGCCACCACCGGCGGTCCCGCCACGGTGACGCTGGCGCACGCCGAGGAGGCCGTGAACCGTGCGGCCGTGCGCTACGACAAGCAGGGCGACCAGCACTACGACGTGGTGAGCGCGTTCATCAAGTCCATCCGGGGCTCGGACGTGGACGCCGCGATGCACTACCTCGCCCGGATGATCGAGGCGGGGGAGGACCCCCGGTTCATCGCACGCCGGCTCATCATCTCCGCGTCCGAGGACATCGGCATGGCGGACCCCACCGCGCTGCAGACCGCCGTGGCGGCCGCCGAGGCCGTGCAGCTGATCGGCATGCCGGAGGGCCGCCTCCCGCTCGCCCAGGCCGTGGCGCACCTGGCCACCGCCCCCAAGTCCAACGCCGCCTACCTGGCGGTGGACGCCGCGATCGCCGACGTCCGGGCCGGGGGTGCCGGTCCCGTGCCTGCGCACCTGCGGGACTCCCACTACCCGGGAGCGGCGGGGCTCGGCCACGGTGACGGCTACCGCTACGCCCACGACGCCCCCAGTGCCGTGGCCACCCAGCAGTACCCGCCGGACGAGCTCGTGGGCAGGGACTACTACCGGCCCACGCCCTACGGCCACGAGAAAGAGCTGGCCCACCGGCTGGGCATCCTGCGGTCCATGGTGCGGGGCACCCGGCGCGGGGACTGAGCCGGTCAGGTCGGCCGCCGCGCACCCCTCGCCACGGCCGCTGTTTTCCGTGTCACGGAGTGAGGACTATTGTGACTCTCACCCGAATCGATCGTCAGCTACCCACCGGTAGACAGGAGCGGCAACCGTGCCACTGACCTCTTTGAACGCACAGCAGCGCAACAACGACCTCCGCGCCATGGCGGAGCACCCCGTGGACGTCCTGGTGATCGGCGGCGGCATCACGGGCGCTGGGATCGCCCTGGACGCGGCCACCCGTGGTCTGTCCACCGCCATCATCGACGCGCAGGACTGGGCCCAGGGCACCTCCTCGCGCTCCTCCAAGCTGGTGCACGGCGGGCTGCGCTACCTCATGCAGCTGAACTTCGCGCTCGTGGCGGAGGCCCTCAAGGAGCGCGACCTCCTGATGCACCGGCTGGCCCCGCACCTGGTCAAGCCCATCCAGTTCATGTACCCGCTGACCCACAAGGGCTGGGAACGCCCCTTCGTGGCCACGGGCATCGGCATGTACGACACCCTCGCCCACGTGGGCGCCAAGGCCGAGTCCCTGCCCATCCAGCGCCACCTCAGCGCCGCCGGCGTGCGCAAGACCTTCCCGGCCATGCGCGACGACGCCGCCGTGGGCGCCATCGCCTACTGGGACGGTCGCGTGGACGACGCCCGCCTGACCCTGGACCTCGTGCGCACGGCCCAGCGCTACGGGGCCCTCGCGGCGAACCGCGCCGCGGCCCGCAACCTGATCCGTGACGACTCCGGCCGCGTGGTCGGGGCCCACATCGAGGACCTCACCACGGGGGAGACCCGCGAGGTGCGCGCCAAGGTCGTGATCTCCGCCGCCGGTGTGTGGACCGAGCCGGTCCAGGACCTCGCGGAGTCCGAGACCGGCCTGAAGGTGCTGGCCTCCAAGGGCATTCACATCGTGGTCCCCAAGGAGCGCCTGGACGGCTCCACCGGCATCATCCTGCAGACGGAGAAGTCCGTGCTGTTCATCATCCCGTGGGACAACTACTGGGTCATCGGCACCACGGATACCCCGTACGAGCGGGACCTGGCCACCCCCACGGCCACGCGCGAGGACGCCCAGTACGTGCTGGACCACGCGAACAAGATCCTCAGGGACCCGCTGACCATGGACGACGTGATCGGCACGTGGGCCGGGCTGCGCCCGCTCGTGCAGCCGGGCACCAAGGGCGAGACCACGCCCTCGACCAAGATCTCCCGCGAGCACTCCGTGGTGGAGGCCGCGCCCGGTCTGTTCACCATCGCCGGCGGCAAGCTCACCACCTACCGCGTGATGGGCAAGGACGCCGTGGACGCGGCCCTGGGCAAGAAGGCCGCCAAGGAGAACCCGTCCATCACCGAGCACGTCGCGCTCCTGGGGGCGCAGGGCTGGTCCGGGCTGATGAACCAGTCGGAGCACCTGGCCGCCCGCGCCGGTATGGAGCAGGTTGTGGTCGAGCGTCTGCTCAACCGCTACGGGGACGAGACGCTGGAGATGATCGACACCATCACGGACCACCCCGAACTGGGGGAGCCCGTCCCCGGCGCCGAGCAGTACCTCAAGATCGAGATCCAGCGCGCGGCCACCCACGAGGGCGCCCTGGACCTCGAGGACGTGATGTGCCGGCGCACCCACCTGAACTACGAGCAGCGCGACGGCGGTTCCGCCGCGGCCCCGGAGATCGCCCGCATCATGGGTGACGTCCTCGGCTGGGACGAGGCCGAGCGCGCACGCCAGGTGGATCTCTACGAGCAGATGCGCCGCGCCGAGCAGGCCGCCCTGCAGGAGAACGACGAGGACACCGCCCAGCGGCTGCGCGAGGGCGCGGGCAACCCGTACCCGCAGCAGCGGGGCTGAAAGAAGATCTCGGGCCCGGGACAGTCCGGGCCCCCGAACACCCAATGGAGGGTGCTGTGAATGAAGTGACCGAGGTGGCGCTGTCCACCGTTTTCATGTCGGAGGCCTTCGGCACGGCCGTGCTCGTGCTGCTGGGCTGCGGCGTGGTGGCCAACGTGGTGCTCCCGCGCACCAAGGGCAACGGCGCGGACTGGCTGCTCATCAGCTTCGGCTGGGGCTTCGCCGTCTTCGCCGGCGTGTACGTGGGCCACGCCTCCGGAGCGCACCTCAACCCCGCGGTGACGCTGGGCATGCTCGCGGGCCAGGAGCCCGAGTACGCACCCGGGGTGGCCATCAGCGTCGCAAGCACCCTCGTCTACATCGTGGCACAGATGGTGGGTGCCTTCGTGGGTGCCGTCGTGTGCTGGCTCGCCTACAAGAAGCACTTCGACGCCGCCGGGCGCGAGGGCGTGCCCACGATCGACGTCTTCTCCACCGGGCCCGAGATCCGCAGCCACGGCTGGAACTTCCTCACCGAGGTCATCGCCACCTTCGTGCTCGTGTACGTGATCCTCGTCTTCGGGGAGACCCCGAGCGAGCTCGGACCCCTGGCCGTGGGCGTGCTGGTGGTGGCGATCGGCATGAGCCTCGGTGGCCCCACGGGCTACGCCATCAACCCTGCCCGCGACCTCGGCCCCCGCATCGCGCACGCGGTGCTGCCCATTCCCGGCAAGCCGGGCAGCAACTGGTCCTACAGCTGGGTCCCGGTGCTCGGCCCCGTGGTGGGCGGTGTGCTCGCCGGTGTGGCGGCCCACCTCATCGGCTGAGCGCACCGCACCCGAGCACGACACACAACTGACGAAGGAGTCACCCCATGAGCGAACCCCAGTACGTGATGGCCATCGACCAGGGCACCACGAGCACGCGCGCCATCGTCTTCGACCACTCCGGGAAGATCAAGGGCCTGGGCCAGTACGAGCACGAGCAGATCTTCCCGCGCGCGGGCTGGGTGGAGCACGACGCCCAGGAGATCTGGCGCAACACCCGCCGCTGCGTGGCGGACGCGCTCGCCGAGACCGAGCTGACCCGCGAGGACCTCGCCGCCGTGGGCATCACCAACCAGCGCGAGACCACCGTGGTGTGGGACAAGAACACCGGCGAGCCCGTCTACAACGCGATCGTGTGGCAGGACACCCGCACCCAGGAGATCGTGGACGAGCTGGCCGAGGACGGCGGTGAGGAACGTTTCCGGGACCTCACCGGGCTGCCCCTGGCGAGCTACTTCGCCGGCCCCAAGGTCAAGTGGATCCTGGACAACGTGGAGGGCGCTCGCGAAAAGGCCGAGGCGGGTGACCTGCTGTTCGGCACCACCGACAGCTGGCTCGTGTGGAACCTCACGGGGGGCACCAACGAGGGCGTGCACGTGACGGACGTGACCAACGCGTCCCGCACGCTGCTCATGAACATCGACACCCTGGACTGGAACGAGGACCTCTGCGAGACGCTGGGCATCCCGATGTCCATGCTTCCCGAGATCCGCTGCAGCTCCGAGGTCTACGGCAAGGGCCGCGCCCGAGGCTTCCTCAAGCAGGTCCCGATCGCGGGCATCCTGGGTGACCAGCAGGCCGCGATGTTCGGTCAGACGTGCTTCGAGCCCGGCATGGGCAAGAACACCTACGGCACGGGCAGCTTCCTGCTGATGAACGTGGGGGAGACCCCGGTGCGCTCGGAGCACGGGCTCATCACCACGGTGTGCTACCAGATCGAGGGCGAGAAGCCCGTCTACGCGCTCGAGGGCTCGATCGCCGTCACGGGCTCGCTCGTGCAGTGGGTGCGGGACAACCTCGGCATCATCCAGGACGCCAAGGAGATCGAGCCGCTCGCGCGCGCCGTCGAGGACAACGGCGGGGCGTACTTCGTGCCCGCGTTCTCGGGTCTGTTCGCCCCGCACTGGCGCCCAGACGCCCGTGGTGCGCTGGTGGGGTTGACCCGCTACGTGCGCAAGGAGCACATCGCCCGCGCCGTGCTGGAGGCCACCGCCTACCAGTCGCGCGAGGTCGTGGAGGCCATGAACAAGGACTCGCAGCAGGACCTCGTGGAGCTGCGCGTGGACGGCGGCATGACGGCCAATGGGCTGCTCATGCAGTTCCAGGCGGACCAGCTGGGCGTGCCCGTGATCCGCCCCGAGATCACGGAGACCACCGCGCTGGGCGCCGCGTACGCGGCCGGGCTGGCAGTGGGATTCTGGGCGGACCTGGACGAGATCACCCAGAACTGGGCCGAGGACAAGCGCTGGGAGCCCGAGGGGAACCGTGAGCAGCAGGAGAAGCTGTTCCGCAACTGGGGCAAGGCAGTGACCAAGTCGCTGGACTGGGTGAACGAGGACGTGGACTGAATCCGCTATAGTGGAACGCTGGCTGGCACGTCCCCGGTGGACCTTCGGCGCCCCTGACACCCTCAAGGGCCCGGTGAGCACACGGTGGACGCTAGGTCCGTCGGATTGCGGCTGATCCGCACCTCTCCCGCGGGAACCGATTTCCCCGCGCAGGAGGCCAGTACCACCCAGAACGGAACGCGGGCTGTGCCCGTACGCCGTCGAACCGCATGAAAGGCATGCTTTGTCCCAGAACAACAGCTCCCGTGCGCGCCGCCAGGTGCGCAAGTCCCGTGCCCTCGGCATCGCGCTGACGCCGAAGGCCGAGAAGTACTTCGAGCGCCGCCCGTACGCCCCCGGTGAGCACGGCCGTGCCCGCCGCAAGCAGGACTCCGACTACAAGGTGCGCCTGACCGAGAAGCAGCGGCTGCGCGCGCAGTACAACATCCGCGAGAAGCAGATGCACCGCGCCTACGTGGAGGCCAAGCGCGTCGAGGGCCAGACCGGTGAGAACCTCATCGCCCTGCTCGAGACCCGCCTGGACGCCCTCGTGCTGCGCGCGGGCTTCGTCCGCACGATGGCCGCGGCCCGCCAGGCCGTGGTGCACCGCCACATCATGGTGGACGGCCAGCGCGTGGACCGCCCCTCGTACCGCGTGCGCCCGGGTCAGATGATCCACGTGCACCCGCGCTCCGAGAAGATGGTCCCGTTCCAGATCGCCGCGACCGGTGCGAACCAGGATGTCCTGCCGGACACCCCGCCGTACCTGGACGTGACGATCGACCGGCTGCAGGCCACGCTCTCGCGCAAGCCCGAGCGCTCCGAGGTCCCCGTGACCTGCGAGGAGCAGCTCGTGGTCGAGTACTACGCACGCATGGCCTGATCATTCGTGTGCGGCCGACCGCCCAGCGCTCGGCCACCGGACAGCCCGCGGGGTCACCCCGCGGGCTGTCCGCGTTCCTGGATCCGGACGAGCGGGCAGTGGCCGGCTGCCTGCACCGCCGACCGGCGCCCGCTCACGGGTCCGCACGGTGCCGCGGGGTTGCTCCTCGGTGCTCGGTCGTGTCCGGGTTGTTGGGTAGAGTTGCGCTTCGGTCGGTCCTTCGCGCCGACCTCGACGACGACACACGGACGGAAGTGATGGTCACCCATGGACGGTGGAGATATCGCCGGGCTGCTCGCGGTGCTGGTGTTCGCGGTGCTCGTGGGTCTGCTCGCGCTGCCCATCGTGAAGCTCGGGCGGGTGTTCGACGAGCTGCGCCTGACCATCCGCTCGATCAACGACGGCACCACGCCGCTGATCGACGAGGTGACACGCACGGTCACCACCACGAACACGCAGCTGGAGAAGGTGGACGGGATCACCTCGAACGTCTCCGACGCCTCGGCGAACGTGTCGGCACTGTCCTCGCTCGTGGCCTCCACCGTGGGGCAGCCCCTGATCAAGGTGGCGTCCTTCTCCCACGGGTTGCGCCGCGCCTTCTCGCCCCAGCCCGGGGCACCGGGCGCCGCCGGGGGAGCCGGGACCCGTCCCGGCTCCGCACCGTCCTCCCAGCCCCGGGGCGCCTCCGGTGTCCCCGCGGACCACACCGGGCACGAGCCATCCGCTGATGGTTCCGGACCCACGGACACCAGGAGCTGACCATGGGAATGTGGTCCAAACTCGCCCTGCTCGCCGCCGGCGCCCTGGTGGGCGGCGCGGCCACCCGCGTCGCCTCCGATCCCGCGGCCCGGCAGTCCCTGTCCCGGGCCATCCAGGGGACTCCCGAGAGCACGGCCGTGGCGCGCGCGCCGCACGGGGACGTGGCGCACCGCGCCCGACCCGCCGCGGTGGACACCCTGCGCACCGCGGCCCGGCGCTTAGGGGAGTTCACGGCACGGGTCCGTGCGGGCATGGAGGAGCGCGAGGCGCAGCTGCAGCAGCAGTTCGGCGTGCGCTCTCCCGTGGACCACACCGCCAACCACCCGGCGGCGCCCGACGACGCCGTGCCCCCCGCCGGTGTCCCGTGGCACCCGGTCACGTCCCACGACTCCTCGACCGACCCGGAGGACCCCCGGGCCCGGGTCATCGAACACACCCCTTCGGAAGGAAACGAGCGGTAATGCTCTCTCACGAGATCACCCAGCGCTGGCTGAGCTACTTCGAGGCCAAGGGCCACCACGTGGTGCCCTCGGCGTCCCTGGTGTCCCAGCAGCCCGGTGCCATGTTCACGATCGCCGGCATGGTGCCGTTCATCCCGTACTTCCTGGGCCAGGAGACCCCTCCCTACCGCCGGGCGACCTCCGTGCAGAAGTGCATCCGCACCCTGGACATCGACGAGGTGGGCAAGACCGCCCGCCACGGCACGTTCTTCCAGATGGCCGGCAACTTCTCCTTCGGCGACTACTTCAAGTCCCAGGCCATCCCCATGGCCTGGGAGCTGCTCACCACTGCCGCGGCCGACGGCGGCTTCGGGCTGGACCCGGAGCGGCTGTGGGTCACCGTGTACGAGGGGGACCAGGAGTCCTACGACCTGTGGCACGACACCGTGGGTTTGCCCGCCCAGCGCATCCAGCGCATGGGCCGTGACGAGAACTACTGGGACACCGGCCAGCCCGGGCCCGCGGGTCCCGACTCCGAGATCTTCTACGACCGCGGCCCGCGCTACGGCAAGGACGGCGGTCCGGCGGTGGACGACGACCGCTACATCGAGATCTGGAACCTCGTGTTCATGCAGTACCAGCGCGGCGAGGGCAACGGCAAGGACTACGAGATCCTGGGCGACCTGCCGCAGCAGAACATCGACACCGGCCTGGGCGTGGAGCGTCTGGCCATGCTGCTGCAGGGCGTGGAGAACTTCTACGAGACGGACCAGGTCCGACCCGTGCTCGACGCCGCGGCCAAGCTCTCCGGGCGCACCTACCACGGAGCCGAAAAGGCCGGCGAGGAGGGCTACGAGGACGACGTCCGCATGCGCGTGGTCGCCGACCACGTCCGTTCCTCGCTCATGCTCATCGCCGACGGCGTGACGCCCGGCAACGAAGGCCGCGGCTACATCCTGCGCCGGCTGCTGCGCCGTGCCGTGCGGGCCATGCGCCTGCTCGGGGTCACCGAGCCCTGCCTGCCCGTGCTGCTGCCGGAGTCACGGGACGCCATGAAGGGCGTCTACCCCGTGGTGGCCGAGGACTTCGAGCGGATCTCGCGGATCGCGTACGCCGAGGAGCGGGCCTTCCTGAAGACCATCGAGTCCGGCACCACCCGCCTGGAGCACGCCGTGGACGTGGCCAAGGGGGAGAAGCGCGCGCTGAGCGGGGCGGACGCCTTCGCCCTGCACGACACCTTCGGCTTCCCGATCGACCTCACCCTGGAGATGGCCGGCGAGGCCGGCGTCGCCGTGGACGAGAAGGCGTTCCGCGAGCTCATGGCCGAGCAGCGCCAACGCGCCCAGGAGGACGCCCGCGCCAAGAAGGGCGCCATGGCGGACCTCTCCGAGCTGCGCCGCATGCTTGACGACCACGGCAGCGAGTTCACCGGCTACACCGAACTGGTCACACCCACCACGGTGCGCGCCATCCCCTCGGGCGGCGTCTCCGTGCCCGCCGCGAGCGAGGGCGAGCACGTGGAGATCGTGCTCGAGCGCACCCCGTTCTACGCCGAGGCCGGTGGCCAGGCCGCGGACGTGGGCACCATCGACTCCGCGGACGGGCTGCGCCTGAGCGTGGAGGACGTCCAGCAGCCCGTGAAGGGTCTGTCCGTGCACAAGGTCACGGTCGCCTCCGGCCAGGTGGTCGTGGGGGACGAGGTCACCGCCCGCGTGGACTCCCGCCGCCGCCACGACGGCGAGGCAGCCCACTCCGGCACGCACGTGATCCACGCTGCCCTGCACGACGTCCTGGGCCCGGACGCGGTCCAGCGCGGCTCGTTCAACAAGGAGGGCTACCTCCGCTTCGACTTCTCCCACGGGGAGGCCCTGAACGCGGAGCAGATCCAGGAGATCGAGCAGATCGCCAACACCGCCATCCGCGACGACTTCGAGGTGGTCACCCGCGAGATGCCGCTGGCCGAGGCCAAGAAGCTCGGGGCCATGTCCCTGTTCGGCGAGAAGTACGGGGACGAGGTCCGCGTGGTCGAGATGAACGGCCCGTGGTCCCGTGAGCTGTGCGGCGGCACCCACGTGGGCTCCACGTCCCAGCTGGGCTCGCTGTCCCTGGTCTCGGAGCAGTCCGTGGGCTCGGGCAACCGTCGCGTGGAGGCGCTCGTGGGCCTGAACTCGTTCAACCACCTGGCCGCCGAGCGCACGCTGGTCAACCAGCTCACCGGAATGCTCAAGGTGCAGTCCAGCGACGAGCTGCCGGAGCGCCTCGCGGCCACCCTCGACAAGCTCAAGGAGACCGAGCGCCAGCTCGCCGGCCTGCGCCAGCAGCAGCTGCAGGCTCAGGCCGGCCAGCTCGCCCAGGACGCCGAGCGCATCGGGACGGTCACGGCCGTGCTGCACGACGCCGGGGAGATCGCCTCCGCGGACGCGCTGCGCACCCTCGCCCTGGACCTACGCACCCGCCTGGGCTCCGACCCCGCGCTCGCGGCCGTGACCGGCGTCGCCAACGACCGTCCGCTGATCGTGGTGGCCGTCAACGACGCCGCCCGGCAGGCAGGTCTCGCGGCCGGCCAGCTCGTGCGCACCGCGGCCACGGTCCTCGGTGGCGGTGGCGGCGGCAAGCCGGACGTCGCCCAGGGCGGCGGCTCCGACGCCGCCCGGATCCCCGATGCGCTGGCGGCGGTGCGGCGGCAGATCCAGGACTCCGCGAGCTGATGTCAGAGTCCTTCGAGCGTGCCGTGCGCATGGGCGTGGACGTGGGGAAGGTCAGGGTGGGCGTCGCCCTGACCGACCCCGGGTGCGTCCTGGCCACGCCGCACCAGACGCTCGCGCGGGACTCCAACCCCCGCAAGGCCTTCGACGTGAAGATCATCACCAGGCTCTGCGAGGAGCGGGACGTGCGCACGGTGTACGTGGGCCTGCCGCGCAGCCTGGACGGACGTGAGAACGATTCGACCGTCATGGCCAGGGATTACGCCGCGATGCTCGTTCGTCGGCTAGGCTCACGGGGGTGCACCACGCAGGTGCGCCTGGTGGACGAGCGGCTGTCCACGGTCGCTGCCCACCAGTCGATGCTGGACTCCGGGGTCTCCCGGAGGGACCACATGGACAGGGTCGACCAGGCGGCCGCCGTGACCTTCCTGCAGACTGCGGTGGACCAGGGCCTGCGCACCGGCGTGGAGCCGGGCGAGCGGGTCGGGGCCGTGGAACAGGCGCAGCAGTGCACCGAGGGGCGGGTGACCTCCCCACAGGGGGATGCCCCCAAGACCACCAGAACGGCGGACGGAGAGTATTCGTGAGCGATGAGCCGCGGGACAACGCAACCGGTGACGGGAACACCCCGCACGGGTCTAACGGTGATGGGCTGAGCTCCTCGCACGCCTCTGACGGCGGCTCCCACTCCCAGCTGGTCGGCTCCTTCGAGCACCACGAGGTGACGCCGGAGCAGCGCAAGCGCCGCCAGGCCCGTTCCCGCGCGTCCATGACCACGGCCATCGCCCTGTTCGTCGCGGCGCTGATCGTGGTGGTGGCGGTGCTCGGCTCCACGTTCGGGCTCTTCGAGCGCAAGGACTACCACGGCTCGGGGGACCAGGACGTCACGTTCTCCGTGGCGGACGGCAGCACCACGGGGCAGATCGCGCAGGATCTCGAGTCCCAGGACATCGTGGCGGACGCCTCCACGTTCGTGTCCACGTTCCAGAAGAAGTACCCCGAGGACTTCATCCAGCCCGGTGAGTACCAGCTCAAGACCAGGATGAGCTCCGAGGACGTGGTCAACTCCCTGATGGAGAAGGAAGCCGCCACGCACTACGCGGCGATCCCCAAGACCCAGCGGATGGACGACACCTTCACCGCCCTGAGCGAGGCCACCGGCATCGACCGCTCCGAGTTCGAGAAGCTCGCCAAGCAGAAGGAGACGTTCGGGATCCCCGAGCAGTTCCCCAACCTGGAGGGCTGGCTGCACCCGGGCGAGTACCACTTCCCCCTGGACGCCACGGCCGAGCAGATCCTGCAGGAGATGGTGGACCGCACCCGGGCCACCCTGGAGAAGAACAACGTCCCCGAGGACCGCTGGTTCGAGGTGCTCACCGTCGGCTCGATCGTCGAGTTCGAGGGCACCCCGCAGAACTACCCCTCCGTGGCCGGAGCCATCGAGAACCGCATGAACAACCCGGACGGCGAGACCAGCGGGTTCATCCAGTCCGACGCCTCCGTGACCTATGGACTGGGCAAGAAGACCGTGCACCTCACGGAGGAGGAGAAGAAGGACAAGTCCAACCCGTACAACACCTACGCGAACCCCGGTCTGCCGGTCGGTCCGATCGGGTCCCCGAGCGACGACGCCATTGCGGCGGCGGCCAACCCGGAGAAGAACGACTACTACTACTGGGTGACCGTGAACCTGGACACGGGTGAGACCAAGTTCGCCAAGACGTACGAGGAGCACCAGAAGTACGTGCAGGAGTACCAGCAGTGGTGCGCGGACAACGAGGGCAAGTGCTCCTGACGTGCCCCCGGTGACACCCTCCAGGCTGCGGGCGGCCGTCCTCGGCCACCCGGTGGCTCACTCCCTGTCCCCGGCGCTGCACACCGCGGCCGGGGAGGCCCTGGGTCTGAGCACCGACTACACCCGGGTGGATGTTCCCGAGTCCGGGTGGGAGGTGTTCTGGGCGGGAGCCCGCGAGGACGGCGGGTGGAGCGGGTTCTCCGTGACCATGCCCCTCAAGCCCCTGGCCGCGCGGGACGCGGACCGGGTGACCCCGCTGGTGGAAGCCCTCGGGGTAGCCAACACCCTGACCCTCACCCCGCAGGGTTCCGTGGCGGACAACACGGACGTCATGGGGATCATGGCCGCGCTGTGTGCCGCGGGGCCGGTTCCGGAGGCGCCCCGCGCCGTCGTGCTGGGCGGGGGAGCCACCGCGCACGCCGCGGTGGCCGCCCTGCAGGCCCTGGGGGCGCCCGCGGTGGACGTGGCGGTGCGCACGGCATCCCGCGCCCGCTCCCTCGACGGCGTGGCCGGTGCGCTGGGCGCCACGGTGCACGTCCGGCCGTGGTCCGCGGCCCCCGAGCTGCTCCGGCACGCGGACGTGGTGGTCTCGACCCTGCCGCCGCGTGCCGCCGACGACCTCGCCCGGCTGTGGCGTGCAACCCGGCCCAGCGTGCACGGGGTGCTGCTGGACGTCGCGTACGACCCGTGGCCCTCCGAGCTGGCCGCCGCGTGGCAGCACGCCGGGGGAGCGATCGCACCGGGTGTCGATATGCTGATCTTCCAGGCGGTGGACCAGCTGCGCTGGTTCGTCGGGGGCGGGCCCCACCAGGAGCTGCCCCGGGAAGCATGCGTGACCGCGGCCATGTGCCGCGCGGTCGGCCGCCCGGAGCGCACGGTGCCGGAACGGGTGCGCCGCGCGCAGGAGCGTCGTCGGCCCGAGTGAACGGGCGCGTCGGTTGCACGGCGTGCCTAGAGCCGGAGAACTGGCCAGCGCCGGAGCCCGGACGAGCGGCTCCACCTGAGCCGCAGAACGCAGAGTCGGGCAGCGCCGGTGCCCGGCAGGTGCCGGACGCGCAGTGCTCGGGACCTCTCGGAGGGTTCCACGGGTTCTCCTCCGATCTTTCGACCGCCGGATTGAAGACCACCGGGGGATCCGCCGGATCCCCCTCGAGGACTGGAGACTTGGATGTTGCGTTGGCTCACGGCCGGGGAGTCCCACGGCGAGGCGCTCGTGGGGATCGTCGAGGGCGTGCCCGCCGGTGTGGAACTGACCACCGGGATGGTCCAGGACGCCCTGGCCCGCCGCCGTCTGGGCTACGGCCGCGGGGCGCGCATGAAGTTCGAGCAGGACCGCGTGCGTGTTCTGGGCGGTGTGCGCCACGGCGTCACCCAGGGCGGCCCGGTGGCCATCGAGATCGCCAACACGGAGTGGCCCAAGTGGCAGGACGTGATGAGCTCCGATCCCGTGGACCCGCAGGTCCTGGAGGGCCGCGCCCGCAACGCGCCGCTCACCCGGCCGCGCCCGGGGCACGCGGATCTCACGGGCATGCAGAAGTACGGCTTCGACGAGGCCCGCCCGGTGCTGGAGCGCGCCTCGGCCCGTGAGACCGCCACCCGGGTGGCGGTCGGCGTGGTGGCCTCGCAGGTGCTCGCCGCACTGGGCATCCGGCTGGTCTCCCACACCACGGCCATTGCGGACGTGCGCGTGCCGGACGGTGCGCCGCTGCCCGGCCCCGGGGACGTCGCCGCGCTGGATGCGGATCCGCTGCGCTGCTTCGACGCCGGGACGAGCGAGCGGATGGTCGCCGCGGTGGACGCCGCCCACAAGGCCGGGGAGACCCTGGGCGGGGTCGTCGAGGTTCTGGCCGAGGGCATGCCCCCGGGGCTCGGCTCCTACGTCCACTGGGACCGGCGGCTCGACTCGCGGCTGGCCGGGGCGCTCATGGGCATCCAGGCCATCAAGGGCGTGGAGGTCGGGGACGGCTTCCGCACGGCCGAGCGACCGGGTTCGCAGGCGCACGACGAGACCCTCCGGGCCGACGGCGCGGTGCACCGCGTGAGCAACCGCGCCGGCGGCATAGAGGGCGGGATGTCCACGGGCGACCTGTTGCGCGTGCGGGCGGCCATGAAGCCGATCGCCACGGTGCCCCGCTCGCTGCACACCGTGGACGTGGCCACGGGCGAACCCGCCCGGGCCCACCACCAGCGCTCGGACGTGTGCGCCGTGCCCGCGGCGGGAGTCGTGGCGGAGGCCATGGTCGCGCTCGTCCTCGCGGAGGCCGCCCTCGAGAAGTTCGGCGGGGACTCCGCCGCCGAGATGGTGCGCAACCGGGACGCCTACCTCGAGGCCATCCCGGAGGCGCTGCGGACCTCGCCCGAGCTCGCGGACCCCGCCGCACTGGCCGCCCTGGACGAGGTGCGCGGGGACCTCTCGTGACACGGGCGCCCCTGCCCGTGGTGCTGATCGGGCCCATGGCGGCGGGGAAGTCCCGGGTGGCGCGGTGCCTGGCAGGGCGCTACGGCATGGCGCACGCGGACTCGGACCAGGTCATCGAGGCGCGCCACGGTGCCATTGCGAGGCTGTTCCGAGAGCGGGGCGAGGCGGAGTTCCGCCGCCTCGAGGCGGCGGTCGTGGCGGAGCTGCTGGACGACCCCCGCTACGCCGAGGGCGTGATCTCCCTGGGCGGCGGCGCACCCATGTCCCCGCTCGTGCAGCCGCTGCTCGAGGGCCGGACGGTCGCGTACCTGGACGTGGACCTGGCCACGGTGCGCCCCCGCATCCGGGGCGGCGCGTCACGCCCGCTGCTGCAGCCGGACCCCGAGACCCGCTGGAGCCAGATCATGGCCGAGCGCCGTGAGACGTTCGAGCGGCTCGCCACGATCACCCTGGACGCCCGCGCGCCGCGCTCGGCGTCCCAGATCGCCCACGACCTGCACACCGCCCTGGGCGCCGCCGCGCGCTCCGAGCCAGGAAAGGACCACACCGCATGAACGAGACCGTGATCCCCGTCCGAGGGGACACCCCCGAGAACCAGTACGACGTCCTGGTGGGCCACGGTCTGCTGGGCCGCGTCCCCGAGCTGCTGGGGGAGCGCGTCAAGAAGGTGCTCATCATCCACCCCCGCGCGCTGCGCGCCACCGGCGACGTGGTGCAGGAGGATCTGCGTGCCGCGGGGATCCAGAGCTTCGTGGCCGAGATCCCGGACGCGGAGGAGGGCAAGCGCGTGGAGGTCGCGGCCTTCTGCTGGCAGATCATGGGCCAGTCCGACTTCACGCGCACCGACGCTGTGGTCTCCGTGGGCGGCGGTGCCGTCTCCGACCTCGCGGGCTTCGTGGCCGCCACGTGGCTGCGGGGTGTGCGGGTGGTGCACCTGCCCACCACGCTGCTGGGCATGGTGGACGCGGCCGTGGGCGGCAAGACCGGGATCAACACCGCCGAGGGCAAGAACCTGGTGGGTTCCTTCCACCCGCCGGCCGCCGTGGTGTGCGACCTCGACTCCCTGGCCACCCTGCCCGAGAACGAGCTGCTCACGGGCATGGCCGAGGTGGTCAAGTGCGGGTTCATCGCGGACCCGCAGATCCTCACCCTGATCCAGGAGCACCCCGCCGAGGTCCGGGACAGCTCCTCCGCCGTGGTGCGAGAGCTCGTGGAGCGCAGCGTGCGCGTCAAGGCGGACGTGGTCTCCACGGACCTGCGCGAGTCCGGGCGGCGCGAGCACCTGAACTACGGCCACACCCTGGGCCACGCGATCGAGCACAACGAGCGCTACCAGTGGCGCCACGGCGCGGCCGTGTCCGTGGGCATGGTCTTCGCGGCGGAGCTCGGCCGGGCCGCGGGCAGCCTGTCCGACGACGCCGTGGTCCTGCACCGCGAGATCCTCACCTCCCTGGGCCTGCCGGTCTCGTACCGCGCCGACCAGTGGCCCCGGCTGCTGGAGGTCATGAAGCGGGACAAGAAGACCCGCGGCAGCCTGCTGCGCTTCGTGGTCCTGGACCGGATCGGCGCCCCCCGGACCATGGAGGTCCCGGACCCCGCCATCCTGTTCGCGTGCTACCAGGAGATCGCCGACTGACACGAGGGGCCCATGCGGCGCCCGCACCCCCGCACCGGGGGATCCGGCCGCACGCGGTAGACTGGTCCGGCTCCACGAGCCGGACCCAGTGCGGCGACGTACCCGACGAGAAAGTGACACCGTGGCAACCAGCAACGACATCAAGAACGGCACCATCCTCAAGCTCGACGGCAACCTCTGGCAGACCATCGAGTTCCAGCACGTCAAGCCCGGCAAGGGTGGCGCGTTCGTGCGCACCAAGCTGCGCAACGTGACCAGCGGCAAGGTGGTGGACAAGACGTTCAATGCCGGTGCCAAGATCGAGACCGCCACGGTGGACCGCAGCGAGTACCAGTACCTGTACCAGGACGGCGACGACTACGTCTTCATGGACAACTCCACGTACGACCAGATCACCGTGCCTGGCGTGGTGGTCGGGGACGCCGCCCACTTCATGCTCGAGAACCAGAACGTGACTGTGGCCATCCACGAGGGTGCGCCGCTGTACATCGAGATGCCGCCGTCGGTGGTGCTGGAGATCACCTACACCGAGCCCGGTCTGCAGGGCGACCGCTCCACGGGCGGCACCAAGCCCGCCACCGTGGAGACCGGCTACCAGATCCAGGTCCCGCTGTTCCTCGAGCAGGGCACCAAGGTCAAGGTGGACACCCGCACCGGTGACTACCTGGGACGCGTCAACGAGTGAGCGGCGCACGGAGCAAGGCGCGGGTGCGCGCCGTCGAGATCCTCTTCGAGGCCGAGCAGCGCAACGAGTCCGTGCGCGACGCCCTGGTGCGCCGCCGCGAGAACTCGTCCTCGCCCATCAACCCGTACACCGTGGAGATCCTCGAGGGTGTGGACGAGCGCCGCGAGGACATCGACGAGTTCCTGGAGACCTACTCCCAGGGCTGGGCGCTCGGGCGCATGCCCGCGGTGGACCGCAACGCCCTGCGCGTGGGCGCGTGGGAGCTGCTCTACAACGCGGAGATCCCGGACGGCGTGGCCGTCGCGGAGGCCGTGGCCGTCACCCGAGAGCTCTCCACCGACGACTCTCCCCGGTTCGTCAACGGGCTGCTGGGGCGGCTGCAGAAGGTCAAGCCCTCCTTGCTGGACGACTGAGACGATGCCCCGGTTCGTGGTTCCCACGGGCCGGGGTTTCGCGTGTGGTAGCTTCAGGACCGATCGCACCCTTTAAATTCCGTCCCGTGAGGCGGGGAAGGAGGCGGCACGTGAGCGTGCCCGAACACGCCGAGAGCGCACCGGAGGCCACCACCTCCCGCGTGATCCTCTCGACATCCGACATCGACCGGGCCCTGTCCCGGATCGCCCACGAGATCCTGGAGTCCAACAGGGGCCCCGAGGACCTCGTGCTCCTGGGCATCGCCCGCCGCGGCTACCCGCTCGCGCAGCGCCTGGCGGCCCGGCTGGAGAAGATCGACCCCGGCTTCCACGCCGCCACCTCGACCGGTCAGCTGGACATCACCATGTACCGGGACGACCTGCGCAGGAACCCCGCCCGCACCCCGCAGCCCACGCTGATCCCGGACGCCGGGATCGACGGGCGCACCGTGGTGCTCGTGGACGACGTCCTGTGCTCGGGGCGCACCATCCGCGCGGCCCTCGACGCCCTCGTGGACCTCGGCCGCCCCACGGTGGTGCGGCTCGCGGTCCTGGTGGACCGCGGCCACCGCGAGCTGCCCATCCGCGCGGACCACGTGGGCAAGAACCTCCCCACGTCCTCCCGCGAGAAGGTGCGCGTGCTGCTGCGCGAGACCGACCCCGGATCCCGGGACGCGGGCCACGAGGACTGCGTGGTCATCGATGCGCCGGTGGCCTCGGATGCCGACGTCGCCCGCGCACCCGGGCGTACGGCGTCGTCGCCCGTGCCGGGACGGGCGGGTGAGCCCGCGTGAAGCACCTGCTGAGCACCACCGACCTGTCGTACGCGGATGCCGTGCGGATCCTGGACACCGCGGACCAGATGGCCGCCGTGTCCTCCCGCGAGGTCAAGAAGCTGCCCGCTCTGCGCGGGCGCACCGTGGTGAACCTGTTCTTCGAGGACTCCACCCGCACGCGGATCTCCTTCGAGACCGCCGCGAAGCGGCTCAGTGCGGACGTGATCAACTTCTCCGCCAAGGGCTCCTCGGTGTCCAAGGGCGAGTCGCTGAAGGACACCGCCCAGACGCTGATGGCCATGAGCGCGGACGCGGTGGTGATCCGCCACGGCTCCTCGGGTGCCCCGCAGCAGCTCGCGGACTCCGGGTGGATCGACGCCGCCGTGGTCAACGCCGGGGACGGCAAGCACGCGCACCCCACCCAGGCCCTGCTGGACGCCATGACCCTGCGCCGGGTCCGCTCGCGCGCCACGGGGGTGGCGAGCACCGGCATGGACCTGGAGGGCATGCACGTGGTGATCGTGGGGGACGTGCTGCACTCCCGCGTGGCCCGCTCCAACGTGTGGCTGCTGACCACCCTGGGCGCGCGTGTCACCCTGGTGGCCCCGCCCACCCTGGTGCCCGTGGCCACGGACACGTGGCCGTGCGAGATCAGCTACGACCTGGACGCCGTGCTGGCCGAGGCACCGGACGCCGTGATGATGCTGCGGCTGCAGCGCGAGCGGATGAACGCGGCGTTCTTCCCGAGCGAGGCCGAGTACACGCGAGGCTGGGGGCTCACCGCCCAGCGCGTGCACCGCCTCGAGGCCATGGGGGCACCCACCGTGTTCATGCACCCCGGGCCCATGAACCGCGGGCTGGAGATCTCCTCCGAGGCCGCCGACTCCCCGCGCTCCACCGTGCTGGAGCAGGTGGCCAACGGCGTGTCCGTGCGCATGGCCGTCCTCTTCCTGCTGCTCTCCGGCGACGAGAGCACCCCGAACCCGAGCGAGAACTGAGGTCCTCATGAGCTGCCACCTGATCAGCAACGCCCGCCCCGAGGGCGGTGACCCCGCGGACCTGCTCGTCGTGGACGGGCGGATCGCCGCCGTGGGCGCCCCCGGTTCCTTGGACGTCCCCGCGGACGCCGAGGTCCTCGACGCCTCCGGGCTCATCGCCCTGCCGGGCCTCGTGGACATGCACACCCCCCTGCGCGAGCCGGGCCGGGAGGACGCCGAGACCGTGGAGTCCGGCACCCGGGCCGCGGCCCGGGGCGGGTACACGGCGGTCTTCGCGATGGCCAACTCGAACCCCGTGGCGGACACCGCCGGCGTGGTCGAGCAGGTCTGGCAGCTGGGCCGGGACGCCGGCTGGGCGGACGTGCACCCGGTGGGCGCGGTGACCGTGGGGCTGGAGGGCGAGCAGCTGTCCGAGATCCGCGCGATGGCGGAGTCCCGCGCCGGGGTGCGGATGTTCTCCGACGACGGCAAGTGCGTGCACGACCCCGTCCTGATGCGCCGGGCCCTGGAGTACGTCAAGGCCTTCGACGGCATCATCGCCCAGCACGCCCAGGAGCCCCGCCTGACCGAGGGCGCCCAGATGAACGAGGGCACCGTGTCCGCGGACCTCGGGCTCACCGGCTGGCCCGCCGTCGCGGAGGAGGCGGTCATCGCCCGCGACGTCCTGCTGGCCCAGCACGTGGACTCCCGGCTGCACATCTGCCACCTCTCCACGGCCGGGTCCGTGGAGATCGTGCGGTGGGCCAAGGAGCGCGGCGTGACCGTGACCGCCGAGGCCACCCCGCACCACCTGCTGCTCACCGACGAGCTGGTGCGCACGTTCGACCCCGTCTACAAGGTCAATCCGCCGCTGCGCACGGACGAGGACGTCCAGGCCCTGCGCCGTGCGGTGGCCGAGGGGACGATCGACGTGATCGGCACGGACCACGCCCCGCACACCACGGAGGACAAGGAGTGCGAGTGGAGCTGCGCGGCCCACGGCATGACGGGGCTGGAGACCGCCCTGGCCGTGGTCCAGCACGCCCTCGTGGACACCGGGATGATCGGGTGGGAGCGGGTCGCGCAGATCATGTCCCGCCGCCCCGCGCAGATCCTCGGTCTCACGGACCAGGGCCAGGACCTCGCCCCCGGCTCCGTGGCCAACATCGTGCTGTGGGACCCCGCCGGCGCCACCCCCGTGGACCCGGCGCACCACGCCTCCAAGGCGCGCAACAGCCCGTACCGGGGGATGACCCTCCCGGGCGGGGTGCGCGCCACCTTCTACCGCGGCCACCCCGTGGTCCGTGACGGTGAGCTGACCACCCCCGTGGCCCGCTGATCCGCACCGTCCTCCCTGAAAGGTTGTCTCCCCATGTCGGACAAGCTCGTCCCCACCCTGCTCACCCTGGTCATCGTGGTGGTGCTCTTCGCCCTGATCTGGTGGGGCTGGCGGGGCCGTGTGCGGCGCCAGTCCGACGTCGCCGAGGTGACGCCCGCACCCCGGGACCTGATGAGCCGGGCCACCACACGGGTGGACGGGATGTACGTGGTCACCACCTACACCGACCAGCCGCTCGAGCGCATTGCGCGCCACGGCCTGGGGGTGCGCACGAACGCCGAGGCCGTGGTGGCCCCGGACGGCGTGTTCATCAACCGCCAGGGCGCCCCGGACGTGTTCATCCCGCGCCGCGACCTGCGCGCCGTGTCCACCACCTCCGGGATGGTGGGCAAGTTCGTGGAGCGTGACGGGCTCGTGGTGTTCACCTGGGACCTCGGGGACACGCGCGTGGACACCGGCTTCCGCGCCCGCACGGGCGAGGGGTCGCACGAACTGGAGGACGCGGCGTCGGCCCTGCTGAACGCCTGAGAACCCCGCACCGGCGCCGCCCCACGGCGGCACCGGCTCGAGACCACACCTGCTGAACGAAAGGAGTTCGCCATGAACTCACCACGCAACGCACCGGCCGTGATGGTGCTGGAGGACGGCAGCGCCTTCGAGGGCCGCGCCTGGGGTGCTCCCGGCACGGCGTTCGGGGAGGCCGTCTTCGCCACCGGCATGACCGGCTACCAGGAGACCCTCACCGACCCCTCCTACGCGGGTCAGATCGTCATCCAGACCGCACCCCACATCGGCAACACCGGAATCAACACCGAGGACATGGAGTCCCGGCGGATCTGGGTCAACGGCTTCGTGGTGCGCGACCCCGCGCGCCGCCCCTCCAACTGGCGCAGCGAGCGCACGCTGGACGAGGAGCTCGCCGCACAGGGCGTCACCGGCATCCAGGGCGTGGACACGCGCGCCCTCACGCGCCACCTGCGGGACAAGGGTGCGATGCGCGCCGGGATCTTCGCCGGCGACGACGCCGCACGGCCCGTCCCCGAGCTCGTGCGGCTGGTCTCGGAGCAGCCCGCGATGGCCGGTCGGGCGCTCGCCGAGCAGGTCAGCACGGACGAGTCCTACACGGTGGAGCCCGCCGAGCACGGCTGGGACGCACCCGTGAAGCACACGGTCGCCGCCGTGGACCTGGGCATCAAGTCCATGACCCCGCAGCGGCTGGCCGAGCGCGGCGTGCGCGTGCACGTGGTGCCCGCGGCCACGACCTTCGAGCAGCTGCGCGAGCTGGGCCCGGACGGCGTGTTCTTCTCCAACGGCCCGGGGGACCCCGCCACCGCGGAGGACCAGGTCGAGCTGCTGCGCGAGGTCCTGGACGCCCGCATCCCGTTCTTCGGGATCTGCTTCGGCAACCAGCTGCTGGGCCGTGCGCTGGGCTTCGGGACCTACAAGCTCACCTTCGGCCACCGGGGCATCAACCAGCCCGTCAAGGACCTGGCCACCGGCACCGTGGAGATCACCTCCCAGAACCACGGCTTCGCGGTGGACGCGCCGGTGGGGGAGACCGTGACCGCACCCGAGCAGCGCTACGGGCGTGTCTCGGTGTCCCACGTGGGGCTCAACGACAACGTGGTGGAGGGCCTGCGCTGCGAGGACATCCCCGCGTTCTCCGTGCAGTACCACCCAGAGGCCGCCGCGGGGCCCCACGACTCCGCGTACCTCTTCGACCGTTTTGTGGACATGATGGACCGGGCCTCCCAGGGCTCCGGCTCGGAAGCAGGAGACAACTGATGCCCCGCAGGAAAGACCTCAACAGCGTCCTGGTGATCGGCTCCGGGCCCATCGTGATCGGGCAGGCCGCCGAGTTCGACTACTCCGGCACCCAGGCCCTGCGCGTGCTCAAGGACGAGGGGCTGCGCGTCATCCTGGTGAACTCCAACCCGGCCACCATCATGACCGACCCCGAGTTCGCGGACGCCACCTACGTGGAGCCCATCACCCCGGAGACGGTCGAGAAGATCATCGCCAAGGAACGGCCCGACGCCGTCCTGCCCACCCTGGGCGGGCAGACCGCCCTGAACACCGCGCTCGCCCTGGACGCCAACGGCGCCCTGGAGAAGTACGGCGTGGAGCTCATCGGCGCGGACGTGGACGCCATCAACCTGGGCGAGGACCGTGAGGCGTTCAAGGGCGTCGTCGAGCGCTGCGGCGCCGAGTCCGCGCGTTCCGTGATCGTGCACTCCATGGACGAGGCGCTCGCCGCCGCCGAGCAGCTGGGCTACCCCATGGTGGTGCGCCCGTCCTTCACCATGGGCGGGCTCGGTTCCGGGCTCGCGTACAACGAGACGGACCTGCACCGCATCGCGGGCGCCGGCATCCAGTACTCGCCCACCTCGGAGGTGCTCCTGGAGGAGTCCATCCTGGGGTGGAAGGAGTACGAGCTGGAGATGATGCGCGACGCCAACGACAACGTGGTGGTCGTGTGCTCGATCGAGAACGTGGACCCCGTGGGCGTGCACACCGGTGACTCCGTGACGGTGGCCCCGGCGCTGACCCTCACCGACCGCGAGTACCAGCGCATGCGCGACATCGCGATCGCCGTGATCCGCGAGGTGGGTGTGGACACCGGCGGGTGCAACATCCAGTTCGCCGTGGAGCCGTCCACCGGGCGCATCGTGGTGATCGAGATGAACCCCCGCGTGTCCCGCTCCTCGGCACTCGCGTCCAAGGCCACGGGCTTCCCGATCGCCAAGATCGCCACCAAGCTCTCCCTGGGCTACACGCTGGACGAGATCCCCAACGACATCACCCGCAAGACCCCGGCGAGCTTCGAGCCCACGCTGGACTACGTGGTGGTCAAGGTCCCGCGCTTCGCGTTCGAGAAGTTCCCGGCGGCGGACCCCACGCTGACCACCACCATGAAGTCGGTGGGCGAGGCCATGGCGATCGGGCGCAACTTCACGGAGGCGCTGCAGAAGGCCATGCGCTCGCTCGAGCAGAAGGGGTCCTCCTTCAGCTTCGCGCGCCCGGCCGTGGAGCCCGGCCCCAACACGGTGGCCCGGCTGGTCTCCAGGACCGAGGAGACCACAACCGAGCGGCTGCGCAACGTGCAGCGCGCGCTGCTGGCCGGCGCCACGGTGGAGCAGGTCTTCGAGGCCACGTCCATCGACCCGTGGTTCCTGGACCAGATCCAGCTGCTCAACGAGACCGCGGACATGATCCGTGAGGACCCGGACCTGCACCCGGAGACCCTGCGCGAGGCCAAGCGCCACGGCTTCTCGGACGCCCAGATCGGGGAGCTCGTGCACCTGGACGAGTCCGTGGTGCGCGGCGTGCGCCACGCCCTGAACATCCGCCCGGTCTACAAGACGGTGGATACGTGCGCCGCGGAGTTCGAGGCGTTCACCCCGTACCACTACTCCTCGTACGACCAGCAGACGGAGGTGGCCCCGCACGAGAAGCCCTCGGTGATGATCCTGGGCTCCGGTCCCAACCGGATCGGTCAGGGCATCGAGTTCGACTACTCGTGCGTGCACGCCTCCATGGTGCTGCGCGAGGCCGGGTACGAGACCGTGATGGTCAACTGCAACCCGGAGACCGTGTCCACGGACTACGACATCTCCACGCGGCTGTACTTCGAGCCGCTGACCTTCGAGGACGTCATGGAGGTCGTGGAGGCCGAGCGCCGTTCCGGCGGACTGCTGGGCGTGTTCGTGCAGCTGGGCGGTCAGACCCCGCTCAAGCTCGCGGCGGACCTCAAGGCCGCGGGGGTGCCGATCCTCGGCACGAGCCCCGAGGCCATCGACCTCGCGGAGGACCGCGGGGAGTTCGCCCGCGTGCTCACGGAAGCCGGTCTGCGCCAGCCCAAGAACGGCACGGCGTACGACTTCGAGGAGGCCAGCCGGATCGCCCACGAGATCGGCTACCCCGTGCTCGTGCGCCCCTCGTACGTGCTGGGTGGCCGCGGGATGGAGATCGTCTACGACGAGGCCTCCCTGAAGACCTACCTGGAGAACGCGACGGAGGTCAGCCCCAGCCGTCCCGCGCTGATCGACAAGTTCCTCGAGGACGCCATCGAGATCGACGTGGACGCGCTGTTCGACGGCCGCGACTGCTACGTGGGCGGGATCATGGAGCACATCGAGGAGGCCGGGATCCACTCCGGCGACTCCGCGTGCGTGCTGCCGCCCATCACGCTCGCCCCGGACGTGGTCGAACGCGTCCGCGCGGCCACCGAGGCCATTGCCCGCGGCGTGGGCGTGAAGGGTCTGATCAACCTGCAGTTCGCGCTCGCCTCGGACGTGCTGTACGTGATCGAGGCCAACCCGCGCGCCTCGCGCACGGTGCCGTTCGTCTCCAAGGCCACGGGCGTGCAGATGGCCAAGGCCGCCGCGCTGATCGGCACGGGGCGCACGGTGGCGCAGCTGCGCGCCGAGGGTGTGCTGCCCGCGGACCACGACGGCACCACGCTGCCCGAGGGCACGCCCACGGCGGTCAAGGAGGTCGTGCTGCCGTTCGCCCGGTTCCGCACGCCGGAGGGCACCGTGGTGGACTCGCTTCTCGGTCCCGAGATGCGCTCCACGGGCGAGGTCATGGGCGTGGACAAGTACTTCGACACCGCGTTCGCCAAGGCGCAGGCCGCCGCGGGCGGTCCGCTGCCCACCTCGGGATCCCTGTTCGTCTCGGTGGCGAATAAGGACAAGCGCTCCGCGGTGATCCCGGTCAAGATGTTCGCGGACCTGGGCTTCGAGATCGTCTCCACGGGCGGCACCGCGCAGGTGCTGCGCCGCAACGGCATCGAGTCCACGGTGGTGGCCAAGATCGCGGACGCCGAGGGCGACGAGCCCACAGTGGCGGACCTGATCACGGACGGGAAGATCGACCTGATCTTCAACACCCCCTCCGGCGGCCAGGCGGCGCGCGGGGACGGCTACCAGATCCGCGCGGCGGCCACCTCGGTGGGTGTCCCCATGATGACCACGGTCTCGGAGCTCGGTGCCGCGCTGCAGGCCATCACCGCGCAGCGGCAGTACTCGTGGTCCGTGACCTCCCTGCAGGAGCACGAGCAGACCCTGCGTGAGCGTGCCGCCCAGGGGGCCTCCCGTGACTGAGCCCTCCCACGGGCGCCACAGCGCACCC